>CAMDSM010000054.1 GCA_945906905.1 Altererythrobacter xiamenensis | reverse complement strand
CGTCACCGATCCACTCGACACGCCGCTGCTGCAAGCGGCGCGGGCAGCCGGTTTTGCCACGATTGATGGGTTGAACATGCTGATCGGTCAGGCGGCCATTGCCTTCGAGAAGTTCTTCGGCGTCGCCCCTCCGCGCGATCTCGGCGACGCTGAATTGCGTGCGCTCCTCACCCGATGAGTAAGCCCCTCATCCTCGGCCTCACCGGTTCAATCGGCATGGGCAAGAGCACGGTCGCGGCCATGTTCGCCGACCTCGGCGTGCCGGTGTTCGATGCCGATGCCGAGGTGCGGCGGATGCAGGGGCCGGGCGGTGTATTGCTCGGCGAAATCGAGGCGGCGTTTCCCGGCTCGACTGGCCCGCAAGGTGTGATTCGCCAAGCCTTGGGCGCGCTGGTGTTTGCCGATCCGGCGGCGCTGGCGCGGCTGGAGGCGATTGTCCATCCAGCGGTGCAACAGGCCCGCGCAGCCTTTCTTGAAGCGCACCGGCACGCCCCGCTGGTGGTGTTCGATGTGCCGCTGTTGTTCGAAAAGACTGGCCCAAAAACCGCTATGGGCGGGGTCGACAAGGTAGCGGTGGTTTCGGCCCCGGCGCATGTCCAGCGCGCCCGGGTGCTGGCGCGCGACGGCATGACGGCAGAGAAATTCGCCGATATTCTGGCGCTGCAAATGCCCGATGGGCAAAAGCGCGCCCGTGCCGACTTCGTGATCGATACCGGCGCTTCGCTCGATCACACGCGCGCGGAGGTGAAACAGCTGGTGGCAAGCCTGACGCAATAGTTGCAAGGCGGCGCGCAGCGGTCAATAATCCGGCCATGCGCGAAATCATCTTTGATACAGAAACCACCGGGCTTGATCCCCATTCGGGTGACCGGCTGGTGGAGATCGGCTGCGTGGAAATGGTCAACCGCGTTACCACCGGGCGCACCTTCCACGCCTGGTTCAATCCCCAGCGCGACATGCCGATGGAGGCCGAGCGGGTCCACGGCCTGTCTGCCGCCTTCCTGTCAGACAAGCCCTTGTTTGCCGAGCGGACCGATGACCTGCTGGAATTTATCGCCGATTCGCCGCTGGTTGCGCACAATGCGCAGTTCGATTTCGGCTTTCTGAATGCAGAGCTGGCAGCCTGCGGGATGGCGGCGATCGGGCTGGAGCGGATGATCGACACCTTGGGGATCGCCCGCCGCCGTCATCCTGGGGCCAAGCATTCGCTCGATGCCCTGTGCACCCGCTATGGCGTGGATCGCAGCCACCGGGTCAAGCACGGCGCGCTGCTCGATGCTGAATTGCTGGCGCAGGTCTATGTTGAGCTGACCGGCGGGCGGCAGATCGGGCTGGAGCTGGCGGGGCAGGTGGAACAGGTGGCGCAGGATATCCGCACGTTCCGCCCGCAAACGGGCACCTTCCGCCCGGCCCGCCCCCATGCAGCCAGCGCAGATGAGTTGGCTCGGCATTCGGCCTTCCTCGAATCGCTTACCTCGCCGCTATGGCTAAATTGATGGCGGCTAAATTGATCGGGTCTTGACCGCAATTCGGTCTCAATCAGGTCATACATTGGGTCTGTTGAAGTCCCTCGAAGGAGACATAACCTTATGGATATCCGCGTTTCCGGCCACCAGATCGACACCGGCGCAGCCTTGCAGGAACATGCTTCCGACCGCCTTGGAAATATCGTCGAGAAATATTTCCACCGGGCACAATCATCCTCCGTCACTTTCGGCAAGGCACCCAGCCACGCCTTCGATTGCGATATCGTATTGCATGTGAACCACGGCCTGATCCTGAAAAGCCACGGCGAGGCGCAGGTTGCGCAGCAGGCTTTTGATCAGGCGGCTGACAAGATTGAAAAGCAGCTGCGCCGCTACAAACGCCGGATCAAGGACCGCCACGAACAATCGGCCCACGCCATGCGCGAGGAAGAGGCGGCCTATACCGTCTTTGCCTATGAAGAGCCTGTGGAGGAGGACGCCGAGGTGGTGTCCGATGCGCCGCCGGTGATCGCCGAGACGCGGGTCGATATCCCCGAGTGCAGCGTTTCGGACGCGGTGATGATGCTCGACCTGCGGCACACCAATGCGCTGTTCTTCAAAAACGCTGGCACCGCCCGGCACAATATGGTCTATCGCCGCCGCGATGGCTCGATCGGTTGGGTTGAGCCGTCCTGAGCGCTGCGGGACACACCCAAGTCCGCATGTGCCAATCGCTTTTGGATCACGGCTCGGATCAGGGCGATATACATATCTTTTCAATGCCTCTCCAGCTGGGTGGGCATGGCCTCGGGTTTAGCAAAGACTGACAGATGGAACCACTTTTCGCGATTCTGCCCGATTCTGTGGCCATTGTGGACGCCGATTCGAAACAGGCGATTCTGGAGCGATTGAGCACCTTGTTCGCCCGCAGCTGGGATCTGGACGCCGAAATGGTGCTCGAACTTCTCGAAGAACGCGAGAAGCTGGGCAGCACCGGCTTCGGGCGCGGTGTGGCCATTCCCCATGCGCGTATTGCCGGCATCCAGCGCCCGGTGGCGGCCTTGCTGCGGCTGAACCACCCGGCGGAATTCAACGCTGCTGATGGATTGCCGGTCGATCTGGTGTTCGGCCTGCTCTCGCCTGAAAACAGCGGTGCGGCCCATCTTCATGCGCTGGCGGCGATTTCGCGCATGGCCCGTGATGAGGATATGCGCGATGCGCTGGCCGATGCCCCGGACGAGGAGGCGATCTACGGCTTGCTCACCAATGTCTCGGACCGCGATGTTGCCTGACCACCTTGCCTGACGACCGGCTCCCCGCCCACCTTGAGGCCAATGGCCTGATCCGCGCTGTGGCGGCCGAGGGCGGCTTCGGCATGGTTATCGCCAAGGGGGAGCGCGATGCCGGGACATTGCTGGTAATCTGTTGCCATGGCGCCACACAGGCGCGCCTCTATGAGCGGATGCCGCAGCTCGATGGGACCAGAAAATGGACCCTTTCCAAGACCCAAAACCCTGAAAATCGGCATGAATTCACCGAATATTGTGACCGTCGCAAGCGCCAGGACCCCGATCTGTGGATCGTCGAGCTGGATATCGCAAATGCAGAACGTTTCATCGGAAACTGAGGCGGCATTGGTTGACAGGGGGGTGATCATCGCTATGTGCGCCCCGACTTCCTCAGCGTAGGCCTTTGCGGGCCGGCAATAATGCCGGTGACTTTGGCACGCAGACGGGGGCAAACCGGCAGGCTCCCGATTGGGATCACGGCTTTTGTAACTGCACCTTCGGGCGCGCGCAAAACCAACCTGCGACGGGTTTCCCACCGCCCTGAGCTTAACTGATTGATGACTAGCAAGACCCTCCGCGCCGGGGCATTCGCTTCGGCTGCCATAATGATTGCCCTGTTTTCCGGCGCCGGCCTATCTGGCGCCATAGCCCAAGACCAAACTTTGGTCGAAACCGCTCCCGAGCCTGCGGATTTGACGAGCCAGCTGCGCTTTGTCTCCGAGCCCGTGGTGCAGGATATGCCGGCACAAACAGCTGCCCAAACCCCAACCTCAACCGCCACCTCGCTTCAGGCGCTGGTGACCTCGATCCCGGCAACAAGCGAACTCTCGCCCGAACTGCTGTGCCTGGCACAAGCAGTCTATTTCGAGGCGCGTGGTGAGCAATTGAGCGGACAGCTGGCGGTTGCCCGCGTGGTGATCAACCGCGCCACGTCTGGCCAGTTTCCCGATGATTACTGCTCGGTGGTGCGCCAGCGCGGCCAGTTCTCATTCGTCCGCGGCGGCCAGATCCCCACACCTGATGCGGGATCCACCGCCTGGCGCAACGCCCGCGCCATCGCCCGCATCGCCCACCAGGATCTGTGGGACAGTGCGGCAGGTGACGCGCTCTACTTCCACGCTGCCCGCGTGCGCCCACAATGGGCCAGCAACCGGGCGAGTGTGACACGGATCGATAGTCATATTTTTTATCGGTAAATGCGCGCCGTGAGGCGCGGCGGCCGTTCGGCCTTGCGGACCCTGCGGGTCCGTTTGGTGGCCCCAAGCACGGTCAGTTGCGCAATTCCACCCACACTGGCGCATGATCGCTGGCCTTCTCACGCCCGCGATGGTCCTTGTCGACTCCGGCGTTGACCAGACGGTCGGCGCAATCGGGGGACAGCAGCAGGTGATCGATGCGGAAGCCGTGGTCGCGCTGCCACGCGCCGGCCTGATAGTCCCAATAGGTCCACAAGCCGCCTCGCGGATTGAGCGTGTGCAAGGCGTCGGTCCAGCCCTGGTTTAGCAGGCGCATATAGGCGTCGCGTGATTGCGGCTGCATCAGCGCGTCATCGGCCATGGCCTTGACCGCCCAGACGTCAGAATCGTGCGGAATGACGTTGAAATCGCCCAGCACCACGCAGGGTAGCTCGTCAGCCAGATGTTGGGCCAGGCGCACGCGCAGCCGCTCCATCCACGCCAGCTTGTAATCGAATTTGGGGCCGGGCTGCGGATTGCCATTGGGCAGATAGAGGTTGCAGATGCGGACGCCGCCGACATCGGCTTCAAGATAGCGCGATTGCTCGTCGGCATCATCGCCCGGCAAGCCGCGTTGCACCTCCACCGGTTGCACACCGTCGGCCAAAATTGCCACGCCGTTGAAGCTCTTCTGACCGTGACAAATGGCGTGATAGCCGATCTTCGCGAACTCCTCGGCGGGAAAGCCCTCGTCCTGTGTCTTGATTTCCTGCAGGCAGGCGACTGTGGGTCGGGTTTCCTCCAGCCATTCAAGCAGGCGCGGAAGGCGGGCCTTGATACCGTTGATGTTGAAGCTGGCGATTTTCACTTAGATGCCGAAGCTTGCCCCACAGCCACAGCCAGCTGCTGCCTGCGGGTTCTCCACTTTGAACGCCGCGCCGCCCAGCGATTCGACATAGTCGACCGTGCTGCCCGCGATCAGATCAAGGCTGATCGGATCGACCACCAGCTGCACTCCGCTGGTCTCGCTCACCACATCATCGGGCGATGGCCCATCGGCCAGATCGAACTTGTATTGGAAGCCGGAACAGCCGCCGCCCTCCACAGCCAGCCGCAAAACGGCAGGTTTTCCCTGCTTGGCGGCGATCAGGGCCACGCGCGTGGCGGCTGCTGGCGAAAGAATGAGCGGCTGGGTCATGAAGCCAATGTAGGGGTTCGCCGGCCCGCACTCAAGCCATGGTGATATATTCGCGCATCGCCTCGGCCTCCGCCTCGATCTGTTCGATGCGGAATTTGACCAGATCGCCGATGGAGACAAAGGCCAGAAAGGTTGTGCCATCGACCACTGGCAGATGGCGGATACGCCGCCTTGTCATCAACGCCATTGCGTCCAACGCATCGTGCGCGGAATCGATGGTGATGGCGGGCGACGTCATCACCTCACCCACCGTCCGATCCAACACCGCACCGCCTTCACGCGCCACCCCGTGCAGCACATCGCGTTCGGAAAATATCCCCACCACCATTTCGCCATCCATCACTGGCAGTGCACCAATGCGCATTTCCGCCAGCAAAGCGACCGCATGGCGGACACTGTCATGCGCCGTGCAGCTGATGATATCTTGTTGGCGGGCCCTGATAATCTGAGCAATCGACATGAGTCGCCTCCTTCCTCTGTCTCAAGTATGACATGAAACACCCCTTGCGGCCAAATCGGACGAATACGTGGCGCGTTGCATGGCTTGGCAAGAAGAGGCAAGGACGCGGCATGACCAACCGCTCGCCGCTCGACGATCCGCAAACCGCCGCCCAGGCCTGGGCGCGCTATCGACGGCTGATGCGGCTGATGTTCGGGATGACCATGGGCGTGGTGATCTTGGCCATGGCGCTGCTCTATAAGGAAATGGGCCTGGTTTCGGTGCATTTCTACATCGCCATCGCACTGGGCATCAGCGCAGCCATGTTGCTGATGAGCGCGCTGATGGGACTGGTGTTCCTGTCGAGCAGCAGTGGGCATGATTCGGCGATCGACGACACGCCGGAAGACTAATCCGCCGCAGGTCGCAGGCGGAATTGCTCCACCGGGGTGCCGCCGATCAGATGCTCCTGAATGATCCGTTCGAGCACGTCCTCGGTGCACGAATGATACCACACGCCATCGGGCCAGACGACCGCGACCGGTCCGGCGAGGCACACTTGCAAGCAATCGGCCTTGGTCCGCTGCATGCGGCGGCCAGTTTGGGCTTTTCCAACCAGCCCCAGCTCTTTCAGCCGCCGCTTGAGGAAATTCCAGCTGGCCTCGCCCACCTCGCGGCTACAGCACTTCTGCTTGTCCGACATGGCGCACAGGAAAATGTGCCGCTCGATTGCATCGCCGCCGATTGCGGCCAGCGCGCGGCCAGCCCTTTCCAGTTCGTCAGGTGTGGTTGTGGGGGTGTTCAGCCGCGTTTGCCGGCGATTCGGGCGATCTCTGCCTTCACCAGCCGCTCAACGATAACGGGCAGGTTGGCATCGAGCCATTGCGCCATCATTGGCCGCAGCATCTCGCGCACTAGCCCTTCGAGCGAGGTTTCGCCCGAACGCACGATGCGCGGCGGGGCCGAGGGTTCGGCCAGCATGGCGAGGGCTGCGAGCGACTGGCGCATGGCATCGGCGGCATCGGCATTGGTCAGCCCTTCGCCAGCCTGTTCTGGGGGGGCTTCGGGACCAGTCATCTGCGACGCGATCATGCTGAGGTCGAGAATATCGTCATCTTCGTCCTCGTCGTCTGCGTTCGTGGGACGCGCGACCAGCCCTTCGGACTCGCGGCGGCGGCGCACGGCATCGGCGCTGTCACGGTTGTCGCGCGCGATCACTTTCTTGATCGATTCGAGTATTTCCTCGACCGATGGCTCGCCTTCGTGTCGCATGGTGGACCTGCCCCTTTTCAGTCGGCGGAAATGTTGCCGTCTTGTGCCGGTATGTCAACGGTGCGCGTGGAGCGGGCGACGGGATCGGGATCGCGCTGCCAATCCCAGATGATATCGCGCACCCGATTATAATTGGCCATCGGATCATACAGCGGGCCGTCGCTATCCAGCCCCAGATCGCGCGCCTCGCCCCGGCCCATCGCGGCCAGCAGGGTGAAACCGGCGACATATTCGTTGCGCCGGGCGGTGACCAGCTGGACGCGGGCCGACAGTAACTCCTGCTCGGCGTTGAGCACGTCGAGGATCTGGCGGTTACCGATGGAATTTTCCGCCCGCACGCCTTCGAGGCTCAGTTCGGCGGCGTCAACGGCGGCCTGGGTGGAAGCAATGATGCCATTGGCCGCGCGCCAGCTCGACCAAGCGGCGCGGACTTGCGAAAGCACGCTGCGCTCGGTGCCGATGGCCTGTTCGAGCGTGGCGAGCGACTGGGCCTGCGCCTGGCGCTGCAGGGACGAGACCCGCCCGCCCTGGAAGATCGGCAGCGTCACCCGCAAGCCCGCTTGTGCCGAGGTGCTGGCCTGGTTTGTCGCGATGGTGCCGGGGATTGCCTCCAGCGAGCCGAAGAAGTTCTGATAGCCGGTGCTGGCGAAAGCCTCCAGCCGTGGCATCCGCCCGGCCCCGGCCACGCGGATGTCATAGCCCGCCGCCTCGGTCCGTTCGCGCGCGGCGATCAGATCGGGGTTATGCTCCAGCGCGCTATCCTCGGCATCGGACACGCTGGTGGGCAGGCCCGGCAGCGGCGGCGGAGGCTGGAGCGAATCGGGCGCGGAGCCAACCAGCGCGACATAATTCTCGCGCGCGATGGCCAGATTGGCCTCGGCCGTTTGCAGATCGCTGCGGGCCAGCGCCAGGCGGCTGGCCGATTGCGCGACATCGGTTCGGGTCAGATCGCCGATCTCGAACCGGTCACTGGTGGCATCCAGATTAACCGACAACACCTGGACGTTGTTGCGTGTCAGGCCGACAATTGCCTCACCCCGGATCACGTCCATATAGGCCGCGACCACCCGGCTGAAAACCTCGCTCTCGGTCCCGCGCAAGTCAGCGCGCCCGGCTTCGATGCGGTTTTCTGCCGCCAGAATGCCGTTGCGGACCGAGCCGCCGGAATAGATCGGCGCGGTCAGGTTGAGATTGGCCGAGAGTGATCGGGCCGGGCTGGCGTCGATAAATTCGGTCACGCTGGTGGTGGTGCTGGCCGAGGGCAGGCCGCTGGCGCGCTGGATGACCACGGTTTCATCGGTGGCGCGCTGCTGGGCACGGGCGGCGGCCAGCTGCGGGTTGCTGGCATAGGCCTGCACCAGCGCTTCACGCAGAGTGTCAGCCGCAGCCGGGGCGGTGGCAGCGCAACAGGCGGCTGCAAGCAGGCTGGCTTTCAGGGCGGCTTTCAGACCAAAACGGATCATGCTCAGAAGCTCCAGCCCTTCGGCTTGTCGAATGCGGGCAGGCGCGGGATGCCAAGGTCGGACAGCGGCATGAACGCGATCTGCCCGCCCGATTTGCGCCCGCGCGCCAGACTGGTCACACCATTTTGCAGCAGGCCGCAAACCACGCGGCCATCGCCGGCCAGCCGTTTGGACAAGGCATCGGGCATCTGCTCGATAGCGCCGTCGATGATAATCAGATCGGCCTTGGCAGACCCGCGCGCGGCGGTCAGCGCTTGCTCAGGCGTGAGCACCTTCAGCGTGCCGACCAGCGGACGCAGCAGTTCGGCCAGATAGCCGCTGCCGCCATCGACCAGCACCGCGCTATCCTCCAGCCGTGGGGCGGCTTCCTGCAGCATCATGCCGTGGACCAGCGGGGCGGCGAGGAACTTGCCGTCACCCAGCGGCACTGCCCGATCAGTATAGGCGACATGGCGCGCCGCTGCGGGCACGAAGTCCTCGCGCGGAACGCTGCGCATCCGGTCGATCACCGCATCTGCCGTTACGCCGCAAGTGCGCAACTGGCTGTCGATCATGCTGGCGATCATCGCCCGCCGCCCGATAGCGGACTCGGGCGCGGATGGGTTGTCCAATGTGGGGGAATTGAGGAGCGTCACTGGGTTGGGGTCTCTCGTCACTCTTGCCGGAGCGTGCCTTAGGCGTATGAGGGCCAGACGCCAAGGCCTTTGGGGCTTGTCCCTAGCAGCAACAGCGGCCAAGGCGTGCCGCAAATTGTATCAGCAGGAGCACGGCTCAGATGAACCCGGTTACCATCATCCGCGAAGAGGACATCATCGCCAGCGTCGCCGATGCGCTGCAATATATCTCCTACTATCACCCGATGGATTACATTCTGGCTTTGGGCGAGGCCTATAAGGCCGAACAAGGCCCCGCCGCCAAGGACGCCATAGCCCAAATCCTCACCAACAGCCGGATGTGCGCCGAGGGGCACCGGCCGATCTGTCAGGATACCGGGATCGTCAACGTGTTCATCGCGTGGGGGCAGGATTGCCGCCTTGAATCGGATCGCGATCTGCAGGACGTGGTCGATGATGGGGTGCGCCGCGCCTATACCCTGCCCGAGAACAAGCTGCGCGCTTCGGTGCTGGCCGATCCCGCCTTCACCCGCCGCAACACCCGCGACAATACACCGTGCGTGCTGTCGGTCGAGATGGTGCGCGGCAACAAGGTCTCGATCGATGTCGCGGCCAAGGGTGGCGGCAGCGAGAACAAGGCCAAGTTCAAGATGATGAACCCGAGCGACAATATCGTCGATTGGGTGATCGAGCAGATCCCGCTGATGGGCGCGGGCTGGTGTCCGCCGGGCATGTTGGGCATTGGTATCGGCGGCACGGCGGAACATTGCATGAAGCTGGCCAAGCTCAGTCTGATGGAGCCGATCGACATGGCCCAGCTGAAAGCGCGCGGGGCCCAGAACGATATCGAAAAGCTGCGCATCCAGATCTACGATGCCGTCAATGCCACCGGCGTCGGCGCGCAAGGGCTAGGGGGGCTGTCGACCGTGCTCGACGTCAAGATTCTCGATTGGCCGTGTCATGCAGCGGGCAAGCCGGTGGCGATGATCCCCAATTGCGCCGCCACCCGCCACGCCCATATCACGCTTGATGGAACGGGCCCGGCCTTCCTGCCAGTGCCCGATCTTGATGCCTGGCCCGATGTCCACTGGCAGCCCGATGTGGCGGCCAAGAAGGTCGATCTCGACACTCTGACTGCCGCCGAAGTGGCCAGCTGGCAACACGGGGACCGCTTGCTGCTCAACGGCAAGATGCTGACCGGGCGCGACGCGGCGCACAAGCGCATTCAGGAAATGCTCGCCCGCGGCGAGGAGCTGCCGGTCGATTTCCGCGGCCGGTCGATCTACTATGTCGGCCCGGTCGATCCGATCATGGGCGAGGTGGTTGGCCCGGCTGGCCCGACCACGGCCACGCGGATGGACAAGTTTACCGACATGATGCTCGAACTGGGTCTGCTGGTGATGATCGGCAAGGCCGAGCGCGGGCAGGGCGCAGTGGAATGCATCGCCAAGCACAAGGTCGCCTATCTGATGGCCACCGGCGGCGCGGCCTATCTGGTATCGCGCGCGATCCGCGAATCGCGGGTGGTCGGCTTTGAGGATCTGGGGATGGAGGCGATCTACGAATTCACCGTGCAGGACATGCCGGTGACCGTGGCGGTCGATTCGGCGGGCAACAATGTCCACACGCTGGCGCCGGCCCATTGGAAGCGCAAGATCGCCGAGGAAGGGTTGCTTGCATGAGCTGGGAGCGCCGCCGGGGTATCGATATTCCATGGGCTGCGCTGGGCGTTTCGGCGGTGATGGGGCTGGGCTCGCTATGGATGGGCATCTGGCTGGGAGCGGCTTTCTTTCTCGGCATGCCAGTGTTGTTGCTGGCGCTGGATTTAGCTGTCCGGCGCGGCTGGATCATGCACCCTGACGAGCGGGCCGCGAACAGCCGCCGCGCCGAAAAGAGCCGCCGGAAATCCAGCAAATCCACCCTCGCACCCCCAGAGCCGCAAGCGCCCTGGTCCGGGCCGATTCCACAGCTGGCTACCGAGGGGCAGGCCGAGGTTCGCCGCATGGTCGATGCATTGGCCCGCGCCGGACTGTTCGCGCCGCAAGTGCCCGACGCCGCGCTGGCCTTCCCGCATGTGGCCGATAGCACGGAGAATGGCGCAGAAGAGATCGCGCTGGAGGACGTGCTTCTTGCGCTGTCCGATCCGCGCGAATGGTTTGGCGATGCACTTGACCCGGCGCACTGGACCGAGCGGTTCGTGGTCCATGAAACACAGGTGGAGCAGGAGCCCGAATACCTCGTTCAGCAGGTCCGCGACATGGCCCGCATTAGCCAAGGTGCGCTGGTTGTGGAGCAGGTCGAGGTTATCGAAGGCAATATCGGCGGCGATCGCTCGGTCCCTGTGACCATGCGATTGGTCCTGAACGGCGAGCAACAGGAATGGCACTGGCAGGGGCACGTGAAATATCTCAGCACCGTGCTCCACGGCCACATGGCGCGGGCGCTGGAGCGGGCTGATACGGGGCGGCCGTTTGCCTTCTTCTACCTTGACCAAGGGTTCATCTTCGCTTGCCTGGAAGAAGGCGCGCTGGACCTGCTTGAGGGCCTGCCATCGTGGGGCCACGGCTGGTTTGGGGATGAATGCGTGGTCGAAGCCGGATCGACCAACGCCTGACGCTGTCCGACAAGGCGGCTTCAAGGGGCTGGCCTTGGCGGGTTTTCGGCGGCTAGACTGTGTGGATGGATTTTGAAGCAACCCAAAGCGACCCGGATGACCTAGTGGCCGACCAGACGGCGCGGGTGCCGTTTCGCACGGTGTTATTGTCGATTGTCGGCCTATGGCTGTGCTATTTCCTGCTCACCACCCTGCGCAGCGAGCTGCTCGATATTGGCTTCACAGCCGAAGGCTTCTGGCGCCGCGCGCTCAGTTCTGCCGCCGGGGTGGCGATTACCGTGGGGCTTTGGCTGATCCTGCGCCTGTTCGATCAGCGCGCGCTGTGGATCAAGATCGGGGCGGCGCTGCTGCTGTCTTTGCCCGTGGCCTTGCTGATCGCGCAATCCAACCAGCTGGTGTTTGCCCCGATGGAGGAGCGGGTGTTTGCCCGTTCAGCCGAGCAATTGGGTTTTACCGTGAGGCGTGACCAGTCGGGCGATCTACTGGTGGATATTCCCTCGATGGCAGTCCCCGAGATGGGCGGCCCGGCCACACCACAAGACACCGCCACCGTGCCCGCCGCCAGCTTGCAGGGCAGCTATTGGGAGCAGATCGTCGAGGTTGCCTATGGCCGCTATTTCATGATGCTGGCCTGGTGCGCGCTCTACTTGGCGCTGCTGACGGGCGACGCGGCGCGCGCGGCGGAGCAACGCGAGGGGGCCTATCGCCGCGCAGCCAAGGCAGCGGAACTGCAAAGTCTGCGCTATCAGGTGAACCCGCACTTCCTGTTCAACACCTTGAATTCGCTCTCGGCCCTGGTGTTGACTGGTAAGACGCAGGGCGCCGAACGGATGATCCAGATGATCAGCACTTTCTATCGCCGCAGCCTGGCCGATGATCTCACCAATGATGTGCCGCTGGCCGACGAGATCGCCCTGCAGAAGCTCTATCTCGATATCGAGGGAGTGCGTTTCCCGCTGCGCTTGGCTGTCGACTATTCGATCCCGCCTGAGCTCGCCGATTGCCAGGTGCCGGGCATGATCTTGCAACCGCTGGTGGAAAATTCAGTCAAACATGCGGTCGCTGGGTCTGGCGGGCAGGTGCGGATCACTCTGGCTGCGCGCGAGGATTTTGGGCGGCTGGTGCTGAGCGTTTCGGACAATGGCGATGGCGGCGGAACTGCGGCCAGCAGCGGCTTTGGCATCGGCCTGGCCAATGTCCGCGAGCGGCTGGCGGCGCGCTTTGGCAACGAGGCGTCGATAGATTCGGGGCCGGTGCCGGGCGGCTATTCCACTCAACTGCGCCTACCTATAACGCGCGGCGCTCACCAGCGCGAGGCCGCTGAATGAGCGAGCAGTTGCGCACGCTGATCGTCGATGACGAGCCATTGGCGGTGGAGCGGATGCAGGTGCTGTGCGCCGAGCTTGATGGGTTGCAGGTGGTCGGCACTGCCAATGACGGCAAGGCGGCGCTGCGGCTGGCGGAAAAGCTGACGCCCGATCTGCTGCTGCTCGATATGACCATGCCGGGGATGGACGGGCTGGCGCTGGCGCGCGAACTGGCCAAGGCTGCCGCGCCCCCGGCAGTGATTTTCGTCACCGCGCATGAGAATTTCGCGGTTGAGGCGTTCGATCTTGATGCGGTTGATTATGTGCTCAAGCCGGTGGCTGTGGATCGGTTGGAGCGGGCCATTGGCCGGGCACTGGCGCGGCGAGACAAGGCGGCGGCAGCGTCGCCTGGTGAGACCCGATGGCTCAGCGAATTCTGGGTTCCCAACCGTTCGGAGTTGCTGCGGATCGATGCCGCCCAGGTCAGCCGCATCGATGCTGAGCGCGACTATGTCCGGCTGCACGTCGGCAGCGGTTCCTATCTGCTGTTGCAGACCATCGCCGGGCTGGAAGCGCGGCTCGATCCGGAGAAATTCATCCGCATCCACCGCTCGACCATTCTGCGGCGCGATATGATCCGCGGTTTGCGCCACGAAGGGCTGGGCGTGTGGTGCGTGGAGCTGGACGAAGATCTCGATCTGCGCATCGGGCGCACTTATCTGCGCCGGGTCAAGGCAATGGCCGGGCGAAAGTAATGGGGCCGGGCGAAAGTAATCGCGGCCAGGTGCAAATAGAAGGGCGCCCGGAGGTCCGGACGCCCTTCGTCTGGCGTCTTTCCGGGGGCGGGAAAGCCGTCAGCCAGCGTGGTTGCGCCGTTCGATTACGCCCGCGAAATGTTGTTCCAGCTCTCGCTTGGCCGCGCGAAAGCAGTCACGCGATTCGCGGCTGACGATGTTTGAGCCGACCGAACGTTCGTCCATCCCGCACACTTGCCGGGCGGCGTCGTCGATCCGCTGGGCAAGCTCGGCCCGGCCTGCCTCAGTCGCCAGGTCAAGATCCTGATAGCTGACGCCGGTTGTGCGGGTATCACGCTCTTGCGCCAATGCCGGACTTGCCGCCAGTGCAGCGGCTGCCAAAATTGCGAAGGCGGGCGCGCCTGAAATTGTCTTGAACATGGGTTTTTCCTTCCTTGAGAACCCTTCCCTCCTGAAGGGGCTGCACCGCAGCCGATGGGACTGGTTCGGCTGCGGCGCAGGTTTGGGACTAGGCCAGTATCGCGCTGTGGTCGCGGCACGCTCGACCTGCGGGCCTGTTGGCTCGACCAGCGATTCTGTTGCCCGACGAAACGCCGCACCCAGACTACGAACGGCGTTTGCATAGCTGCGCCAGACGCGGCACAAGATCAGCCGATGGCCACCATGATCGCAATTGCACTCATCTTCCTGCTCGGCATTGCCAATTTCGCCGCGCACTGCGCTGTGCTTGATAGCGGGCATGTGATGGTGCGCTCGCTGGTCAGTGGCAGAATGGCACGGCTAGGGGCCGCCAAATTCACGCTCGGGCTGGAATTCGTAGTGTTGCTGGTGGCGATGCTGGCAGCCAATGCCGATCCGGCCTGGGGCTGGGCCTATGCCGGCTATTCTGCGATCAACGCGCTGGCCGCATGGGCCATTCTGACGGGCCGGGTATGAGCAAAGCGATCACCCTGTTCCACCTCAGCGACGTTCATTTCGGGCTGGAGGATCGGGCCGCGATCGAGTGGGTGCGGGAAGAGATTGCCGCGCGGTGCCCCGATCTGGTGGCGATCACTGGCGATATCACCATGCGCGCGCGGCGACACGAATTCGCCGCCGCCACCCGCTGGATTCAATCGCTCGATGCTCCCGTCACACTTGGTCCGGGCAATCACGATTTGCCCGGCTACCATCTGCCGTCACGCTATCTGCGTCCGCTCGGCCGGTTTGACGCTTTCCGGTTGCGGGTGGAGCGACCGGCTGACCTGCCGGGCCTCGCGCTGGTCGAGCTCAACACCAATGTCCCAGCGCAGCCACGGCTTAACTGGTCGAAGGGCTGGATTACCAATCGGGCTTTGGTGACGTGTCTGGCGCAAATCGACGCGCTGCCCGCCGGAACGCGCGTGTTGGTCACCGCGCACCATCCCTTGCGCGAGGCGGGCACCCACGGCACCGCGCTGACCCACGGCGGCGCGAACGCCTTGGCCCAGCTGGCGCGGCGCGGGGTGCTGGCCGTGCTTTCGGGCCATGTGCACGATGCTTTCGATATCATGGAGGACACCCCCCACGGCCCGGTGCGGATGATCGGCGCGGGCACGCTCAGCCG
>CAMDSM010000053.1 GCA_945906905.1 Altererythrobacter xiamenensis | reverse complement strand
CAATCGCTCGGCATGGGCGATGACATGGGTGGAGAAGATCACCGTCACGCCTTTGTCAGCGAGGCTGCGGATCAGCACCTCGAGCTTGCCCTGATTGATCGCATCGAGGCCGCTGAACGGCTCATCCAGGATCACCAGCTCTGGATCATGCACCAGCGTTCCGAGCAATTGCACGATCTGCGCCATGCCCTTGGAGAGTTGGCGGATCTGCCTGTCAGCCGCATGGCCGAGGCCATAATCCTCCAGCAACTCCCGCCCCCGCACGCGCCCTTGGGCCAGCGGCAGACCACGCAGCGCGCCCATGAAAGCAATCGCCTCGACTGCTTTCATCGAGGGATAGAGCCCACGCTCCTCAGGCAGATAGCCGATCAGCCGGGCAACATCGCGCGGATTGTCATGCCCCAGTACCCGGCACGATCCGGCATCGGGGTCGATAATACCCAGCAGCATCCGCAAGGTGGTGGTCTTGCCGGCGCCATTGGGGCCAAGAATACCAGTGATCGAACCACGCGGGACCAACAGGTCAACCCCATCGACCGCCAGCGTATTGTCGAACCGCTTAACCAGGCCGCGCGCGTCGATTGCTGGTTCGTTTGGGGTGGCGATTGGGGGGGTGATCAAGGCAGATGTCGTAATGTCCATGGATGCGGGTTACAGGCCAAGCATGAACAGGGGCAAGTGTGATTATGGTTAACGCCGCGGTCATTGCATCGCTTCAGCAAGCTCTGCGCGACAAGGCGGCGGAGCTTGGCTTTGCCGCGATCGGTTTTGCCCCGGCGGCTGATGATCCTGTGCGCTCTACCCGGCTGCAGCAGTGGCTGGGCGAGGGATTCCATGGCACGATGGGCTGGATGAAGGACCGGGCCGAGGTGCGTCAAGGTCCGCATTCGATGTGGCCCGACGCGCAAAGCGTGATCGCGCTGGGCATGTCCTATGCCCCTGATGGCGATCCGCTGGCGTTGGAGGGTGACGCCGAAAAGGCGCGGATTTCGGTCTATGCCCAAGGGCGTGACTATCACGATGTGCTGAAGAAGGCGGCCAAGGAGCTGGCCCGCTGGCTGGTGGCGCAGGCCGAGGCGAACGGCACCGAGATGGCGCTGAAGGTGTTTGTTGATACCGCGCCGGTGATGGAAAAGCCGCTGGGTGCGGCGGCCGGGATCGGCTGGCAGGGCAAGCACACCAACCTTGTCAGCCGGGATCATGGCAGTTGGCTGTTTCTGGGTGCGATCTATTGCACGCTGCCGTTCACGCCCGATGCCCCGCATGATGACCGCTGCGGATCGTGCCATGCGTGCCAGACCGCCTGTCCGACCAAGGCCTTTCCTGAACCTTATCGGTTAGATGCACGGCGTTGTATATCCTATTTGACGATAGAGCACAAAGGCCCGATCCCGTTGGAATTCCGCCGCGCTATCGGCAACCGCATTTATGGCTGCGATGATTGTCTGGCGGTGTGCCCGTGGAACAAATTTGCCCAGACCGCCGCCCGCCATCAGGCCTTCACCGCGCGTGAGGACCTGGTGGCGCCCGATCTGGCGGTGCTGCTGGCGCTCGATGATGCGGGCTTTCGGGCCAAATTTTCCGGCAGCCCGATCAAGCGGGTGGGGCGCAACCGCTTCGTGCGCAATTGCCTGATCGCGGCGGGCAACAGCGGCAATGGCGCGCTGGCTCCACTGGTGAAAGCGCTGCTGGATGATCCTGATGCGGTGGTGGTGGAGGCAGCGCTTTGGGCTTTGGAGCAGCTTAGAGCATGTCCTTGAGCGGCACCCCGGCGTCTGCCAGCAAACTCGCATCCACCACGGCCCGCGCCTTGACCAGCTTCTGGCCCTGAACATAGTCCTTCATCGCATTGACCGCATCGACCGCGATCACCCGCCCAGCCTTGCAATAGACCACCGAGAAACTGCGTGTTGCCGGATCACCGCGCTGCACGGCTGTATCGTGGCCGGTGCTCAGCCCAGCAGTCTGTAGCCGCAGGTCATACTGGTTTGACCAGAACCATGGCAGGGCGTCATAGGGTTTTGCGTCCCCGCAGATCGCCTTGGCCACGAGGCTGGCCATATCATGCGCGTTTTGCACGCTCTCCAGCCGGACCACCGCGCCCTCGGCGTAGGAATTGGCATGGGCCGCGCAATCGCCGATGGCGTAGATGTGGGGCAGGCTGGTGCGGCAGAATTCGTCGACATCCACACCATTGCTGCCCGCCGCGCCTGCTGAGATCAGCGGGGCCACGGCCGGCACGATGCCGATGCCCACCACCACCAGATCGCAAGGCAGTTCGTCGCCATTGTCCAGCTTTACGCCCGTTACCCGCGTGCCATCGCCGAGGATCGAATCGAGCCCACATGACAGCCGCACATCCACCCCGTGGGCGCGATGTTCGCTGGCGAAGAAGTCTGACAAGGCTTCACCCGCGACGCGCGCCAGCAGGCGGGGCAGGGTCTCCAGCAGCGTCACCTGGCAATCGAACTTGCTCAGTACGGCGGCTGCTTCCAGCCCGATATAGCCACCACCGACCACCACAACGCGCCGCGCTCCGCCCGCCAGATCGGCCATCATGGCATCGACATCAGCCTTGTCGCGCACCGCATGAACGCCCGCCAGCTCGGCGCCGGCACAAGACAAGCGCCGCGCATCGCCGCCCGCCGCCCAGATCAGCGTGCCGTATGTCACTGGATCGCCGTGCGAGAGCGTCAGCTGCCTGGCCGCCGGATCAACCTGCGTGACGCTGGTGCCCAGCATCAGCGTGATATCCTTTTCGGCCCAGAAGCTCTCGGGCCGGATCAGCAGCCGCTCGAACGGCTTGTCGCCCGCCAGATATTCCTTCGACAACGGTGGCCGCTCATAGGGCGGCACCACGTCGCGGCTGATCATCAAGATTGAACCGGCAAAACCATTCTGGCGCAGCGAAATAGCTGCCTGCGCGCCGCCATGGCCGGTGCCTACGATAACAATATCTGCGTTGCTCATGGCGCGAGCCTTTGCCACCACATCGCTAGTGCTGCAACAGGTTGCGTGCCTGGCTGGCGATCTGGGCGAGCATGGCCGGGGTCAGCGCACCCGCCGCCTGCGCCCGGGCGATCACCGCGCGGAAGCGGGCGATGGCCGGCGAGCGGGCGGAGGCCCAGGCGTCTAGCCGCTGGTGGAAGCCAGAATCGGGCTCGTTCCCCGCAGCGGCCAAACGCAGGAAATCAAACCGCATCTGCTGAAAATCGCGCGCTAGTCCGGCCACCAGCAGACGGTCCCACGGATCGGCCGGGCTCATCAGCGCGGCGCGCGATTGCGCCCAATCGATCCCCAGCATCGCCCCAAGGCTGACGAATCGCGTCGCCAGCTCGACCGCCGGCAGCCGCGTGTCATGGGCCAGAGTGGCCAGGCCAATCGCCCCATCCTGCGCGAACAAACCGGCGACCATCCCGGCCAATTCGGCTGGAGCGCCCGACTGCACCAGCCGCGCGGCCAGGCCATCAATCTGCCCGCGCGCCTCGCTTCCCAGCAGGCTGTCGGCATGGGCGGCGAGTTCAGCCATTGCAGCAGCGATCCCGGCGGCGAGGGGGGTGCTGCGCAGCAGATCGGCCATATGCCCTCGCAGCGCCAGCGCTGCTGCATCAAACAGCATCAGCCGCGCCGCCTCGGGCATGGTGGCAGCGTCAATTGCCTGCCACAGCTGTTCCATGCCGAGCAATTGGCAGGCGGACACGAAGGCGCCGCCAATCTCGGCCAGACTGGCGCCTTCCTCCTCGGCCAACTCGAACGGATGGATCATCCCCATGCGGTTGATGATGCGGTTGGCCACCACGGTCGCCACAATCTGCGGGCGCAGCCGATGGGCGAGCAAGGCGGCGCGGAAATCGCGCTGCAATTGCGGCGGGAAATCGCCCAGCAGCAAAGGCTCGACGGCGGGAGTCTGCGCCAGATCGCAATTCTCCAGCGTGTCCTGCAAAGCCAGCTTGGCATTGGACAGCAGCACCGCCAGCTCGGGCCGAGTAAGGCCATGACCTTCGGCGGAGCGGCGGGCGAGAACATCGTTGCTTGCCAGCCCCTCGGTGCGGCGATCGAGCGCGCCGCTTTCCTCCAGCGTCTCGATCAGGCGGACATAGGCGCCCATGGCCTGGGCCCCCGAAGCCTGCGCAATCGACAAGGCGAGTGCTTGCAGCCGGTTGTCCTCCAGCACCAGCGCGGCGACCTCGTCGGTCATCTGAGCCAGCAGGGCATTGCGCCGGGCCGGTTCCAGACCGCTGACGGTGCTGAGCGCGATCTTGATGTTCACTTCATTATCGGAACAATCCACTCCGGCGGAATTGTCGATGAAATCGGTGTTGATCCGCCCGGCGTTGAGCGCGAATTCGATCCGCCCGGCCTGGGTTATGCCAAGGTTCGCGCCCTCGCCGATCACAGCTGCGCGCACGTCTTCGCCGTTGATGCGGCTGCCATCGTTGGCCGGATCGCCGACAGCCGCATGGCTTTCTCCGGCGGCCTTCACATAGGTGCCGATGCCGCCGAACCAGATCAGATCGACCGGGCTCTTGAGGATGGCGGAGATCAAGCTCTCAGGATCAAGCGCGCTCTCGGCGATGCCCAGCGCGCCGCGCGCTTCGGGCGACAGCGGAATCTGCTTCAACGTGCGCGGAAAAATGCCCCCGCCCTCTGACAATAGGTCCGCCGAATAATCCGCCCAGCTCGATCGCGGCAGGGTGAACAACCGATGGCGCTCGGCCCAACTAGCCGCCGCATCGGGATCGGGATCGATGAAAATATGCCGATGATCGAAGGCCGCCACCAGCAGACAAGACTTGCTCAGCAACATGCCATTGCCAAACACATCGCCCGACATATCGCCGCAGCCGACCACGCGCACCCGATCGGACTGCACATCCACGCCCATTTCCAGGAAATGCCGCTGAACCGAAAGCCACGCCCCGCGCGCGGTGATGCCCATGGCCTTGTGGTCATAGCCGTTCGATCCGCCGCTGGCGAAAGCATCGCCCAGCCAGAAGCCCTGCTCCAGCGCGATGGCATTGGCGGTGTCAGAGAAAGTGGCAGTGCCCTTGTCAGCGGCGACCACGAAATAGGGGTCTGGCCCGTCATGCACCACCACGCCCACCGGATGGACCACCGCATCCTTGACGATATTGTCGGTCAGCGAGAGCAAGGCGCGGATGAACACTTTATAGCTCTCGCGCCCTTCGGTGGCCCAAGCATCGCGGTCGAGCGCCGGATTGGGCAGGCACTTGGGATAGAAACCGCCCTTGGCCCCTGTCGGCACGATCACGGCGTTCTTCACCCGCTGCGCCTTCATCAGGCCGAGCACTTCGGTGCGGAAATCGTCGCGCCGGTCAGACCAGCGCAGGCCGCCACGCGCCACGGGGCCGGCGCGCAAGTGAATGCCCTCGATCCGGCGCGAATAGACGAAAATTTCTCGCCACGGCACAGGTTTGGGCAGGCCGGGGACTAGCGCCGAATCGAACTTGAAGGCCAGTGCCTCAGCCGGGGCAAAGGCATTGGTCCGCAGCAGTGCGATGATCACCTGCCAATAAAGCCGCAAAATCCGGTCATCGTTGATCGTGGCGACATTGGCCAGCCCCGCCTTGATTGCCTCCTCGGCCGTGGCCGTTGCGGCACTGCGGTCACCAGCGAAAGCAGGATCGTGGCGGACCTTGAACAGGCCGATCAGCGCGGCGGTCACCGGCCCGGCATTGGCCAGCGCATCGACCACCGAATGGATGGTGAAGGCCACATTGGCCTGCCTGAGATAGCGATAAAAGGCGCGCAGCCATTCGGCTTCCTGCGCCGCCAGCCCATTGTGAACCACCAGCTTGTTGAACACGTCATCCTCGGCCTGCTGGTTGAGCACGGCGGTTATCGCCTGCTCGATCACGGGCGCACGGTGCAGCGCTGCATCAGTGTCAGACCCGGCGGGCAGGCCGAGCAGGAAATCATGGATCGTGCTGGGCTGTTCTCCTGCCAGCAAGGTCGGCAGTTCGGACATGACTCGGAAGCCGAAATTCTCCAGCGCGGGCACGGCATCGGACAAAGGCAGCGAGCCGCCCGCCTGATAGACCTTGAGCCGCAACAAGTCCGCAGCATCGCTTGTCAGCCGATAGAGCCGCGCATCGCGACCCAAAGCGCCGTTGAGGTGCCGCAGCCGGGCCACATCGCGCGCCGCCTCTGTCGCGCCATAGGCGGCGCGGTAGGCGGCGGGAAAGGCCGGGGCGTGGCGCAGCGCCAGTGCGGCGGCGCGGCCCGGCTCCTCGGTCAAGGCAAGCGCGGCCTCAACCGCATCGGTCCAGCCGCGCAGCATATCCTGCAACCGCGCATCAATCGCTGCTGCATCAAGCGTGGGCGTTCCGTTACGCGAATCGAGGACATAGCGCAGCAGTGCCAGATTGCCGCCCTCCACCGTCAGGCTCCAATCGAGCGTTTTGGTGCCGGTCGTGCTTTCCAGCAGCGTTTCGATCGCCTCGCGGGTACTGGTCGAGAGCATGTCGCGCGGCAACCACACGAAAGCGAACACGTGCCGTTCGAGCGGGGCCGCAACCAGCGCCACGCGCGGGCGCGGACGGTCGATCAGCGCCATCATGGCGGTGGCAATGCGCAAGGTATCGTCGGTTGCAAAGCTGATCACCAGATCGTGCGGCAGCACCGAAAAGGCGTGGATCAGCGAATGGTGATCGTGGCTTCCCGGCACAATCGCCAGTCTGGCCGCTATGCTAGCGAGCTGGCGGCGCAGCAGCGGCACTGTATCGGGCGCAGCACTGAGCGCAGCGCTGGTCCAGACCCCGGCGTGGACCGACAGCGCGGTGATCTTGCCGTCTGCGAGCACTGGAACGATGAACAGATCGAGCGGAACCCGGCGGTGGACCAGGCTGATGCGGTTGGCCTTGACGATCAGCGGTTTGGGCAGCGGTTTGGGCAGCGGCTTGGGCAGCGGCGCGCTGCGGTGGGCGTCACTATCGAACCATTCGAAGGCCCGCTTCCAGCTGGCTGCGGCCAACAGCGGCGCGGCGCTCTGGCGGCAGATGCCCAGCATATCCGCCTCGCTGCCGTCACGGTGGCGGGTCATGTGCCCGAGCTGGGTCAACATCCCGTCGCCCAGCCAATTGAGCAGGGCGGCACCCTCAGTATCAGGCAGCGCGTCTGCATCGGTCTTTATCGCGGCGCGTAATGCGGGCCAATCACCCACGGCGGCACGGACATCGGCGATGGTCGCGGCCAGATCGGCCTCCAGCGCGCGGCGCTGGCGGGCATCGATCCGGTCGGTTTCGATATAGATGAAACTTTCGGCCACCGCTTCGCCAGCGGCCTTATCGGGCAGGCCGATCAGCTGGCGGCCAGCATCGCGCAGCACTGGCAGCATCGGATGGACCAGCAGGTCCACCGCCAGACCGTGGGCAGCTATGGTGTGGCTGATCGAATCGACCAGAAACGGCACGTCGCGATTGACCACAGCGATGCGGGCGATGCGGGTGGCGCGGCGCGAATCGGTGACAGTGCCGATCAGGATCGAGGGCTGGCCGTGTGCGCGATGCTGCGCGGCTTCGAGCAGGAAATCCGCCGCCTCGTCGAGCGCCGCGCCCGCCAGCCCGGCCTCGCCCGGCAGGATCGACGCGGTGATGCGGCTGCACAGCGCTGCGCGCCAATGATTGCCGGAATCTGCCAACATGCGCGCCTTTCCTCTTACCCTGCGCGGCATCCTACAGCCCGGCGGCAGGCTTGCCACCCCCAAACCAGTATAGAATGAAACTAATTTACCCGAAAGGTCAACCCTGCACGGCCTGCATCGTCAGCCGCAGCGATTCCTGCCGCGCCAGCGGATCAAAGGTCGCACCCGAAACGATGATCTCGTCCGCCTGTGTGCGTTCAACAAAGCGTGCAATTCGCTCTGCGACAGATCGCGGCGAGCCGACAGCGCGCGCTGAGCCGAGCCGTCCAAGTGTACCTTGCGCCGACATGTTGAGACTGGCGCGATAGCCTGGCACCGGCGGCGGAAGCGGTCCCGGATCACCGCTGCGCAAGGCGACGAAGGCCTGATCCTGCGATGAGGCGAGCAGTTCGCCGTCGGCGTCAGTCTCGCCGCAGATCACCGTCATCGCCGCCATCACATGCGGCTTTTCGAGCGCTTCCGAAGGACGGAACTGGCTGCGGTAGGTTTGCAGCGCGGCATCCAGATGATCGGGCGAAAAGTGGCTGGCAAAGGCATAGGGCAGGCCCAATTGCGCCGCCAATTGCGCGCCGAACAGGCTGGAGCCGAGCATCCACAACTGCACAGCCGCACCAAGGCCGGGGGTGGCGGAAATCGGCAGGTCGATATCGCCGGTCAGCAAGGCGCGCAGTTCGACCACGTCCTGCGGGAAATACTCGGCGGCGCGACCCAGATCCTTGCGCAAGGCCTGGCCCAGAATCGGCCCCGCCCCCGGCGCGCGGCCAAGGCCAAGGTCGACCCTTCCGGGGAACAGGGCATCGAGCGTGCCGAACTGCTCGGCAATCACGAAAGGATTGTGGTTGGGCAGCATGATCCCGCCCGAGCCGATGCGGATGGTGCTGGTGACGTGGCCGATGTGGCTGAGCACAACCGAAGTCGCCCCGCCCGCGATGCCGGGGCTGCCGTGATGCTCGGCCACCCAGAAACGCTTGTAGCCCGCCTCCTCGGCCACCTGCGCCAGGTTCCCGGCATCGGCCAGAGCGGCAGAGATAGTGCCGCCCTGCCGGACCGGGACAAGATCGAGGACGGACAAGGGGATCATTCGGTTGGTTCCTCCGCCAGCGCTGGCCCGGTCAATTGACCCAGATATATCCGCGCAGTTGCCGCTTCGGGCGATTGCGGCTCCGTGTCTATCACCGATTGGAAACTGCTGATCGCCGCATCGTCGCTGCCGCCGAGCACGGCGATTACGCCTGCTTCCAGCCTCACCGCCGGATTGATCGGATCGAGCGCGGCGGCGATTGCGATCCAGCCACGGGCGCTCTCCAGATCCTCCATCCGCCGGGCCAATGTGGCCGAGAGCAGCCAGACCGTCACATTTTGCTGGGTCAGTTCACGTGCCGAGGCCAGTGCCTGGGCGGCATCAAGATTGCGCTCCAGACTGACCAGCGCCCGCGCGCGGTCAGCCGCGATTGATCCGGCCATCTCCTCATCGCTAGCAGCGGCGGCATCGGCCTGCGCCTGCGTGAACAGCGCCAGCGCCGCTTCGCCTCGCGCGCCTGCCAGCGCGGCATTGCCCGCCATCGCACCCAAGCGCGCGCGGCCAACCTTGTCATCAACCAGCCGGGCATCGCGCGCCGCGGCAAAGGCCCCTGCTGCTGCCTCCCACCGGCTAAGGCTCATATAGGCAAAACCCAGACAGTGCTGCGGCGCACCACGAGCAGTTCCCGCCAGCCCATCGAGCCAGGCCGAGGCGCTGGCGATGGCGGCTTCGGGATCGGACCGCACTTCAATCAGGCACAGGCGCAGCCGATCGTCCGCGGGCGAGAGTGGCAGGGCAGCCAGCGGAGCGGCTTGCGTCAGCGCAAGGGGGGCAAACAGGGCAATCAACATGGGGGTGCAGATATCCGATCAGGCAAATTGCGCCAAGGTCCGAAACAACAGGGCGATATCCCCATCACGGCTCAGCCGATGGTCCCCGCCTTTGACCAGCGTCACCTGCACATCGAGTGAACACAAGGCCGTCGCCAGCCGAAGCGAAGTGTCTGGCGGCACATCGGCGTCGAGCTGGCCGTGGAGCAGGCGGGCCGGGCAAGTGAGCGGTATTTCCCCTGTCAGCTGCAACCGCGCCTCGCCATCGGCCCAGAACGCGGCGTGGGTCGGCGTAGGTTCGGGGCCATAGGGATTGGGTTCCAGCACCGTTTCGCCCGCAGCCAGCAGCTCCTGTTGTTCCGGCGAATAGCCCCAGCTGGTGAAATCGGGCGCTGCGGCAATGCCGACCAAACCCGACACTCGGTCTCCTAATGCCCGCGCCACCAGCAGCATCAGCCAGCCACCCATCGACGATCCGACCAGCAGCACTTTCTCACTCGCCAGCTTGGTTTCAACCAACCCGACAACTTCGGCGCACCAGCGAGAAAGCGTGCCCTCGGCAAAGTCGCCGCCGCTCTGACCACAGCCCGAATAGTCGAGCAACAGACACTCGCGCCCCTCAGCCACGCACCAGTCGAACACCGCAGCTGCCTTGCTGCCAGCCATGTCGGACATATAGCCGGGCAGAAAGACCACGGCCGGGCCGCCTCCGGTGTTGTGGCGAAAGGCGATCTGGCGGCCGGCGATTGTGGCAAATGTCGTCATGCCCGCCTGAATGGAGCCAATCGCCGCAATCGACAAGGGTGGTTACTGGTGGCGGTTGAGGTTGGAGAGCACCGCCGCTAAGGGCATGAACCATGTCGAAAATGATCACAATCAGCCTGCCCGATGGCTCTGCCCGCGAAATGCCGCTCGGCTCCACCCCCGCCGATGTCGCTGCCGCCATTGGTCCGGGGCTCGCCAAAGCCGCGCTCGCCGCGCGCATTGATGGAGAGCTGCGCGATCTCACCCGGCCGTTCGATGGCGACTGCGTGCTGGCGTTGGTTACTTCGCGCGATGAGGCCGATGCGCTTGAACTGGCGCGCCACGATTTCGCCCATGTGCTGGCCGAAGCGGTCCAATCGCTGTTCCCCGGCACGCAGATCACGTTTGGCCCGTCGACCGACGATGGCTTCTATTATGACGTGCTCGCGCCTGCCACGCGCGAACCGTTCAGCATGGACGATCTGCCCGCGATCGAGGCCGAAATGCGCAAGATCATCCAGGCCGACAAGCCACTGCGGCGTGAGCCATGGAGCCGCGCCGCGCTGATCGAGCGCTGGCAAGCACAAGGCGAGAGCTTCAAGGCTGAATGGGCCAGGGAACTGCCCGAAGGCGAGGAACTGACGGTCTATTGGTCGGGTGATGACTGGCTGGATATGTGCCGTGGCCCGCATCTGCCCTCCACCGGCAAACTCGATCCGCAAGGCTTCAAGCTGATGCGCGTGGCGGGCGCCTATTGGCGCGGGGATCAGGCCAATGCTCAGCTCACGCGAATCTATGGCACGGGCTGGCTCAACAAGAAGCAGCTCGATGCCCACCTCCTTAAGCTTGAGGAAGCCGGCAAGCGCGATCACCGCCGTCTGGGGCGCGAGATGGACCTGTTCCACTTGCAGGAAGAAGCCCACGGAAGCGTTTTCTGGCACCCCAAGGGCTACAAGATCTGGCGTGAGCTGGAGGCCTATATGCGCCGCGCGATTGATGGTGCGGGCTATCAGGAGGTCAAGACTCCGCAGGTGATGGACGCGCGCCAGTGGGAACAGTCAGGCCACTGGGGCAAATACCGCGCCAACATGTTCGTCATCCCCGATGAAGTGCCCAATGTTGATGATGAAGGCCCGGTGATTTCGGGCGATGCGCAGTGGATGGCGCTCAAGCCGATGAACTGCCCGGCGCATGTGCTGATCTTCAAGCAGGGCATCACCTCTTATCGTGAACTGCCGCTGCGCCTGTATGAAAACGGCTGCTGCCACCGCAACGAACCGCACGGCGCGCTCCACGGGCTGATGCGGGTCCGCCAGTTCACGCAAGACGATGCGCATATTTTCTGCACCGAGGATCAGGTGGTCGACGAAGTGCGCGCGTTCATCGCGCTGGCCGACCGGATCTATCAGCATTTCGGCTTTACCTATGATATCAAGCTGGCACTGCGCCCCGAGCAGCGGTTCGGTTCCGATGCCGACTGGGACAAGGCCGAAGAGGAACTGCGCGACGCGCTGACCGCGCTGGGCATGGAATGGGAAGAACTGCCCGGCGAAGGCGCGTTCTATGCTCCCAAGCTGGAATGGCACCTGACCGATGCGATTGGCCGCACCTGGCAGGTCGGCACGATCCAGTCTGACCGGGTTTTGCCCGAACGGCTCGATGCGGTTTACGTTGGCGAGGATGGTGACAAGCACCGCCCGGTGATGCTGCACCGGGCGATTTTCGGCTCGTATGAGCGGTTCATTGGCATTCTGATCGAGCACTTTGCCGGCCGCCTGCCCGCGTGGCTTTCGCCCACACAGGCGGTGGTGGCGACGATTGTGTCAGACGCCGATGATTATGGCCGGCAGGTTGCGGCGCAACTGGAGGCCGCCGGCATCCGCGTGAGCACCGATTTCCGCAACGAGAAGATCAACTACAAGGTGCGCGAGCATTCCTTGGCCAAGGTTCCCTGGCTGCTGGTCGTCGGCAAGCGCGAGGCCGATGAGGGCACGATTGCCCTGCGCACTTTGGGCGCGGAACACCAGCAGGTGATGCCGCTGGACGAGGCGGTGGCGCTGATCACGAGTGAGGCGCGGGCGCCGGATTTGCGGTGAAACAAAATTGCGCAAGCCAGCATCACAGTCCCACAAGGCCAACGCGCCCTTTCCTACAGGCCTCCACCCGCGATAGCGCCGTTGCGGCTCTTTCCTATTGTCTGCACCCCGCCTGAGACGCGATTTTTCGCCGCGTCCCCGGAAAGTGTCACCCAGACACTTCCGAGATCAAGCCACTGAATATCTGTGATTTATTTGGAAAATTGGTGGGTGACACAGTGTCACCCAGTGTCACCCTAGCCCGCCGCGATCAGGGCGCAGGCGCAGGTCAGCACAATCGCACAGCGCAGCGCTTCAAATCCGTCGAAGGCGAAATGGCGCGTGATGGCGATGGCTTTGCTCATGCGGGCATTTTCCGCCACAAACGCTAATGAAAGATTAAAGCGCGCCCTACAACGCCATCGGAACATGCTGACTGCAGCAATGGAAGCTGCCCCCGCCTGTCAACACCGCATCGGCCATCAGCCCCACGACTGTCCGCCCTGGAAACAAAGCGCCGATCGCCGCCACTGCCGCCGCATCATTCGGTGCGCCATAGATCGGCACCACCACCACGCGGTTGGCGATGACGAAGTTCATGTAGCTGGCGGGTTCCACATCCTCATCCTCTCCCATCAATCCGGGTGAGGGAATGCGGACCACGTCCAGCCCAAAAGCCTCGGCCCGTGTGGCCGCATCGTCATAGGTGGCGGCGTTGGGATCGTCGGTGCCCGAAGCCTGCGGAATGGCGATCCGCCCCGGCGCCACGAAGCGCGCCAGATTGTCGACATGGCCATCGGTGTGATCGCCCAGCAGGCCATCACCCAGCCACAGCACACGGCTGAGGCCAAGGTCACGCTCCAGCCGCTCGGCGATCTCGGCCTTGGTCAGCGACGGGTTGCGGTTGGGATTGAGCAGGCACTGCTGCGTGGTCACCACCAGCCCAGTGCCATCGCTATCGACCGCGCCGCCCTCCAGCACCCAATCGGCCTGCCCCAGATCGGTGAGACGGCCCGAAGCGACCATCGAAGCGCCCGTCTGCTGATCGCCATCGAGCAGATACTTGCCGCCCCAGCCGTTGAAACCAAAGCGCCGCGCCGCCCGCGCGCCCGTGCTGTCGAGCAGGGCCAGCGGCCCGGTATCACGCAGCCAGATATCGCCATAGGGATGCGTCTCGAACACCACCTGCGGCAGCACCAAGGCGCGCGCCTGCGCCTCCGCCAAGGCATCGCGCACCACCAGCCGCACCTGCTGTCCGCTGGCAGCAATGGCATTGGCAAACGCCGCCACCTGCGCCTGTGCCGGGGCGAGGTCCGCCTCCCACAGATCGGCGGCGGCGGGAAAGCCGATCCAGATCCAGTCCTGCTCGGCCCATTCGGCGGGCATACGGTAAGTCATGGTCTCAAACCTTCCACTGTCTCCGCCCACATACCAGCCTTGCTCCGCCGGGCAATGCACGGCAGGGTTCGCGGCATGAGCGGTGCTGCTACTTACGATTGGGACAATGCGCTTGGCCGGGTGCGGGCCTGTTCGCCGTTCCTGTCGCTGGCGTTGGCGCGGATGCCTGATTTGGCGGAATTGCTGGCGCAGGGCCGGGCGGATGAGGCTTTGGTGGCGGCTAAATCGGCTGATGGCAGCGACGTGGGCCAAGCGCTTCGGCGTGAGCGGTTGGGGCTGGCGCTGGTGCTGGGCGTGGGCGATCTGGCGGGACACTTTGGGCTGGGCTGGGTGATGGATGAGCTGAGCCAGTTGGCCGACCGTTCGCTCGATTCTGCGATCACCGCAGCCATCGCCCGGCGAATGCCTAATGTGGCGCCACAAGGCTTCAGCGCCATCGCGCTGGGAAAGCATGGTGCGGGCGAGTTGAACTACAGTTCGGACATCGATCCGATTCTGCTGTTCGATCCCGAAACCCTGCCGCGCCGGGCAAGCGAGGAGCCGGGCGAGGCGGCGCAGCGTTATGCTCGCTCGCTGGTGGAAATCCTGTCGAACCAGACCGGCGATGGCTATGTTTTCCGGGTCGATCTGCGGCTGCGCCCGGCCAGCGAGGTCAGCCCGCTGGCGATATCGTTCGATGCGGCGATGACGCATTACGAATCGAGTGCGTTGGCGTGGGAACGGGCGGCCTATATCCGGGCGCGGGCAGCTGGCGGCGATGTGGCGGCGGGCGAGCACTTCC
This sequence comes from Altererythrobacter xiamenensis, assembly GCA_945906905.1. Classification (GTDB taxonomy): domain Bacteria; phylum Pseudomonadota; class Alphaproteobacteria; order Sphingomonadales; family Sphingomonadaceae; genus Alteraurantiacibacter; species Alteraurantiacibacter xiamenensis_A. Next base: position 695 of record CAMDSM010000053.1, on the reverse strand, counting down.
TCGATCAGCTGCGGCCCTTCATCTGGCGCCGCAACCTTGATTTCACCGCTATCGAGGAGATTCGCCGCCTGACGATGCGTATCCGCAAGGCCTATACCGGGCCGCTGGAACCTGGCGGTGGGTTCGACCTGAAGCGCGGGCGCGGCGGCATCCGCGAGGTCGAGTTCTTCGCCCAGACGCACCAGCTGATTTATGGCGGGCGGCTGCCGGGCTTGCGGGTGCGGGGCACGCGCGCGGCGCTCGATGCACTGGCGGCGGAAGGGATCATCGCGGGCGAGGATGCGGCTGTGCTGGGCAATGCCTATGATCGGCTGCGGGTGGTCGAGCACCGCTTGCAGATGGTCGACGACCGGCAGACGCACGAACTGCCGCGCAAGGCCGAAGCGCTCGATAATGTCGCACGGCTCGATGGGCTGGCCGATGGGGCGGCGTTGCTGGCGGATCTGGCGCAAGTATGTGGTGCGGTGGCGGCGCGCTATGATCGGTTGCTGGGCGAGGATGCGGCGCGCTCGAATGTCGGCGTGCCGGATCTTGGCGCGGGCGAATTTGCCCGGCGGGTGGAGGGCTGGAAGGACAGCATCCGGGCCTTGCGCGGGGCCGAGGCGCGGATTGCCTTTGATGCAATTGCACCCGATCTGGCCGCCGCCCTTTCCGGCGCCCCCGATCCGGATCGGGCTTTGGCGCGTTGGGAAACC
>CAMDSM010000052.1 GCA_945906905.1 Altererythrobacter xiamenensis | reverse complement strand
GGGGGGGGGGGGGCTCTTTGCGCTACGGGATATAAACCCGGGAGACGAGATCACATTCGACTATTCGACCACCGAAGTTGATCCGGAATGGGTGATGCAATGCACCTGCGGCTCGTTGGATTGCCGCAAAACACTGCAAGCGATTCAGTTGGCTTTCACGAACGACTCAAATCCGCCCGATGGCCCATATGAAGTCGTCAAGTTTTGGCGTGCACAAAAGGGCATCGAGTGACAACTTTGATCGGTGGCGCCCTCGGAGTTGTCGCTGCCATGATCGTGTTGGCAGGATACGGTTTGTATCTTCGCGATCAGCTGAAAAGCACCATTTCCCCGAACATCTCCAGCTGGGCACTTTGGACATTCGGCGAGGCCATAACAATACTCGTCTACAGCAATCTCACCGATGACCTCCCAAAGCTTGCGGTTCCGGTGGCGTGCCTTTTCGGCTCTTCGTTGATACTTGCGATATCCGTTCGGACCGGTCGTTTTGTTCGGCCTGACAAATTGGAACTGACAGCGGCAGCCCTTGACCTCGTCATCCTGTATGCTTGGGTCACTGACTTTTTCCCGAGTCTGACCTATGGTCTGCTCCTCCTGAGCACCACCATCAGCTTCATTCCAATTCTCCGGTCTACCTACACGCATCCTCAGAATGAGCGCGCTTCGACGTGGATTGTCTGGACTTTGGGATACTGTGCATTTCTCGCAGTGACAGTCGTCAATTGGGAAGGCTGGGCGTCCACCGCCTTACCCGCACTCTACTGTGTTCTAAACGCATGCGTGGCAATGTTCGCGCGGGAAGGCAGGACGAGAATCGGGTAACGCGATAGGCGCTGGTGCCTTCAGCCCCCCCCCAGCGCCGCCAGCACATCCTCCAGCCGCGCCGGATCGCCCAGCGCCAGCACGTGGCCCTCGGACCCGGCGTGCAGCGGATCGCCGTTCCAGTCGCACATCATCCCGCCTGCCCCTTCGACCACGGGCACCAGCGCCGCGTAATCGTGCAGTTTCAGGCCCGCTTCGCACACAATGTCGATGTGGCCAGAGGCAAGGCAGGCGTAGTTGTAGCAATCGCCGCCCATCACCATGCGCTTGTGATCGGTCTTGGCCGCCAGCGCCATGAACTGCTCGCCCTCGGCCTGGCTGAAATAGTGCGGGCCGGTGGTGGCGATGGTCGCGCCGCTCAACTCGCGGCAGGGGCGGGTGGTGGCGGGCCGGCCGTTGAAAGTGGTTGGCTGCCCGGCCACGCCCAGCCAGCGCTCACCCTGCACCGGCTGGTCGATCAGGCCCAGCACCGGAAAGCCATCAACCAGCAGCGCGATCAGCGTGCCAAAGGTGGCGCGACCAGCCAGAAACGCGGTGGTGCCATCGATCGGATCGAGCACCCATTGGCGGCCCGAACGGCCCTCCTCCACGCCAAACTCCTCGCCGTGGACGCCGTCCTGCGGCACCTCGGCCTTGAGGATGCGGCGCATGGCCTCTTCGGCATTGCGGTCGGCCAGAGTGACGGGGGTGGCATCGGCCTTGGCCTCGCTGGAGATGCTGGTTCGGAAATGCGGCAGCACTTCGCGGCGTGCAGCATCGGCGAGACGGTGGGCGAGGGCGATTTCGGCTTTGAGGTTTGTGGCGAGGTTCATGGCCAGATGCTTTGCTGAGCAGCACAGCCCCGGTCAAGCGCCTTGCCCGGCCAATTACCACAAGGGCGGTCGCGCAATCATCAGCCAGACTATCGCCAGCACGCTGGCAAAGGCTGGAAAGCCCGAGACGAACCACAGGCGGAACAGGCGGAAATAGGCGGGTGGCAGGCCACCACCTTCGCGCAAGGCCGCGCGCGCCAGATCGCGCATCCGCATCTGCATCCACACCACCGGCAGCCAGAACAGGCCGATCAGCGCATAAAGCCCCAGCGACAGCATGATCCACTGCGTATCGAGCGGCCAGCCGGTCAAACTGGCCAGCCATAGCCCGGTCAGCGGTTGAGCGATGACGGCGGTGGCGGTGAACAGGAAATCGGCCACCACCACGCTGCCTGCGACATGGGCAATCGCCGCCACATCTTTGCTGCGGTGCGCCATCAGCATGAAGAAGGCGATCCCGCTGCCCGTGCCGATCAACACCGTTGCGCCGATCACATGCAGCCAGCGGGCGAGCCAATAATATTCCATCACCGCTCGTCCTTCATCGCCAGGCAGAACAGGGTCAATGCCATTACCGGTAGCACCTTGAGCAAGGGAGCCAGCGGATCGAGCCACAGATCGGCGCCATATGCCAGGCTCGACGCCAGATAGGCTCCGGCCAGCACCAACCCGCCAAGCAAGGCCTTGCCCAGCAGCGGTCGCCAGCACAGGCCAAGCCCGATGGCGAGATCGGCCAGCGATCCGCCCAGCACCAACAGGTCGGCCAAGCCTTGCGCCATTCCGTCTTCGACCAGCAAGGCCGAAGCCGTCGCAGTGCGCGTCAGCCCCAGAATGCCACTCCCCAGCCACAGCAGCACGAGGCTGGCGAGGCCCAGCGGATAGGCCAAGGCGAGGCGTGAATGCCAGCGGTCGGCCTTGCCCGCAGGCCCGAGCTGGCCGAGCGCGCGTTCCAGATCGAGCGGTTCGCGCGCCAGCAAGCGCGCCGTCGCATCGGCGTCACCGGCCACCCCGCTAATCAAGGCCGCGACTGCATTGCTGCGCAGCGGCGAACGCCAGCCGAGCCAGCCGAGCCCATCGGCCAGCAGGCTCACCGGGCGAAGTAGGCCCACGGGCAGGCTCAGCCGGAAGCGGGGTTCCCGGTGGCCGAGCCAACGGCGATGATGCTCAACGATCTGCTCAAGCGGCAGGCCATCACGCGCCACCAGATCATGCGTGCCCCTCCACTTAGCAGGCGAGGCCACCACCTTGTGCACGGCGTCGATCAGATCAGCCATGCCGACACACTGGATCGAGCCCGTTCCACTCACCACCAGATGGACCAGCGGCAGGCCCGCCGTTGCCCGGATCAGCTCGGTTCCGCCAAAGGCATTGCGGCCGATCACCAGGCCGGGACGCAGAATTGCATGGAGGATGCCCGATTGCGCCAGCGCCGCATCGGCGCGCGCCTTGGTGGCCATGAAAGGGCTGGCCGATTGCAGCTCGGCCCCGGCCGCCGAAATCTGCACGAACTGGCGCGCCCCTGCTGTCTTGGCTGCTTCGATCAGGGCCAGAATGGCGGCTTCCTGCACCCGCACCACATCATCGCGCAGGCCCGTCTGCAGCGTGCCGCTGGCGTTGATAATTACCGTGCTTCCATCGAGCAGCGCGTGCCAATCCTCGGACCGGGTCATGCTGCGCAAATCGCACTGCCGCCAGCTGATCCCGGCCTGCGCCCTTAGTGCCGCCGCCGGATCGCGCGTCAGCCCGGTGATCTGGTGGCCGTCAGTGGCCAGCGCCTGCGCGATCTCGCTGCCGATGAAGCCGCTGGCTCCGAGCAGGAGAATGCGCCCACTCAATCAAACAGGCTCGAAACCGAGCTCTCATCGGCAATCCGCCGCACCGCTTCACCCACCAGCGGCGCAATTGCCAGCACGCGGATCTTTTTGCAATCGGTGGCGGCGTCGGTTGGCCGGATAGTGTCTGTGATGACCAGTTCGGTCATGCACGAACCCTCAATCCGGGCGACCGCTCCGCCCGAGAGCACGCCGTGGGTGATATAGGCGGCCACGCTTTTCGCGCCCGCCGCCAGCAGCGCCTCGGCGGCGTTGCACAGCGTGCCGCCCGAATCGATGATATCGTCGATCAGGATGCAGTTGCGGCCTTTCACGTCGCCGATAATGTTCATCACCTCGCTCTCACCCGCGCGCTCGCGGCGCTTGTCGACGATCGCCAGCGGGGCGTTGTCGAGCCGTTTGGCCAAGGCGCGGGCACGGACCACACCGCCGACATCGGGCGAAATGACCATCAGATCGGACCCGCCATAGCGCGCCTGAATATCCGCCGCCATCACCGGCGCGGCATAGAGATTGTCGGTCGGGATGTCGAAAAAGCCCTGGATCTGCCCGGCGTGCAGATCAACCGCCAGCACCCGGTCAGCGCCAGCCTCGGTAATCAGATTGGCCACCAGCTTGGCAGATATTGGTGTGCGCGGGCCGGGTTTGCGATCCTGCCGGCCATAGCCGAAATAGGGCATCACCGCAGTGATCCGCTTGGCCGAGGCGCGGCGCAGCGCATCAATGCAGATCAGCAGTTCCATCAGATTGTCATTGGCCGGAAAGCTGGTCGACTGGACAATGAACACATCTTCGCCGCGGACGTTCTCGTGGATTTCGACGAACACTTCCTCATCGGCGAAACGGCGCACGCTGGCATCGGTCAGCGGCACTTCGAGATAGGCGGCAATCGCGCGGGCGAGCGGCAAATTGGCATTGCCGGACATGATCTTCATGGCGCAGGCCCTCTATTGTCGATCTGGTGGCGATCTGGTTGCCCCGCCTCTAAACCAGCGTCACATGAATGCAACCTTCGGCGGGCGACGCGCTGGGGAAAGGGAGTTTTTACCCCACCTTGTGCTCGGCCCTGATCCAGCGAACCGTGCCAGTGGAGGCGCGCATCACCACCGAATGGGTAGTCTGCACTTCGCCGCCATCTTTCCGCTGACGGTGCTTGACCCCGGCCAGCAGCGAGCCATCGGTGACACCAGTAGCGGCAAAGATACAATCGCCGCTGGCCAGATCCTCCAGCCGGTATATCCGCTCAAAGTTGGTGATCCCGCAATCGTGCGCGCGGCGGCGCTCTTCATCATTGCGGAACATCAGGCGGCCTTCAAACTGCCCGCCAACACAGCGCAGGGCAGCGGCGGCCAGCACACCCTCGGGCGCGCCGCCTGAGCCCATGTAGAGGTCGATCGTGGTATCGGGGTCGCTGGTGGCGATGACCCCGGCAATGTCGCCATCGGGCAATAGCTGGATGCCGCAGCCGATGGCGCGCAATTTGCCGATCAGTTCGGCATGGCGCGGGCGATCAAGCACGCTGACCATCAGCTGCGCGGGCAAAACGCCCTTGGCCGCTGCCACCGCTGCAATGTTCTCCTCCGCCGTCTTGTTCAGGCCGACCACGCCATCGGGATAGCCGGGGCCGACGGCGATCTTTTCCATATAGATATCGGGCGCGTTGAGCAGGCCGCCTTTGCCCGCAATCGCCAGCACCGCCAGTGCGTTGGACCCTGCCTTGGCGGTGATGGTGGTGCCTTCGAGCGGATCGACGGCGATATCCACCGCCGGGCCACTTTCCTGCGCTGCGCCCAGCTTCTCGCCGATGAACAGCATCGGGGCATGATCGCGCTCACCCTCGCCGATCACAACGGTGCCATTCAGCTGCACCAGATCGAACGCCGCCCGCATCGCTTGGACCGCCGCATCATCCGCCGCCGTCTCGTCACCCCGGCCGACCAGCCGGGCGGCGGCCATGGCGGCGGCCTCGGTCACGCGGACCAGTTCCATCACCAGCACCCGGTCGAGCGGGCTGGAGCAGTCTGTGGAGGCAGCTTCGGTCATGCGATAATTCCTATCCCAAAAGCGGCATCACCAGCGGCGGTTCGGCCAGACTGGGGGAGCCCTCAAGCAAGGCCAGCGCGGCGGTGATGGCGCTTTCCGGGCCTTCATGGCTGACGATTGCGACAAGCACAGGTTCCAGACTATCATCCTCCGGCCGGCCATGCTGGATCATGCTTTCAATCGAAACCCCGGCATCGCGCATCGCGGCGGTAATCTCGGCCAGCACGCCGGGGCGGTCGGCCACGGTGAAGCGCATGTAGGCGCGCACCCTTCGGTGGCCCGGATCGGCGGGAGCAACCGCTTCCAGCATCCCCACCGGCAGCGAGAACGGCGCGGTGTTATTGCCGCGGGCAATGTCAATCAGATCGGCCACCACCGCGCTGGCGGTGGGGCCATCGCCCGCGCCGCGACCCTGAAACAGCAGGCGGCCCACGAAATTGCCCTCCGCCACCACAGCATTGGTTGGCCCATCGACTGCGGCCAGCGGATGGCTCTTGGCTACCAGCACCGGCTGGACCCGCTGGAACAAGCGGCGCTCGCCCCCTTCAAGCTGCTCCTCAGCCATGCCGACAAGGCGGATGACATGGCCCAAGGCATCGGCCTGCGCGATATCGGCGGCGCGGATGCGGCTGATGCCCGATATATCGACGCTGCCAAAATCGACTTCCGTGCCGAAAGCCAGCGCGGCCAGGATCGCCAGCTTGTGCGCCGCATCCACGCCTTCGACGTCAAAGGTGGGATCTGCCTCGGCATAGCCCAGCGCCTGCGCTTCCTTCAGCACCCCGCCAAAATCGGCGCCGGTGCTTTCCATCTGCGTCAGGATATAATTGCAGGTGCCGTTGAGGATACCATAGAGCCGCTCGATCTTGTTGGCCGCCGCGCCCTCGCCCAGCCCCTTGAGCACCGGAATCCCGCCTGCCACCGCTGCTTCAAACTTCAGCGCCAGCCCATGCGAATCGGCCAGCGCCGCCAGCTCCATCCCATGATGCGCGATCATTGCCTTGTTGGCGGTGACCAGATGCTTGCCGCCGCTCAAGGTCTTTCGCGCCAGCGCCAGCGCCGGGCCATCAGACCCGCCGACAAGTTCCACCACAACATCCACATCATCGCGGCTGGCCAGCGCGGTCATGTCATCATCCCAGGCAAAGCGCGTGCAATCGACGCCGCGATCCTTGCTGCGATTGCGGGCGCTGACCGCCACCACCTCGATCCTGCGCCCCGCCCGCGCCGCGATCAGCGCGCCATTGGTTTCGAGCAGGCGAATCACCCCCGCCCCCACAGTGCCAAGGCCAGCCAGCGCGATACGAAGGGGTTGGGTCATTCGAGGGTTCCGGACAAGTTGGTGTCTAAGGTCTGCCGCGCCGATAATCTGCAAGGCGGCGTTTGGCTAGACTTAGGATGATAGGGGGGGTGATAGAGGGGATGAAAAGGGGGGTGACAGGGGTGACACTGTGTCACCCCCCATTTCAGGCTATAAACTCTTGTTTTTTATAGCTTCGATACAGGGTGACACTTTTGGGATTTTGGGCGAAACTCTGCATTATAATTGCCGTTATGCGGAATAATGTTTCAAATCACTGGTTTGGGCGCGTTTGCCCTCCAATCCAACTGTGAGTGTCTGGCACATCAAGCTGCCAGTAGGAAACCCTGCCCCGCCCTACAGCCCGCTGCGCTCGCAGTTGCCCAGCTGCGCCAGCACCAGTGCATAATCGGCCCGCGCCCGCCCGCGCGAATCGGGATCGCGCTGGATGAAGGCCCCGGCGGGCAGCTCGCGCGGCAGGAAACAGGCCAGCGCATACCATTCGAGCGTTTCGGGCGCAGGCGGGCGGGCGGCACTATCGACAATTTCGGTCCACGAGACGCCCCAGCTGGGGGCCATGCCGGGGCGGCGCAGCACCGTCAGCGAAACCGGCGCGCCATCGAGCGTATCGAGAAACATCTGTGATTCGGATTCGCCCACCAGATTGCCCGGCACGCTGATAATCTCGCGCACGCCCGAGATCATTGGCGGGCGATCGGCCTGCACCAGCTGGGTCAGGACATGGCGCACACGCTGTTCCAGCAGCGGATCGACCGGCTGGATCGCCTGGCGCCCGACCAGCTGGATCTGCGCTGTTTGTCCAATGGGTCGCCCTTCAACCCGGCGCGCGAACAGCAGGAACACCTGTCGGCGGATATTGGGCCGCCGCCCGCGCGCATCCAGCGGCAGGTCGAGCAGGAAGGCCTGCGTCTCGCCCACCGGGCCGGACCCCGCCAGCAGGGCCTGCGTCACCGCCTCGACATAGAGCCGCACCTGCCCCGGTGCCAGGCCAGGGCTGCGTTCGGGCGGAACAACGGTCTGCCGGGCAATCTCAGCCCGCAAGACCAGATCCGACGCCTGCGCCAGCTCCACCAGATCGACATAAGTCAGCGGATTGGCTGGAGGCGGCGCAACTACTACGGGATCTTGCCGCTGGTTCCGGCTCTGAGCCAGCGCAGATTGCGGCGCGGCCAGCGCCAACAACAGGACCAAAGCGGGCAAAATCGCTCGTGCAAGATTCGCCAGAGGGGGGATTCGCACCTGATCTGCCATCGCATTCTCCTCAATCTGGTCCGCCCGTGTGTCACATTCGGGCACAAAAAACAGCGTTAATCAGCCGTTTCTCGCGTGAATCTGTCCTGAACGGTTAACTCGGCAGATAAAGCGATTGCCCACGCCGAAAGGTGCCGTTAAGACCCGGCCGGAACGGACCTAGTCGCAAACAATAACACGACATGGTCTGGGACGAGGGGGGCTGAAGGAATAATCCTCACCCCCGTTGCCGCTTCTGAACCTTCAGGGTGGACAAAACTTCGCTGTGGCAGGCAGACTTGCGGGTCTGCACAATGCTGCGTTGGCCGGGCTTGCCCGGCGGATGGATATGGAGTGATGGGACTGGATGGCTTACGCTGACCAAGAATTGAGCAATAGTCGAATTGTATCGATTATAGTCGTCGCCCTGATCCACGTTTTGGCTGTGTGGCTGCTGATAAGCGGCCTTGCTATCTCGGCTTTCAAGGAAGTCGTGGAGCGCGTGGCAACCGTGGATATTGAGGAGCCGGAAGAAGTAATCGAAGACGAGCCACCGCCTCCGCCGCCGGACGAGGTGCGCATTCCGCCACCCTATGTGCCGCCGCCACCGATGGTGTTGTCGACTGGGACGCCGCCGCGTCAGGAGACCGTCATTATAGACCGTCCGCTTGTGCGCGATACGCCGACCCCAACGCCGACCCCAACGCCAACGGCAACGCGGACACAGTCCCGTGCTCGCGCAGTGTCACCTGATGGCCTGAGCCGCTGGTCCGTGCGGATCTCGAACAACTATCCTTCGCGCGCAGTGCGTCAGGAGATCGAGGGCAATGTCGGCGTCAGCGTCGTGATTGGTGCCGACGGGCGGGTGACCTCCTGTTCTGTCAGCAACTCGAGCGGTTCGGACATTCTCGACGAGGCGGCCTGTGATGGCATGCAGCGTTATGCCCGCTACACTCCGGCGCTTGACGATGCCGGCAACCCGACCACCGGGCGCAATTCGATGACAATCGTTTACCAGCTGGGCGAGTGATTTTTCATAATTATTGATTTCTAGAGAGGACTTTTCGCATGTTTATTGACATTCTCGCCGCGGCTTCCGCAGCCACCGAGGCCCCGCAGACCTCGTTCGGTTTCGTTCAGGCTATTGAGGAAGGCGGTCCGGTTACTTGGTCGCTTCTGGCCGTTCTCGCCATACAATCGGTTGGCTCGTTCTACATCCTTATCACCAAGTGGCTCGAACAGAACAAGGTGCTCAAGCAGTTCCAGACCGGCCATTCGGCTTTCTGGCGCGCCAACTCGCTGGCCGAAGGTGCCACCAGGCTCGAGAAGAACTCGGCTTGGCGTCAGCTGGTCGACGATGCGCTTGCTGCCAGCAATGAGCACAAGAGCATGACCGACAGCCTCGAAGCGCATGACTGGTTGCACGGCACGCTGGCCCGTTCGGAATCGACGATCAACTCGTCGCTGGCCGCCGGCCTGCCGTTCCTCGCCACCACCGGTGCAACGGCACCGTTCGTGGGTCTGCTGGGCACGGTTATCGGTATCTACCGCACGCTGATCAACATCGGCATTGCAGGGTCAGCCGCGCTCGACAAGATTGCCGGCCCGATTGGTGAAGCGCTGATCATGACCGCCATCGGTCTGCTCGTCGCTGTGCCTGCGGTGTTCGCCTACAACTTCCTGCAGAGCCGCAACAAGAAGATCGCTGCGCAGCTCTCGGGCTTCTCGACCGAACTGCTGGCCAATATCGCTTCCAATGGCGCGGTGAAGCCTGCCGTGCCCGCCGCTGCTGCCAAGGCTGCTCCGGCTGCTGCCAAGCCGGCACCCAAGGCCTGAGCTGACTGCATCAAAGGGCGGGTGCCCCACCAGATCATTCTGGCGACACCCGCCCCCTTGCAGCCCCATTTGAGATAGGACGAGAAACATGGCCATTTCGACGGGTGGAAGCGGCGGCGACGAAAAGCCGATGTCGGACATCAACACCACCCCGCTGGTGGACGTGATGCTGGTGCTGCTGATCATCTTCCTGATTGCGGTTCCGGCCGCAATCCAGACGGTTGAAGAACTACAGGTACCGATCCTCAGGTCGCAGGAATCGGACGACAAGGTCGAGAACCTGCTGCTGACTGTCACCACGACTGACGAGGCAGGGCGCACGCCCAGTACGCTCAACACCGCATATACCGGCGCCTCGCGTGGCGGTGAATGCCGAGTGTTCTTCAACAACGTCACGCTGGTCGATTCGACCGAGCTGTATAATAGGGCCTTCGAACGGCTCGATAACATCGTGCAGCGCGCTGGTGGCATTGAAGCAATCATGGACGATCCTGAGCAGATCCCGCAGGTGCATATTCGCGCCGACGTGAACGCTCCGTGGCGCTGTGTGGCAGGTGCGATCAGCAACGTGCAGGCGGCGGGCTATCCCACCGTCGGCTTCATTTCCACCCCGGTTGACCCGAACGGCTGATAAGCCTTCGGATCCGGGATTTGCGAAACTTTCCGGGGTTTCGTAACTTCCCCGGGCTTTCGTAACTCAAGGAGTAAAAACCCATGGCAATGTCAGGCGGCAAGGACGATGGCGAGCCGATGATGGAGATGAACACGACGCCGTTGATCGACGTCATGCTCGTGCTCCTCATCATGCTCATGCTCACCATCCCCGTCGCGACCCACGCCGACAACATCGATCTTCCGGTGCCGGATCCCAATCCGCCGGTCGTGGAGATCGATCCGGTAGTCAACAAGGTCGCGCTGACCCCAGGCAATGTGATCCTGTGGAACGGCGAACAACAGACGCTGGCGCAGCTGCGCACGCTGCTGAACGAGACCAAGGCACTGGTGCCCGAGCCCGAACTGCAGTTTGAGCCCGAGCCCAATGCCTCATACCAACTTTCGGCCATCGTCCTGAACGCGATCAAAAGCTCGGGCGTGACCAAGTTCGGCTTCGTCGGCAACGAGAAGTATCGCAGCTTCGGCAAGTCGTAAGCCGCGCGATAGTTCGGACAACAGATTGGGGGGCAGGAGCGATCCTGCCCCCTTTTTCTATGCGCCGCCGCTCCCCTCAAACCCACATCGCCGCCTCTGCCAGCGCCTCAGCCTCCAGCAACAGCGCGTCATCGCCTGCACCTTGCGGCACCGCCTCGCGCCCGAGCATGACCATCACCGGTACTGCCAGCGGACTGACCCGGTCGAGCCGCATATGGTTGATCCGGACGGCGGCAGTCTCCAGCACCTCGGCCAGCCGCGCAATATCGGTCAGGCGGGTGCGGGCATCGGCCCAGGCGGCTTCGATCAGCAGGTGCCCCGGCTCATATTTGCGCAAGACGTCATAGATCAGATCGGTGCTGAAGGTGACCTGCCGCCCGCTTTTACGCTGCCCCGGCTGCTGCCGCTCGACCAGCCCGCCGATCACCGCCACCTCGCGAAAGGCGCGGCGCAGCAGATAGCTGCCCTCGACCCATTCGACGAACTCCTCCTCCAGGATCGTGGGTGAGAGCAGCGCTGCCGGGTCGTCCACCGCGCGCAAACCCCACACAGCCAGGCAATAGTCATTGGCGACAAAGCCACCCGGCAGCAGCCCCGCATCCTCCATCCGTTTGGTCAACAACATGCCGAGCGACTGGTTGGCATTCCACCCAGCGAAAGTATAGAACACGGCATATTCGCGCCCTCCATGCGGGAAAGTCTCGACCAGCAACTGCTCGGGCCCCGGCATGGCCGAGCGCCAGTCCTGCACTTCCAGCCACTCGCGAACATCATCGGGAAAGCGCGCCCAGCCCGCCCGGTCGACCAGCAGCGCCCGCACACGGGTCGCCAGATGGGTGGTCAGCGGCAGCCGCAGCCCGCCATAGGAGGGGATCATTGCCGCCTTGGTGCTGGCCCGCACCACCAGCTCCATATCGTGCAGACGCTCCACTTGCAGCGGCAGGCCCGCAAACTGGAAGGTATCGCCCGGACGCAAGGTGGCGGCAAACCGCTCCTCCACTTTGCCGAGCGACCGCCCGTTCTTGAACCGCACGCCGACCATCTCGCTATCGACAATAATGCCGGCATTCAGCCGATGCCGCGCGGCCTGTTCGGGGTGGCTCAGCCGCCACTGCCCGGACTTGTCACGCGTGATCCGCTGGAACCGGTCATAGGCCTTGAGCGCATAGCCGCCCGTCGCCACAAAACTAAGAACCCGCTCCCACATGGCCCGATCGATGGCGGCATAGGGCAGGCAACTTTGCACCTCTCCCAACAGCGCGCCCTCATCGAACGGCCCCGCGCAGGCGCAGGCCATCACGTGCTGCGCCAGCACGTCGAACGCGCCGGGCCGGAAGTCCTCGCCATCGCGCTGGCCTTCGTCGACCGCTTGCTTGGCCGCCAAGGCTTCGACGAATTCAAAGCGATTGCCCGGCACCAGCAAGGCACGGCTGGGCTGATCGAGCCGGTGGTTGGCGCGTCCGATCCGTTGCAGCAGGCGGCTCGATCCCTTGGGCGCGCCCATCTGCACCACCAGATCGATATCGCCCCAATCGACCCCCAGATCGAGGCTGGAGGTGCACACCAGCGCCCGCAAGTCACCCCGCGCCATTGCCGCCTCCACCTTGCGCCGCCCCTCGGGCGAGAGCGAGCCGTGGTGGATGCCGATCGCCAGATTGTCGTCGTTGGCGTCCCACAGGCGGCTGAAAATGTATTCGGCCAGAAAGCGGGTGTTGGTGAAGATCAGCGTAGTGCGGTTGGCCTTGATCCGCTCGACCAGCTGCGGGATCGCCCATGTCGCCGCATGGCCGCCCCAGGGCACGCTGGCTTCCTCAGGCAGAAGGATCTCAACTTCGGCAGGAGCGCCCAGTTCGCCCGTCACCAGCGCGACGCTGTCAATATCGCCCCACGGCGCGAGCCAGCCGCGATAGGCTTGCGGGTCAGACAGAGTGGCAGACAGGCCAACCCGTTGCATAGCGGGCGCAATCGACTGCAGCCGGGCTAGCGACAGCGCCAGCAGATCGCCGCGTTTGCCGGTGGCAAAGGCGTGAATCTCGTCCACTACCACCCGTTTCAGCCCCGCAAACATCGCGAAACTATCGGGATAACTCAACAGCAACGAGAGGCTTTCCGGAGTGGTCAGCAACACGTGCGGCGGGCGGGCGCGCTGGCGTTGCTTGCGGGCCGACGGTGTATCCCCGCTGCGCGTCTCGATCCGCATGGCCAGCCCCATTTCCGCCACCGGGGTGAGCAGATTGCGCTGCACATCATGCGCCAGCGCCTTCAAGGGCGAGACATAGAGCGTGTGCAGTCCCTCGGGAGGGTCGGCACCGTTTAGCACCGATGGGCAGAAGGCCGCCAGCGTCGGCAGGAACCCGGCCAAGGTCTTGCCCGCCCCCGTATCGGCCACCAGCAGCGCATGTTTGCCACTATGCGCCGCGCCGAGCATCTCGGCCTGATGCCGCCGCACCCGCCAACCGCGCCCAGCAAACCAAGCGGCGATCTCGGGCGGGATGGGAGGGGCTTCGGGCATGGCCCAAAGGTTAGCAGATGCAAGGCGAGGCGCTATAACATCCGCAGCAAGTCCACCGGCACGCGGCCCGGCTGGCGCAGCACCACGTTGAGCAGCCCCAATTCCATCTGGCAGCGCGCCGGGTGATCGGGATCGCCCAGCGCCGCGCGGAACTGTTCATCGGACAGGCTGCTTTGCGCCACCGCCTCATCAATCACCGCGCCGGGCACCTCGGCCGACAGCGGCTCTCTTACCGGTTGCTCGGCAAACAGCCCGGCATAGATCAGCTGAATCAGCATCGCCTGTTCGGCCCGGTGACCTTCTGCGTCGAGCACAACGTGTTCCAGCCCATCGCCGCCGGGCAGCAGGGGGCAATCGGCGCCCAGCTTCCCCTCGCCCAGTAACGAAAGCAGCCACCGTCGCCGGACCTCGGCGATGGCCACCAGCTCCTCGAACTCTGCAGCGCGCTTGGCATTTTCGGAGTAGATGCGGGCGAGCGCGCGGGCGCGGGCGATGCCAGCCTGGTGATCTCCCGAAGCGCCACTTCCCGCGCTATACATAAACCGCAACTGATCGCGGAAACCCGGCGCCAGAATGTCGATCTGCGCGTCATCGCGTGTCGACCCAAGGATTTGATTGAGCGCCAGATCAAACGCCCGTTCGGCTTCTTCGGCGCTTTGGTGCAGTTCGGGTTCGGGTTGGTCAATAGGGTCAGTCCTATCGAAGGTCGGGCTGATCAACCGGGAAATCATCATGATCACCAGGAACAGGCCAAACCCGATATAGCGCACGTAAGTGGGGGAGCGATCTGCTTCGGGAACATATATGCCTGCCTCGGCATTCCACCCGGCAGCGCGCCGCTCCCATCCCGCGATGCGCTCGGCATCAAGGTGGCTTTCCACTTCGGGGAAGCGCTGGCGGATGCCCGTCAGCAGCATGGTGATATCGGCTTTGCTGCCGCGCAGCTTGTCGACCATGGTCGGGCGGCCCGGGCGCGACAGTTCAATCCACGCGCCATGCAATCGGTGATCGGCCTGCTGCACCTTCTCGACAAAGCGCAAACCCTTGATGCGATCATTGAGGAAGCGCAGCGCCGGGCGTTCAGCAATGCTGCCCGCCTCGTCCAGCCAGTTGAATTCAGCAGCAGGCCGCTCGACCAGCGCGCCCGAGCGCGGCCAGCTATCGGTGAACATGTTCGCCAGATGGTGGTCGATGGTGTGGCTCACCTCCAGCCGCCCGGTGCGCGCCTCCTCCAGCAGATCGTCCACCAGCGCCAGTGCCGCCTGATAATCACTCAGGGTGAAGCCCTCGTCGCTGTATTCGCCGTTGGGGAACAGCAGCCGTGCCAGCGCGTGCAGCCTGTCGGAAACCGAATCGACCGGAGGGGAGGCCTCTGGCGTTGGACCAAGCGGCAGAACGGGAATTGAGGCACCGCCCTCATCGGCCAGCACCGTGATCGGCTCCGGCGCTTTCCCCGCATCCTGTTTGGCAGCGTTGGTGGCGACATTGCGCAAGGCCATATCGCGCGCCTGCCGCAGCCGGGCAAAACCCGCCATGTCCTGATCGACATCGATCGCTTTGAGCTTGTCGGCATAGGCGCGGCGGATCGCGCTTTTGTCCTGGGTGGCGGCGATGCCGAGTGTTTTCCAAAACCACGCGCTCATATCGGCGGATTGGCCTCCAGCGCATCAAGATTGGCGACCAAGGCCCGCCGCGCATCGGCGATCAGGCGCGGAT
>CAMDSM010000051.1 GCA_945906905.1 Altererythrobacter xiamenensis | reverse complement strand
CAATCGGTCGAACAGATGGATGGCACCATGCATTTGTCACTGCCTAAACCACGCGGGCGCGAAAAATGCCACGGCAAATGTGAAATTCGTCGCAAACTGGCGCCTGGAACAACCACGCTGGCGCTCTCGCCACGGGCGCGATACAAGCCGTTTCATGCTGACCGAAAGCCTCATGGACGCCGCCCGCGCCATCGAACCACGCATCACCGCGCTGCGCCGTGCCATTCATGCAGAGCCTGAGCTGGGCCTGCAAACCCCGCTCACCCTTGCCAAGGTCCGGGCCGAGCTGGCCGATCTCCCGCTGGAATGGCGCGAGGGGCCGTCGACCACCGGCGCGGTCGCCGTGCTGAAGGGCGGCAAGCCGGGCAAATCGGTGCTGCTGCGCGGCGATATGGACGCGCTGCCGATGCCCGAAAACACCGGGCTCCCGTTCGCCTCGACCATTCCGGGCCGGATGCATGCCTGCGGTCACGATACCCACACCGCCATGCTGGCCGGGGCCGCGCGCATTCTGGCCGAACGCCAGTTTGACATCGCGGGCGAGGTGCGGTTCATGTTCCAGCCGGGTGAGGAGGGCTTTCACGGCGCCCGCTTCATGCTCAACGATGGCTTGCTCGATCCGCTGCCGCAAGCCGCCTTCGCGCTGCACATCATGCCCAATTCGCCGCACGGAATTATCGCCGGCCGCGATGGCGCGATGCTGGCGGCGGCCGATCAGTTCGATATCACGGTCAACGGGCGCGGCGGCCATGCCAGCCTGCCGCATGACACCGCCGATCCCGTGCCTGCGGCCGCCGCCATCGTCACCGCCTTCCAGGCCATGATCACCCGGCGCTTTTCTGCGGCAGAGGCGACCGTGGTCACAGTCAGCCAGATCGATGCGGGCACGGCGCACAACATCATCCCTGATATGGCCACCATGCGCGGCACTGTTCGCACGCTCTCGCCCGAGCGGCGCAAGGCTGTCCATGTGGCGCTGACCGAAGTGGCCGAGCACACTGCCCGCGCCCACGGCTGCGAAGCCGAAGTGGTCATCACCGAAGGTTTCCCCGTCACCATCAACGATCCGCGCGCGATCACGCTGGGCAAGGCCGTGGCGCTGGATATGGGCGGTGAGGGCAGCTGGCACCCGCTCGCCCATTCACTGATGGGGGCGGAGGACTTCTCCTATGTGCTGCAAAAAGTGCCCGGCGCGATGTTCTTCCTGGGCGTGGCGCACGACGGCGAGGACTGGACGCAGTGCTGCGGCATCCATTCCAGCCGCATGATCGTCGACGAGAGCGCCCTGCCCAAAGGCAGCGCCTTCCTCGCCGCCTGCGCACTGCGGTTTCTGGACGAGGGCTGGGGGTAATCTCATGGCCCGCAAACATCCCAAGCACGGCCCCTATCCGGACGAACAGGCCGAGGAAGAGGCTGCGCCGCCAGTGCCGTGCTGGCTGTGCGGCCGCCCGACTGGCAAAATCATCGTCTGGCACCACCCTGTGCCCAAAAGCCGCGGCGGCCGCGACACGGTGCCGATGCACCCGATCTGCCAACAGACGCTGATCGCCAATTTCACCAATTCGGAACTGCAACGCTATGGCATGGACGTGGACGGCCTGCTGGCCAATCCGCCCGTGCGAAAGTTTGTCGATTGGGTGGCCAACAAGGATCCGGACTTCACCGCCACTATGTCCAAGAAGCAACGCTGAGCTGGGACCGAGCAGGCGAAGCAGGCACCTGACATGAGGGCCTTTGCACCCGACCAGGGTTCGCGAGCGTGAAAGCGCGGCATCGGCATTGTGCCTGCCAATAGTCGATCCAGAAACTCAGCGGGGACCACCGGCGTTTTGCGTCACGACCCTAAGACGGGAGAACTGCGGCACGCTAGCCCTGGACTATCGTCACACTGATAGATCGCATTATTTTGATCGGTTTGACTGTATGCGAAAATTGGTCTGGCGTGTGCAATCAGGCAATACAACGGGAGTGACAGCGCAATGTATCCATTTGCAGAAGGCAATGTGTATGTCCGAAATGCATGGTATGTGGCCGCTTTCGCCGAAGAGCTTGACGATGGCCCGATCGAGCGGATCATCATGGATGAACCGATTGCGTTGTTCCGCATGGCAGACGGAAAGCCGGCAGCGATGTGGGGTTTATGTCCCCATCGGTTTTATCCACTCGCCAACGGAATTGTCATCGGCGACGCGATCCAGTGCAATTATCATGGTTTCCGGTTCGACGGCAGGACAGGTGCCTGCGTAAAAATTCCTTCGCAGTCGGCGTCTCCAAAAGGCTTTCGCCAACGCATTTATCCCATAGTCGAACACGGCGCGTGGCTGTGGATTTGGCCGGGTGACCCGGCACAAGCAGACCCAGACCTGCTGCCGTCACTCGACGAAATCGGGTTCGGTCCGGGCTGGCGGAACGAAAATGTTGGTCTGCAACCCACGGCAGGGCGAGCGCAGCTGCTGATTGAAAATCTTATGGATCTTACGCACGTCGCCTTCCTTCATGGTGCTTTGGTCGACGGCGATTCCTTCCTTGAAAGTCCCATCCAGGTGGCAGAGGACGGCACGGCGATGCGGGCCACAAGGCTGGCGCGGACGCCATGGGTCAATGGCTTCTACGACGTTGTATTTGGACCCGATAACCGCTTTGCCGGCCTGCATGAATCACAAACTGAAAGCTGGTATCATTCACCCGGATACATCCGCACAGACATCGGAACGATCCGCACGATCGAGGGTGTGGCCACCATTGATCGCGCAGTCTTCGGGCTCTTGAACTTTCACCATATCGTGACGCCGGAAACCCGCCACAGCACCCATTATTTTTCAGCGTTTTCGCGCAACTATCGACTCGACGACGATGATTTTAGCACGACCATGAAGCAACTGGACCGGGACGTGCGCGCGCAAGACGTTGTCGCTGTGGGACAGATCGAGGAACGGCTGCAGAAATATCCGCCGCAGTCCACAGAGTTGCTCGCCCGGGCCGACAAGGCCGCTGTAATGGTGCGCCGCAAGATTCAGGCACAGCTGCTCGACGAAGCCGAGACCGCAGCTATCAGCCAGCAGCGCGATCCGGCAGCGATGTGACCCGGTTGGTTGGAAAGTGGGAAAGTGACATGATTGAAGCTGCGGAACCCGTCGTACTTCTCACAGGTGCAGCCGGCGGTCTGGGCAAAGCTATCGCCGCCCGACTGCTGCGAGACGGCTTTCGCCTGTTGCTCACCGATGCAGTATCGCTCGACTCATTCGCGGCCGACATTGGCGCCGATCCACATCGGATATGGCATTGCACCTGCGATCTGTCCGATAGCGCAGCCGTTCGGGCGCTGTCGGTTGATGCAGCTGCGGCATTTGGCCGGATCGACTGCTTGGTAAACAATGCTGCGCTGATGACCCCGGTGCCTTTCGCGGACATCTCCCTTGAATTTTTCCAACGCGTCGAACGGGTCAATGTCGAGGCCCCCTTGTTGCTGGCGCAAGCGCTGGCACCTTATCTCGGCGCGGATGGCAGGGGCCGTATTGTCAACATCGTTTCGGGTTCTGCGTGGTTCCCTCCCAAGGGCTTCCTCTCATATATAACCTCCAAAATGGCGCTGATCGGCATGACCCGGGCCCTGGCGGTTGAGCTTGGCGATCAGCGCATTACCGTGAATGCGATTTCTCCCGGTCTCACACGGCACGCAGGCAACGCCAATGACCTGCCCGATGCCATCTGGGAAGGCATTCGCTCTCGCCAGGCCATTCCCGACCTCGCGACGCCCGAAGATATCGTTGGCGCGATATCCTTCCTGCTCTCGCGAGATTCGCAGTTCATGACTGGCCAGACCATGTTCTGCGATGGTGGCACCGTGTTTCACTAGGCCCTGTACCAGTCAGGTGGAATCGTACAAACGCGCCCAGCGGCTCATGTCCAACCCGCGACAGCACAAGCATCTGCCCTGCCCCTAACCCCAGATGGCATGCGCAGCTTCAACCACGCGGGCAAGCTTGGCGGTTTGGACCTGTGCAGTAATCATGCGCGCTTCAGCAGTCTCGCTGGCAGAGGCGAAGCCGCACTGCGTCGCCAGCCCGATCTGGTCCAGCGGGTGAAAAGCGCTGGCCTCTCGTACCCGCGCAGCCAGCTCGTCCACGCTCTCCAGCGTGGTCCACTTGGTGGAGACCAGGCCCAGCACGGCAAATTTGTCGTCGGGAAGATTGGCCAGCGGCTCGAACGATCCTGACCGGGCATCATCATATTCAAGATGAAATGCATCGAAACCCGAAGCACGGGCAAACACCGTTTTCGAGAAATCCTCATATCCTCCCTCGGCAATCCACGACTGGGTGCCATTGCCCTTGCACACATGCAGGGCCTTGCGCACGCCTGGCAAATCCAGATCGCCAAGCGAACCCACAAACTCCGTTCCCAACCGGATATATTCGGCAGGATCGATACCGCGCAGCTGCAGATCAGCTCTGACGCTGGCATCCGCGTATGCCTCGTTGAGTTCGGGCGCATCGATCTGGATATAGCGGCAACCGGCGGCGGCAAGCTGCTTCATCCATTCCGCCACCGCACCTGCAGCAGCCTCAGCCAGATCGAAGGGGTTGGGATAGACATCACGCGATTGTTCGGTCCAGAAGCCCAGCATCATCATCGGGCTTGGCAAAGTCACTTTTACCAGCCTGTCCGTTTGCTGTGAGGCATAGGCAAACTCTTCAATCCCAGGGCACTTCTTGGCCGAAACCTTCTCGGTGACGGAAAATGGCAGTTGCACCTCCATCGCCGCATCATCGTGATGGTTGCGAAAAACCACTTTGCCGCCTGGCACGTTGCTGAGGCCGGTCATTCCGGAGACAAAGAAGCCGAAAAAGATGTCTCGCCGCATTTCACCGTCGGTAACCACCTGCAGGCCGGCCTGCTCCTGTATCCGCAACGCCGCATTGACCGCCTCGTCCTCGATTTGCTGAAAATCAGCTGCGGACAGACCGCCAGAGCGGAAGGCGGTTCTTGCGTCGAGGTAGCCTTGTGGGCGCAGCAGGGAACCGACCACGTCGGCGTGAAAAGACTCAGGTTTAGGTGTCATGGTGTAAGTCCTCTGCTGTTATTTGGTTCCGCTGTCTGCGTTTTCGGGTTGGTGCTGCTCTGCAGCGATCAGCCGCTGCAACACCCTGCGCGCCTGAACGCTGGCCGCGTCGATCGCCAACATGGCCGGATTGCAGGCCCACAGATCGGCAGTGCCCATCCGCGCTTGCTGCGCTTCCAGCATCGGTTTGTCATCGGTCAGAAAGATGCCGTTGATGAAAGCCGCCAATCCGGCGTTGTAATCGGCATCATCGGCCCGGAAATTGCGCGTAGAGACAACGAAGTAATGCGTTCGCATGGGCGATTCTGGCGTCATGATATGCATTGTCGCGGTGCGTATTTCGTCGCCGTTGTCCGGACACAGCGGTGCCACGTCCACCGACAGACGCAGGATCGCTGGGGCCACCCATTCAACCTGCGTCACTGTATCTGACAGTTCGCCCTGCCGGATAAACTCCCGATCAAGCGCGGGCGGCGCCACTTCAGCGGGATTTTCCCACCGGATTGCCACAGTATCGCCCTGCGTCGTCACCTGCCCCCTGGCCCTGGTCAGACCACCTCCACCAAGGGTGTCCGGGTGCAGATAATCGGTGTGGGTAAGGTCGAGGATATTGTCAGTGCACAGCTCAAAATTCGCTGCGGTTTCGAGATAGCCGGTGAATTTTGCGTGCGGCGGCGTTGTATCGATGAAGGACAGGTCGGGGATCTGCGCAGGATCGGCAGCATCCGGATCACCCAGCCAGACCCATACCAGATCATGGCGTTCAGCGCTGGGCCAACTGCGCACGGCCAGCGACGCCGTGGCAGGCCCGTGCGGATTGTGCGTACATCTGCCATCTCGACCAAATCGCAAGCCGTGATAACGGCACATGATCTCGCCATCCTTGAGGCAACCTGCCGAAAGCGGGGCAAGGCGGTGCGAGCAGGCGTCCGTTAACGCCGCTGGCGCCCCGTCGGTACTGCGGAAGAATGCCAGCGGTTGCTCGCAAATGGTGCGCGCGAGCATGGACTGGCCCAGCTCGCCGGACAGGCAGGCGACATACCAGCAGTTCCTGAGGTATTGCATCCGCCCCTTCCTAGGCCAGCCGGATCGGGAAACCGGGCCGGACCTTATCCGAATGGGGAGCTAGGATGCCCGAAGATCAAAAAGAAACTGATTTTTCCAATTTATCAGTATCAGGAATTTCTATAGTCTGCGACGTCCAAAGCCTGCGCGATCAGCCACTGCAGGCCATGGTCGTTGGCGCGCGACGCATGATACTGGATCACTTCCTTGAAAACCGGGAAAGGAAAAGGCGGATCGAGAAAGGCAATGGGCAGGCGCTCTGACATCAACAGCGCCAGCCGCTCCGGCATCATCAGAAGCCGATCGGAGTTGGGCAACATTTCCGGACCGATCAGGAACGAAGAGACCATGACCTCCACTTCCCGCGCCCGCCCGCGCGCGCGCAGCTGCGTTTCGCTGAAGGACATGCGGCGATTCTGCCCCAAGGTTACGCCGATTTGCGGTGCGGCATAGAACTCGTCTTCCGTCATTGGTCTGTGCATCAGGGGGTTGTCGCGGCACCCGGCGACGACACACTTCTCTTCGGAAAAAATAATCGCGGGATTGCTATCGTCAGCAAATTGGGCGGGAAAGATCAGCAGGTCGATCTCGCCACTTTCGCGTCGGCGCAGGAAATCATCCTGCGGGGGCAGAATTTCGACCTGAATGCCCGGGGCAATCTCATGCAACCTTTGGACCAGGCGGCTCAGGATCGTGACGGCGACAAAATCCGACGCGGAGATATAAAAGCGCCGCTTGCTGGTAAGTGGATCGAAACTGTGAGACGCGGCAATGATGGCGTTTACCTGCCTAAGCGCCTCGTCAATCATCGGTTGCAGTTGCAGCGCCTGCGAGGTGGGCATCATGGCACGCCCTTGCTGCACCAGCAGCGGATCATCGAAATATTCGCGCAGCCGCGCCAGCGCCGCGCTCATGGTCGGCTGACTGACGTTGAGCCGGTCGGCCGCACGGCTGACATTCTGCTCCTCGATCAGCACGTTGAGGACATGCAGCAGGTTCAGATCAAGGTGTTTGAAACGCATTGATCTTTCTCCCTTTCACGACCCTGCCTTGCGTCCACGCCAAGCTTAAATTGCTATCGGGCATCCAGCTCTCAATTCCCTGTATGGCATAGTTTTTTTCTATACCACTCTATCGCCTCTTATGATTTTACTTTGTCCCTCACAATACGGAGATATCCATTGGGGTGGATGAGAAGGGATGGGGATTTATGCTGAAAATTATGGCCTCCGCGCGCCGCAGGCCCGGCATGACCCATGCTGAATATTGCAGCTATATCCTCGATGTTCACGGCGCGCTGTCACGGGCCAAGCCCCTTGGGCTGGCGAGATATGTGCAGAACCATGTCTATGACAGTTCCTTCGGATCGATCGCTTCCAACGATCACCTGGGCCACTTTCACCGCGACAGTGTGACCGAGCTGTATTTTCAAACACCCGCCGATATGCAGCGGACATTCTCCGATCAATATGTGCGCGAAGTCATCGCGCCGGACGGGAGAAACTTTGCCGAGCTGGCAAGCAACGCAACAGTGCTGACACAGGAGACAGAGCTTGTCCGGCCCGCCGATAGCGGCGCAGGAACCAAGATCCTGCATTTCCTCCACGCTGCCGAAGGACTTGAGAGCGGCGCAGCGCAGCAGGCGTGGGGCGCTGCGCATAAGCTCGCGCTTGAAGCCGCACCAGAATTTGCCGCAGGTCTGGCAGGCGCCATCCGCTCCGATGTCATCCCGCAAGCAAACGAAGGGCCGGACAGTCACTTCGGCGGTACGCAGGAATCTCCAGTGACACTGGTGGTGAGCCTGTGGATCGCGGATGCCGCCGTATCCGACTTCCGATCTTACGAGCAGTCAATCATCGCCAATCCGGCTTTCGATGCCGGGTTCAGCCATTTCCTGCTGACCCGCGAACACTGCATTTTCACCGCTTAGCAATGCCTCATGCAAGGCTTACGTGGTTATCCCTGAACCTTCGCCGCCGGATTGAGTTTCCCCGCCCGTTCGAGCGCCAGCATGTCATGCACGAAACCGCCATATTGTGTGCCGACACCAGCACCGCGAGGGATCGCACTTTCGATTGCCGCCAGCTCCGCCGCTGACAGCGTGACTTGTGCGGCGGCGATGGCATCTTGCAGGCGGGCCGGTTGGCGCACGCCCACCAGCGGGATCACATCTGCACCCCGTGCCAGAACCCAAGCAATCGCCAGCGTCGCCAGACTGATCGACTTGTCCGTCGCAATGTCGCGCAGCCGTTCGACCAAGGCGAGATTTGAATTGACAGCATCGGGTTGAAATCGCGGCAAACCCTCACGCTCACTCACCGCACCAGCGCCAGGCAAATATTTGCCCCCAAGCAAGCCGCCTGCCAAAACGCTGTAGGCCACCGTGGCGATGCCCAGTTCCCGGCATGTCGGCAGGATTTCATCCTCAACCTCTCGGCCAAGCAGCGAATATTCGACCTCATGGGCGCAAATCGGATGGACCGCGTGCGCGCGCCTGATGCTTGTGACGCCAGCTTCAGACAAGCCGATGTGCCGCACCCAGCCCTCCTTCACCAAATCCGCGATGGCTCCGATCGTCTCTTCGACCGGGACAGCCGGATCGATACGCGATGGCTGGTACAGGTCGACATAATCGGTCCCGAGCCGCGTCAGAGTGTGCGCGAGAAAATTACGGATCGCCTGTGGCCTCATGTCAAATCCGATATAGTCACCGCCCGGCGATTTGAGCGCTCCCGTCTTGACTGAAATGAAGGCTTGGTGGCGACGGCCCTTCAGCGCCCGGGCAAGCAGCAATTCGTTGCGACCATTGCCATAAAAATCGCCCGTGTTGAGGAAGTCGATACCAGCATCAAGCGCTGCATGGATGGTTCTTTCGCCAGCGTCCTCGTCGGGCTGGGCGTAAACATCGGACATCGCCATGCAGCCAAGGCCGATTGCAGAAACGTAAGGCCCGCCTGTGCCCAGTTGGCGCCGTGGCATGCTGCCGGTCATTCACCTGTCCCCTCGTTGACTGCATGTTGACTACACCGGCATATCTGGCCCGTCATATCAATCGGATCAATGGAAACCATTGATGATGGCGCGCCACTTCAAGTGTTGCCTACCGGCCCCTCGTTGCCGCTGATGCAATTGGCCACATAGTCGCGCAAAGTGCGCGGCGGCCGCCCCAATAACCAGGTCAAAACATTGGGGTTTCCCATAATTCCCCGCCGGGCGTAGTAACCGAACAGGCGGTGAAAAGCCTCCTGCGAATAGGCGGTCAAGGGATGCGCTGCGGCAATATGAGCCACCACATCGACAGGGCTGATCTCCCGCGCAGCGACAACTTTGCCCGTAAGTTCAGTGATGGTTTCGCACAGCTGCGTGACCGAGAGATGTTCGGCAGACGCGATGTCATAGGTGGCATAACCATGGCCAGGTTCGAGCGCGACCTTCACCACAGCCTCAACCAGATCGTTCATGTCGACATGGCCCAACTTGGTGCTCGGCGGATATGGGGCCATAAGAACGCCTTGCACCAGCGCTCCAAGTACGTCGATATTCTGGAAATAGTGCTGGGGGCGAAGGACTGTCCATTGCAGCCCGCTGTTGATCAAATGGCCCTCAACCTGAAGTTTTGCCTTGTGGTTCACAAGGTCATCAATTTCGGGATGGATCACCGAAATATAGATGAACCGGAGCACACCCGCCGCCACTGCCGCATCGATCATGCCGGTGCCCATCGCCACCTCTCGCGGATGCATCGGCGGCGCATAGTGGATCACCAGATCAACCCCTTGAACCGCCAGCGCCCGGATCGCCGGATCATCCATGTCGCCGGCAATACACTCGACACCGTCGAAAGCCGGTGCCTCGAAATTGCCACGGCTTAGAGCGCGCACCGCTATGTCCGGTTGCTCGCGCAGTGCAGCAATAACACGCCGCCCCGTCTTGCCGCGCGCGGCGGTGACCAACACTCGCATCCCAATCCCTCCCATCCTGCCATTCGTTGCGGCAGTATATCCATGCTGCAGGAAAGCGGCGCATCACTTCCTTCCATAGCAAGAATTGGTCGGGCCAATGGTCAGTGTCTGCTCACTGCTGTCCGGTCCGAACGATAGCGGCTCGGCAAGCAGCCGAAATGGCGTTTAAATGCTTCGGAAAACGCATAGCCGGTGGAATAACCAGCTTCGCCTGCCACCACTTTCACCCTTGCCCCTTGAGACAAGCGCTCGGCGGCGCGCTCCATTCTCAACCGGGTGAGATATTGCAGCGGCGGACGGCCCACCAGGCCATGAAATCGTTGCGCAAACACCGTTCGCGACAAGCCGCACACCGCCGCCATTTCCGCCACAGTCCAATTCGCCTCGGGCTTGGCGTGCATCACTGCCAGACATCGCGCAATCGCCTGATTTGACAGCCCGCGCAGCATTCCTGACGTTTCAGCGGGTGCTGTCAGCATCTGGAGCCTGACAATCTGCATGAACAGGAGTTCGGCCAGCCTGTTAGATACGATGGCATAACCGGCCTGGCTTTGCTCGGCTTCACTGGTGACAAAGCGCCTGACCAGTTCCAGCAAGTCCCCCAGTATCGGGGCACCATGGCGGATCAATATTCGCCTCGGCAGGCCTTCGATCAATGGGCTAGCGTGCTGCGCCTCCAGCCGGAATACCATGCTGAGCAATTCGCAACTGCTTTCACCGGTGCTGCGTGCGCGAATTGGCTGATTAAGCAGTTCGCCCGGACGCCACACAGGTGCTCCCACGCTGGCGAGCCAGTGCGTGATCGGTTGCGCAACCAGATTGGGGTCGGAAGCAAGGATATGGGCATCCCAGCGCGGAAACAGGACAAGGTCGCCTGGTTCAAGCCGCACTGGCCGCTGGTCCGGCTCGATCAGCCATGCCCCGCCAGACAAAATCGCGTGGCACGGCGCGCCTATTCCTTCTTCAAAGTGAATTGACCATTCTCTGGCCGGAACAAGATGAGCCAGCAGCGAACTCTGCAACCGGGTCGCGGCGATGGTTTCACTCAACAAGTCCATGACCCCTCCGAACGCATTCAGGCTGAATATGGACCTTACCCTACTTTAACGTCCAGACTATCACAGTATGATCGATCCAAAATACGGGAGAGAGACATTGCAGATAGACGGCATCGACATGCTGCCCGGGCGGGCAGAATACCCACGCAACCAATGGTATGTGGCAGCATTCGCCGATGAATTGTGCCGCGAGCCGCTGCACCGGATGCTGTTTGGCGATCCGGTCGTGCTGTTTCGCCAGGAAGATGGCGCGCCGGTTGCCCTGTTCGACCGCTGCCCCCATCGGGGTATGCGCCTGTCAAACGGGGGCACGCTGGTCGGCAACAATATTCAGTGCAATTATCATGGCATCCAGTTTGGCCCGAACGGGCGAGCATGCCTGATACCGTCGGGCGGCACGCCCACATCGGCGCTGGCGGTCCGCCGTTATCCCTTGCATGAAATATCTGGCTGGGTCTGGGCTTGGGCGGGCGAGCCTGACCTTGCCGATCCGTCGCTGATCCCCGATCACGCCGAACTGGGCCTTACCGCGACGGGCCTGAACGCCTATTTCGGTGAGCGATTGGATGCCGATTCCAATTACCTCTATTCATTCGAGAATCTTGTTGACGCCACGCATATCAGTTTCCTGCATCACGGCTTGATCGACAGCGGCAATGTCGCAGCCCACCCCTATACGGTGGAGCAGCAGGACAACCGCGTTATCATGCGGCGAGTTTTCGAAAACGAAGTGATGCCGCCAATGCTGGTCCGTTCGATGCAGCTCTCTGGCGGCCCGGTGAATCGCACGCTTGACCTGATCAGCTACGCGCCGAACGTGTGTGTCGTGCGGCAGGAATATGTCGAGGTTGGCCGACAGGATCTGCCGGTGCGCGAAATGCGGCTGGTGTTCGGAATTACCCCCGCTGGACCCAAGAGTTCGTATCAATTCGTGGCGGTCGCCCAGTCCTACGAGAACCATCATCCCGGCCTGTTTGGCGACCTGAGGATGCTGTTGATGGAAGACGTCGTGGCACTCAATGATGTGCAGCAAATGTTTGATCTGCTCGGCCCGGACCGCGTCCCCGAAATCAGCGTCCGTTCCGATGAGGGTGCCATCCGCACGCGACGATTGATCGCTGGCCAGATCGCCGAGGAACGTCGGCACGTTCCACAAGCGGCGGAATAGGCCCCATGACAGCAAAGATTCTTGTTGTCGGCGGCGGCATTGCTGGCCTTACCGCCGCTACCGCGTTGGCGCAGGCCGGAAATAGTGTCGATCTGGTCGAACAGAACCCGCAATTGGGTGATTTGGGTGGTGTCGGACTGACTCTGGTCGGAAATGCCATGGCGGCATTGGCGAAAATCGGCGTGGCCGAGGAATGTGTCGCACACGGCATGCCCGCAGACACCCTGACCATGCGGCGGGCAACCGGCGAAGAAATCGTCAAGTCACCGCTGCCCCGCATCGGTGGTCCAGACTGGCCCGGAGCCACCGGAATTCGCCGGTCGATCCTGCATGCAATTCTGGTCGACGCCGCTCGCAAAGCCGGTGTTTCGATCCAGTGCAATGCAACCGTGGACCATTGGCACGATACTGACGCGGGCGTGAATGTGGCGGTCACAGCTGGTGGCGGTTTACATCACTATGATCTGCTGGTCGGGGCCGACGGGCTCTATTCCGATTTGCGCAAACGCCTGCTCCCGGATTCGACACCGCAATTCTCCGGCCAGTCTATCTGGCGTGCTGAGGCGCCACGTCCGCACAACCTGCAAACCACCGAAATCTATCTGGGTGGGCGCCACGGCGTAGTCGGGACTTGTCCGGTTTCCGCCGATCTTTGCTATTTCTATATTGTCCAGGCTGACCTTGCGCGGACGCGGCGCAATCCTGCCAAATTGCATGAACAGATGGCTGCGGAACTGGAGGGTTATGGCGGGCTGATACCGGAATTGGTCCGCACCCTTGACCGGCCGGAAAAGGTCAGTTTCAGGCCATTGGACTGGATCATTGCACCGCGCCCGTGGGGGCGTGGTCGAACCATTCTGATTGGCGACGCAGTCCATGCCAATCCACCAGTTCTCGCTCAGGGGGCAGCGATGGCGATCGAGGATGCGGTCGTCCTGGCTGATGAACTCAGGCGCGCAGATGGCCAGATTGACGACGCGCTGCGAAAGTTTGTCGATCGCCGCTTTGATCGGGCGGCCGCAGTGGTTCATGCATCGTGTGAGCTCGCCCGTGCTGAGGTTGAACAACGACACGATCTTGATGTGCTGGCAATCATGCGGAAATCGACGATGCAACTCGCTGAGCCCTGCTAGCAAAAAACCGCTAATCGCAGTCGCCCAGCTGCCCGTTTGACGACGCTTGCGCCGGAACGGGCAGTTTTGTGATACAGCCTGATCCTAGGCTTTGCGACTTGGTGTGGTATGCATCAGCAGCCGACCGGAAGTGGCCTGTTCGAATTGAACGGACAAGAAACCAGCCCCACGCGGCAAGGAGATCAAAAGTGCGTTTCCACCGACTTGATCTGAATTTGCTGGTAGCGTTGGACGTATTGATCGAGGAACGCAGCGTTTCGGTGGCTGCGCGACGGCTTTTCCTCAGCCAGTCGGCGGCCAGTGCGGCGCTTAACCGGCTGCGGGAATATTTTGACGACGATCTGCTGGCATTGTCCGGTCGGCAAATGATCCTGACCGCCAAGGCAGAGGAATTGCGCGAACCCGTGCGCGAAGCACTGTTGCTGATCCAGACAAAGATCACGACTCCGGCCATTTTTGATCCTGCGACCGCCGACCGCAAATTTTCAATTATTGCATCAGATTATGCCTTCAACGTCTTGTTGGCCGATGCTTTCCGCAAAGCCATCGAGATCGCGCCGGGGCTGTCATTCGATTGGTATCCCACCGACCGCCTCGCCACAGAGCGTCTGGAACGTGGCGAATGCGACCTTTACCTCACACTCGATACGCACATGCTCGACGGTCACCCGCGGCGTCCGCTATGGCAGGATGAACATGCGGTCATTTGCTGGTCGGGAAGCAAGCATCGCAATTCGCTCAGCGACGCTGCGTTTCGGACCGCGCCGCACGTGGTCGTCTATTTCGGGAGCGAACGATTCCCGGCATTTACCGAAACGCTTTTCAACCAAATGGGCATAGATCGCCACATTCAGATGCGCCTGCCGAACTTTTCCGCCCTGCCGCAGGCCATCATCGGGACCGATTTCCTGGCCACCATGTATCGCAGGCACGCCGAGTACTTCGCCAGCTTTCTACCACTCACGATCCACCAGCCACCGTTTGCGCTTCCGAATATTGTTGAAGAACTACAGTGGCATAGATCGCGGGAAAATGACCACGGTCTGCAATGGCTCATCAATCTTTTTTCCGAACAAGCGGCTGGTCTGCGCTGCGCATTTGCCTCTGATTCTGATTCCTCGGAGTCACTCCACCAAGAGCAATAGATCGCATTCGATTAATCGATTTTCGATCCTGGCTCGGCCTCCATAATCAGGAGCCAGAATTGTGGGCCTGGAGAGTGCGATGAGCGGAATAAATGGCGTTGAGACTGTGATCTATGGCGTCGAAGATCTAGATCTTTGCGTTCGCTATTTTGTCGATTTCGGCCTCCCGCTCATTGACCGCTCCGACAAGGAGGCAATCTTTGAACTGGAGGAGGGATCGACAGTGATCATCCGGCCGCTTGAGGATGCGGTTGTCGATGGACAATCCCTGGTCGGCTTCGGCATTCAGCAGGTGATCTGGGGCGTTACGGATCGCAAGGCGTTTGATCGGCTTGTCACCAGACTGCGCAAAGTCACCGCGGTTGCGATTGCCGATGACGGCACTGCCAGCTTCCTGGACTGCGACGGAATTGCTTGCGGCTTGCGCGTCTTCAACAAGCGACCGATCTGGAGCTCTCCTGACCCGCTGAACAGTTATGGCAACATCAACCGCTTGAACGTGCAACGCAAATGGCGCCTCAAGGCAAACCCAAAAATCATTCAGCACGTTGTCTATCAAGTCCCCGATCCCGAAGCGAGCTGGGCCTGGTATCGCGACAATCTGGATTTCAGGCTTTCCGATGTGCAGCAGGGGTTCGGGGTTTTCGCCCGCGCGCCAGGCACCAACGATCATCACAACATGTATTGGCTGCGGGCCGACCTCCCCTTCCCTGGCCTGGATGGCAAGACGCGGTTCAATCACATCAATTTTTGCGTTGAGGACCTCGATGAGGTGATGGTGGGCACCA
>CAMDSM010000050.1 GCA_945906905.1 Altererythrobacter xiamenensis | reverse complement strand
CATCGCCACCACCGTCGCTGCCGCCGTCGCCAGCGTGAAGCCGGTCAGGCCGGTGCGGAACAGGCCCGCCAACACCGCCATATGGACGAATACGCCCAGCCCGCCGACCGTGCCGAACAGGGCAAAGCGCGTGGGGATATATTTGCCGAGATAGCGTTCATACAGGCCCGCGAGGAAATCCAGCACCACGCCGTGATCGAGCTTGCTCTCACCTTCGAGGCGGTCGGCGAATTTCAAGGGGAATTCCTTCACTCTCAATTGCGGACGCGCGGTGGCAAGAATGTCCAGCATGATCTTGAAACCTATGCCGGAAAGGTCTGGCGCCTGTTTGCGCAACTGTTCGGTTCGGAGCAGAAAGTATCCGCTCATGGCATCGGAAAGATCGGTGCCCGTCAGCCGCCGCGCCAGTGCATTGGCGAGGCGACTGCCGTTCTCGCGGCCCTTGCTCGAAAGGCCATCGGCGCTGGCACCTTGGGCAAAGCGGCTGGCATAGGCCATATCGGCCGCGCCCGATTGCACCGCTGCCAGCATATCCAGCAGCAGCGCCGGATCGTGCTGATGATCGGCGTCCATCACCGCCACAAACGGCGCGGCAGTGGCGCACATGCCCTCGATTGCAGCACTGGCGAGGCCCCGGCGACCGATCCGCTGGATCACCCGGATGCGGGGATCGCTCTGGCCAATACGGCGCGCCTCTTCGGCGGTGCCATCGTGCGAATTGTCATCGACGAACAGCGCTTCCCAACCGCTCGGCCCCAGCGCCTGCTCCAGCCGCGTCACCATCGGCGCGATATTGCCGCGCTCGTTCAACGTCGGCAGCACCACCGCCAGTTGCAGCGTGGCACCAAGGGTTGCGGTTTCGGGGCGAAAGTGCGTCTCGGTCATGTCCATGGCCTAGTGCAGTAGAGCGCAATGTTAACCATAAGGTTTACGTGGGGGCAGCTGAAATGGTGCGCCCTACAACCGCGCCACCACCGCATCGCCAACTTCGCCCGTCCCGGCGCTGCCGCCAAGATCCGCGCCCTTCACGCCATCTGCCAGAGCACGCGCCACCGCCGCTTCAATCTGCAGCGCCGCGTCTTCCAGCCCCAGCGAGTGCCGCAGCAGCATGGCGAGCGAAAGGATCATCGCCATCGGGTTGGCCTTGCCCTGTCCGGCGATATCGGGCGCAGATCCGTGGATCGGCTCATACAGGCCCAGCGTGCCGAATGCCGTCTGGCGTTCCCCCAGCGAGGCGCTGGCCAAAAGGCCGATCGAGCCGACGCACATGCTCGCCTGATCGGACAGGATGTCACCGAACAGATTGCCCGTCACCACAACATCGAACTGCCCCGGATTGCGCACCAGCTGCATCGCGGCATTATCGACATACATGTGGCTGAGTTCCACATCGGGATATTCGGCCGAAACCTCCACCACCACATCGCGCCACAGCTGGCTGGTTTCCAGCACATTGGCCTTGTCGACGCTGCACAGCCTCTTGTCGCGGCCCTGCGCGGCGCGAAAGGCGACATGGGCGATGCGGCGCACTTCGTCCTCGGCATAGGACATGAAATCAAAGCCCTGGCGGCGGCCATCGTCGAGCACGCGGATGGCTTTCTCGCCAAAATAGACATCGCCATTCAGCTCGCGCACGATCAGCAGATCAATCGCGCGGGCCACTTCTGGGCGCAGGGCGGACAAGTCCTCAAGCCCGGCAAACATCTTCGCCGGTCGCAAATTGGCAAACAAAGTGAGCGCCTGACGCAGGCCTAGGATCGCCTGTTCGGGCCGCAAATGCCGTTCCAGATTGTCGCACGATGGATCACCCACCGCGCCAAACAGGATCGCGTCGCTCGCTGCGCACAGAGCCAGCGTTTCAGGCGGCAGCGGGTGGCCGTGCAGCTTATAGGCAATGCCGCCAACATCGGCATCGGCCAGTTCCAGCCCGGCAATATCGAGCGCGGCCAACACCTTCTTGGCCTCGACCATGATTTCCGGGCCGATTCCGTCCCCGGCCAGACATGCGATTTTCATTGTTCCATTCGCCTTAACAATTCTCTCAACCTAGCGCGCGCCGCCATAACGTCTGCGCGGGCATCGGCAAGCAGGTAGTGCTGCAAAGGATCGGTCAGCGCATCGAGCGCCGCCAGCACAGCTGCCAGATTGCCCTGCGGCCGTTCTACACCGCCCCCAAAGCCCAGTTCGCGCAGCAGCAGCGTCTCATAACCCACCAGCGCCTCGGCCCAACCACGCGCCGAGGGGGCAAAGCACACCGCATCGAGCAGCGCGCCCAGTGCCTGATGCAAATTGCGATAGGGCTGGCGTTCGGGCAGTACGGTGGCGGTCAGCGCGGTCACCCAACCGATTGCCGCCGCCGCCAGCGGCTCAGCCAGATAGGGGCCGCGACTGCTCACCAGCTCGACTTTGGCAAAGGGCAGCTGATTGTCACCGCGCGCAGAAATCTGCACCTCAACCAGATTGCCCGGGATCAGCACCGGCCGCAAAACCCGCCCGCGTCCGCCCGCGACATAGGCCGCGATCAGCCCATATTCCGCCGTCAGAAAACGCCCGATCACCGCAGTCTCACCATGCTGGCGGGCGGAGACAAGGATGGCGGGGGCGCGGATTTGCATGGGTCTGCTGGTTAGGCCTTTTGGGCCAATTTCCGCAAGCAGCAGGGCAATTCAGGCGGGCCTATTTGCCCTTTTTGCCTTCCAGCGCGGCTAGCCGCACTTCGAGCGCCTCGACCTTCTCCCGCGCGGTGGCGGCCATTTGCTTGACCGCGTCAAACTCCTCACGGGAAACGAAATCGACACCGCCCAGCGCCTCCCGCATCCGCTCGCGCGCACTGTCACGTGCCTCACGCGTCATGCCCGCCAAAGTGCCGGCGGCAGAGTTGGCCAGTTTGACGAAGTCGGCGATGATCGGGTTTTCGCTTTGCATGGGGGTTATGTGGCCCCACATCGCGCCGATATCAATCCCTACAATTCGATCCGCTGCACAGCATTGTTCGCATCAGCTTCGCTTATATCAGGGTTGAGTTGCAGGAATTGCCAGTTGAGCGCGGTGGCGAACAGGCACCACGCCAGCAAGGGCAGCAACAGCAGCGCAGCGGCGCGGCGGACTTTCCAGAACAGCCAGATCGTTCCCAGCAGCGCCACGTCCAGCGCGATCAGCACCGCCAGCGCCAGCGCCATATCATGGCGTGCGAAAAACACCGGCGACCACGCCAGATTGAGCGCGAACTGCAGGCCAAACACGACAAGTGCGAACGGCCGCCAACGCGCACCCCAGGCCGCGCAGACCATGGCCAGCGCAACGCCCATCATGAGGTAAAGCACGCTCCAGACGATCCCAAAGGCAGCGGGCGGCGGATAGATCCGCGGCTTGGCGAGCGCGGCGAACCACGGATTATCCGCCCCGCTCCCCGCCACCTGCCCCGAAGCAAAGCCCAGCAGCAGCACCAACGGCACCAGAAACAGCGACCACCGAGCCAAGCTGGCGCGCAATTGGGATGGACTGGCAAGGCGGTTCATCGAAGCTCCTATGAGATACGCGGCCTGCTTGCCGCTCCAGAATCACGTGGAGCAGAGTGTGGCGGTCGCAGCGGGATGGTGCAAGCGGGCCATGCCTGAAGCCCCAATCAATCCCCCCTGTGGGCTGAAATCAAAAACTCCACATTGCCCTCGGTCCCGGTTATCGGGCTAGGGACGATGCCTTGCACCGCCCAGCCTGTGCCCTCCAGCCAGCCGCGCACTTCATCGCACACGCGGGCATGCAGCGCCGGATCCCGGACGATGCCGCCTTTGCCCACTTCGCCGCGTTCGACCTCGAACTGCGGCTTGATCAGCGCCACCAGCCGGCAATTTGGCGCGGCCAGTTGCAGCGGCACTTCCAGCACTTTGCGCAATCCGATGAACGAGGCATCGCACACCACCCAATCACACGCCCGGTCGATCAGCGCCGCGGTCAGCTCGCGGGCGTTGGTCTGTTCGAGCACGGTGATGCGCGGATCGTTGCGCAGCCGGTAATCGAGCTGGTTGGTGCCGACATCGACCGCGAACACATGCGCCGCCCCATTGTGCAGCAGAACTTGCGTAAAGCCGCCGGTCGAACTGCCGATATCCATCGCCACCGCGCCCGTCGGATCGAGCCCGAACAGGCTGAGCGCCCCATCCAGCTTGACCCCGCCGCGCCCGACCCACGGGTGATCGCGGCCCTTCAGCTCAACCTCGACATCGGCAGGCAGTTGCTGGCCGGGCTTATCCACCCGCGCGCCCTTGGCAAACACCAGCCCGGCCATGATCAGGGCCTGCGCGCGGGCACGGCTTTCGGCCAGCCCGCGTTCGACTAGCAGCTGGTCAATTCTGATCTTGGCCTTTTTGCCCTCGCTCATATGCCCGGCGATAGGGGGCGAGGGAGCGGGGCGCCAGCCTGTTTCGAAATGTCACATTTCGGGCGCATTGGCATGGACCCGAATCGAATTGTCGAGGATAGAAGTCCCATGAAAAGCCGCTCCCTCCTTTCTCTCGCCGTTGCTTCCAGCCTGCTCGCCGGGTGCAATTCGGCTGAAGAGCCTGCGCCCGTCGATAGTCCTGTGGCCGAGCCTGTGCCCGTGCTCACCTCCACCCCCACGCCCACGGTCGCGCCCGATGGTTCGCCTCTGGCACCGGGCAGCTGGAATATCTCCGAGAACGGCACCGGCGCCAGCGCCAGCTTCGGCCCGGCCGACGGCGAGGCGCTGCTGCTGGTCACTTGCGATGCGCCGAGCAAGACGCTGGTGCTATCGATCGCCAACGCCACGCCGGGCAACCAGAGCTTCGTGGTCGAGGCAGGCGGCACCGCCGCGCGGCTCGATATGGTCGCCGATGGCAATGCCCAAGCCCCGCGCCAGACAGCCGCAATCGCCCGTGACGCGCCGGTGTTCGGCGGATTCGTGGTGCCAGGCGGCGTGATCGAGGTTTCGCAACCTGGTGGCAGCACCCTGCGCGTGCCCTCTGCCGCCGGTATCCGCCGGGTGTTCGAGGCCTGCCAATGAGGTGCTCGCGGGGTATTGGTGCGCTGATGGTGCTGGCTTTGGCCGGGTGCATTCCGCCCACCACTGAAGCCCCGCCCGCGCCCAGCCCTTCGCCCTTGCCGACGAGCCAGCCCGTCGTGGTGATCGAAACGCCCCCGCCCGCGCCGGTCTATGCCAATTGGATTGACGCCCCGGCCACTGCGGGAGACTGGCGCTGGCGCAGCAACGCAGGCGAGAGCTTTGCCGAATTCTCGTCGCCCTCGGGTCAGCTGTTGTTTCAACTCAACTGCACGGTTGACCGCGACATGGTGCTGGCGATGACGAGTAGCAACACCTCTGCCGACCGGCTGCAATTGCGTACCGAAACGCTGGAACGCACCCTTGCCGCCGCCGCGCGCGAAGGTTGGCTGGAAACCCGGCTCGACCCGGCTGACCCATTTCTCGACGCTATGGCCTTCTCCCGCGGGCGCTTTATGGTGGAGGCAGGTGCGCGGGCGCTGTTTTTGCCGGCATATCCGGAAATTACCCGGGTGATTGAGGATTGCCGGTAGAGGTGGTCCGGGCTGCGACCGACAGCCTGCAAGGGCGACTGCCCGCCCGCAGGTGCCCCGCAACGAAGTGGAGGGAATGGCACCGAGGACCGCGCGCCCGGATGGGCGTGCGGAAAGAAAATAGGCTGACGCAAACACCCAACCCGAAACCCCAATTCTGACGGGGAAAAAGATAATTACAAGGCTTGTATTTAGGCCCGCAAAGATTCACATTCTCCCCAAGGCCAGCGGTAATCGCGGTCTTCGCCCACCCCATAGCGGGGCCCGGTAAAACGGTCAGGGTGTTGGCTCTAACGCGCGAAAGGAGGTGATCCGATGTCTCATGGTTCAGCATGGAGGTCGGTAAGTTTCCGCGCGAGGCATTATTGGTCCTGAAATAGACCGGTAGAGGCTTCGTGGGCGGCACTTCCGGCCGCTGACCATGGAAAGGCGATCCTGCGTTGAGCAGGGTCGCCTTTCTTGCTTTTCGAAGATAAATATCTGTGTTCCGAAGGCCCATCCGGGCCTTCGTCCTCGGTTCAATTCCCTCCGCTTCGCTGCGGGGCACCTGCGGGCGCGCGTTCGCGCTTGCGGGCCGCTAGGCGCGGTCCGTTACTTGCTTTTCGTCGACCCTTCCGGGCACGATCAGGTACATGGCAAACACCCGTCGCCTTGGCGACTTTGGCAGCGCCTCACGCCCGTAACCTCCGCGTCTGCGCGTGAGTTAAATGGTCAGCACGGCAACGGCAATTTCCCGCCCCGCCCCTGCCAACCCCTACTTCTTGGGAATAACCTTCAGTTCACCCGCCGCTTCGGCAGCCTGCTTGGCGGCTACGGCGGCGGCGTTCTTGGCGGCGATGATCGCCTTGTCATCTTGCTCGGACATATATTCCTCCTGGCTTCGGTTTTACACTGGAGGGAGCGAGTCGCTCCGCGAGGGGTATCTTACAGCAGATATTGTGACCGCACAGCGGCTTGGGAATGGCCCCTTCCCTTGGCCCGCTTTGCCCGCTAGCAGGGAGGGCAAATTTCATTCATGCTATGTGATAATTACAATTTTACTTCCACGGTTGTAATTATTTGATACCAGCACCACGGTTCTTGTAAGGATTCGCATTAATGGCGTCGCTCGCCGATCTTCCCGCGCTTACCCGCCTGCCGCACCCGGCCCCCACACCCGCCGATCTGCGCGAAGCCACCATTGCCGATCCGGGCTTTGGCCGCGTGTTCACCGATCATATGGTGGTGATCGACTGGAGCGAGGACGCAGGCTGGCACAATGCCACGCTCGGCCCGCGCGGCCCCATTGCGCTCGATCCGGCGGCGGCCGTGCTGCACTATGCGCAGGAGATCTTTGAAGGGTTGAAGGCCTATCGCCTCGCCGATGGATCGATGGCCCTGTTCCGCCCGGACCAGAACGCCCGCCGCTTCAACGCCTCGGCCCAACGGTTGGCGATGCCTCAAATCCCCGAGGAGCTGTTCGTCGATGCCGTGCGCCAGCTGGTGCTGCAGGATGCCGACTGGTTCCCGCAAGTCGATGGCGGATCACTCTATATCCGCCCCTTCATGTTCGCGACCGAGGCATTTTTGGGCGTGCGTCCGGCCAAGGCTTACAAGTTCGTGGTGATCCTCAGCCCAGCGGGGAATTACTTCAAGTCCGGCGCTCCGGCGGTGAGCGTGTGGGTGAGCGAATATACCCGCGCGGCCCCCGGCGGCACCGGCGCGGCCAAGTGCGGTGGCAACTATGCCGCCAGCCTGGTGCCCACGGGCGAGGCCTTTGCCAAAGGCCACGATCAGGTGGTGTTCCTCGATGCCGAGGAGCGCCGCTGGATCGAGGAGCTGGGGGGCATGAACCTGTTCTTCGTGTTCGACGACGGCAGCCTGATCACCCCGCCACTATCGGGCACAATCCTGCCCGGCATCACCCGCGACAGCCTGCTGACGCTGGCCCGCGAGGAAGGCCTGGCCGTGCGCGAGGAACGCTATAGCATCGACCAATGGCGCGACGATGCAGCCAGCGGGCGGCTGGTGGAGAGCTTCGCCTGCGGCACTGCCGCCGTGGTGACTCCGGTGGGCCACGTGGCCGGCCGCAACCACGATTTCACCATCGGTTCGGGTGGGCCGGGGCAGTTGACCGGCAAACTGAAAGCGCGGCTGGTGGATATCCAGCGCGGGGCTGTGGCAGATCGGCATGGGTGGGTTATGCGGTTGGGGTGATGGGTTGGGAGGCGTTTCGGCATCCCCGAACGCGCTCACCCGTCGAGATCGTTCCACCGCCACGCCACGCCGACTTGCGTGGCGCTGTCCTCCGGCATTGCATCGGCGAGGCGGAAGGTTGCGGCCAGCGCTGGTTCGCTTGTCGGCGAAGGCACGGTCTCGCCCGCCATCACTCGTGCGGCGGAGCGGCCCAACAGGAACAGGTTGCGCCGGACGGTGCCCTCGGCTGCAACGGTAACAGCCACTTGCTGATGGCCCGTTGCGATCATGTGTTCGCCCGCTGCGACATCGGCGAAGGCATAGGTGCCATCGGCTCCGCTCACCACTTGCACATCGCCCAGCGCCAGCACAACGCCAGCGGCAGGTGCGCCGCGCTGGTCATACACTTTGCCCGCCACTTCGCCCGCATGAGCGGAAGGGGACACGCTCAAGGTGAGCAGGGCGGCGAGGATGGCGTATGGGCGCAAGGCTGTGGTTCCGCGTGCGGCGCGACTCGATGCCGCGCCTCAGACCTTGCGCAAGAGCCGATCAATGTGACGGGAGTGTTACAGTGCGGCCAACACCAGCGCGCTCGCCCGCTCGCCAATCATGATCGAGGTGGCGTTGGTGTTGCCTTGAGGAATTCGCGGCATGATGCTGGCATCGGCCACCCATAGGCCGTCCAGCCCCTTCACCCGGCAATCGGAGGTAAGCACGGCCATGACATCGTCGCCCGAACCCATCTTTACCGTGCCGACCGGATGGAACATCGGGATCGTCGCCATGCCAACATAACCGCGCAGGGCCTCGGCACTATCCGCCGCCGCGCCGGGGCGCACTTCATTGGTCACCTGGCCGGCGATGGCCTGCTGGCCCATGATCGCGCGGGCAATCTGCAACCCTTCGACAAGTTGCGCGGCATCGTCCTCCACCCCCAGCAGCTGGTGGTGGATCAGCGGGGCGGCATCGGGGTCATTGCTGGCAAGGGTGATCTGGCCACGGCTTTCAGGCCGCATCAGCGCCACGAAGGTGGAAACGCTGCTTTGCGGGCGCAATGCCAGATTGCCCGTGGGGGTGATGTCGAAAGCAAAGGCGCTGAAGGCCAGTTGCAGATTGGGGGCGGGCAGGCCCTCTCGGCTGCGCACGAAGGCTTGGGCATGGCCGATCCCGGTGGTCAAGGCGCCGCGCCGGGTGAACAGGAATTTGAGCAGGCTCATGAGCCCTGCACCCCCGCGCGAATCATCGTTCAGCGTGTGGGCGGAAACTTCGTTGACCAGATGAACGCCGGAATGTTCCTGCAGGTTCTGGCCCACTCCGGGGGCATCGACCACCATCCCGATCCCATGCTCAGCCAGATGCGCGGCAGGGCCGATCCCCGACAGCATCAGCAGGCGCGGCGAATTGAGCGCGCCCGCGCACAGCACCACGCCGTCACGCGCCGTCAGCGACAACACCTCGCCCCCGCGCCGCACGGTAACGCCAGTGGCGCGGCCATTGGCGGTTTCGATTTTCAGCACTTGGGCTTCCAGCATCAGTTCGAGGCCCAGCGGCTTGTTGGCCAGATATCCAGCGGCGGTG
Organism: Altererythrobacter xiamenensis; assembly: GCA_945906905.1. Lineage (GTDB taxonomy): Bacteria > Pseudomonadota > Alphaproteobacteria > Sphingomonadales > Sphingomonadaceae > Alteraurantiacibacter > Alteraurantiacibacter xiamenensis_A. Next base: position 6,168 of record CAMDSM010000050.1, on the reverse strand, counting down.
GAGCTGCGCAGGCCGTTGCGCTGCGACAGCTGGATGGTGTCCACTCCCTCGCTCACCTCGCCGTTCAGGTCAGCCGAGCGGTGGTAGCCCGCCTGCTGCGCCGCCGCGATCCAGTCAGCTGTGACCGCATAGTCGCTGCGCACTTCGGAAACACTGATCGGCCCGCCCTGCCCGCGCCATTCATCCGGCCCACGCTCATTATCCTCCAGCCGGCGGAAGAACGGCAGCACGCTGGCATAGTCCCAGCCGCGCGCGCCAAGTGCGGCCCAGTGATCGTAGTCATAGGCATGGCCGCGAATGAACATCATGCCATTGATCGCGCTGCCCCCGCCGAGGCGCTTGGCGGCGGGCCACACATCCGGACGCCCGCCCACGCTGGCATCAGGCTGCGCACTATACATCCAGTCAAAACCGGGCGTGTGGACCATGCCCGCCATCAGCGCGGGCACGTAGGAGCGCAGATCGCGGTGGCTCTTGCCCGCTTCGACCAGCAACACCGTCTTGCCACCCTCAGCCAGCCGCGTGGCCATGGCCATTCCCGCCGATCCGCCGCCCACTACGATGATGTCTGCCGTGTAACCCAAGTGCGTGGCTCCTGTTGTGCCAAGCCTGATGGGCAAAAACGGGGTTTGCCGCAAGAGGCGGCGGCGCTATTGCACGGGGATGGATGACCGCACAACAATGGAGCACAGCGCAGGCGAGCGGCTGGCGCTGATTGGCGAGAGCTTCGCCCGGCTTACTGGCCAGCAGCTGTGCTCAGGCGACCTGTGGACCGCGCCAGTGGCCGTGGTGGCGCATGGGACGCAAGGGGTGCCGCGCTTCTTCTACGCCAACCGCGCAGGCCTCAGCCTGTTCCGCATGAGTGCCGCCCAATTCATCGACCTGCCCAGCCACGAAAGCGCCGAACCCGACTTGCGCGAGGAGCGGGCGCGGATATTCACCCGGCTTGAGGCGCAGAATGTGGTGCAGGGCTATTCCGGCGTCCGCATCGCGGCGGATGGCACGCGCTTTACAATCAAGGATGCGGTGATCTGGAACCTGCTTGACGAACACGGCCAGCGCCACGGTCAGGCGGCGGCGATTGGCCAGTGGGAAGCGGTAGCGGGCTAACCCAACACCAGCTCAATCACACTATGCCCATTGGGATTGGGGGTCCGCCGATCAATCCGGAAGCCGGATGCGGCGAATAGCGCGGAAAATTCACCCAGCTTACGCTCACGCCCGGTATCCCACACCATCATCGCGATATCAGTGCTGAGGCTTTCGCTGGGTTCGGGAACGTCGCTCAGCACATGGTCGATGATTGCCACCCTTGCGCCCGGATTCATGGCGGCGCGAATGCAGGCCAGGATTTCGCGACATTCGTGGTCGTCCCAATCGTGCAGGATTTGCTTGAGCATATAGAGATCGGCGGCGGGCACCTGCTCAAAGAAACTGCCGCCGACAATCTCCACCCGTTTGGCCAGCGGCGACGCAGTGATCGCGGGCCGGGCCAGTTCCACAACGTCGGGCCGGTCGAACAATATGCCGCGTGCGATGGGATATTCGCGCAAGGTCGCCAGCAGCAGATCGCCCATGCTGCCGCCGATATCGGCCACGGTGGCGAACGGCCCGAAGCGGTGCTGGCGGAAGATGAACTGCTCCACCCGCCTTGTCATCAGGCCCATATACTTGCCAAATTTCGCCGCATCTTCGGGATGGGCGTGGAAATGGTCAAACACCGGAACGCCATAGCGCGCCGCAAACGGGGTGATCCCTTGCTGCAAGGCGGGCAACAGCTGGGGCCCAGCCGCGTTGGTAAATTCGGTGATGGTGAAAAAGTCGGCCGCCTCCAGCATGATGGCGGTTCGCGCCGTGGCCATGAAAGCCCCTTCTCGCCCGCGCGCGATCACTTCGTGCGCCAGCAGGAAATCGAGCATCCGCGCCATCTTGTCTGCCGGGATCGCGGCCAGCTGGGCCAATTCCACCGCCGTGGCAGGGCCAGCAAGCAGCCGCGCCGTAACCCCCGCCCGGTTCGCCAGCACAATCACCGCCGTGCCGAAGATAACATCATGGCCCCAGCCGATCACCGCATCGAGACTGTCAAAATGCTGCCCGAATGCGCGCGAATCCACCATCCTGAAATCTCCTGCCCTTCGTGGCAGGCTAACACAGGGCAAAGGGTGAGCAAGGCAAACCGCACCCGTCCCAAGTTTCGCTTGCTTGCCCCATGGCCCAGCGCCAACCATCATCGCCGACACGTCTTGAGGAGAGCGCGCCGATGTCTGATGTTTACACCCCGCCCAAGGTCTGGACCGTTGACGCGGACAATGGCGGGCAGTTTTCCGCCGTCAACCGCCCGACCGCCGGTGCGCGCAGCGACGTTGTGCTGCCTCACGGCGCGCATCCGTTCCAGCTCTATTCGCTCGGCACGCCCAATGGGGTGAAGGTGACGATCATGTTCGAGGAGCTGCTCGAGGCGGGCTTTTCGGAAGCGGAATATGATGCCTGGCTGATCAAGATCTTTGCCGGCGACCAGTTCGGATCGGGCTTTGTCGATCTCAACCCCAATTCCAAGATCCCCGCCCTGCTCGATCGCAGCGGCCCCACGCCGTTCCGGGTGTTCGAGAGCGGGGCGATCCTGCTGCATCTGGCGGAAAAGTTCGATTTCCTGCTGCCCAAAACCAACCCTGCACGGGCAGAATGCCTCAGCTGGCTGATGTGGCAGATGGGCAGCGCGCCGTTCATGGGCGGCGGCTTCGGGCACTTCTATGTCTATGCCCCTGAACGCTACAAATATCCGATTGACCGCTATGCGATGGAAACCAAGCGCCTGTTCGATGTCGCCGATCAGCAGCTGGGCAAAACCGAATATCTGGCAGGCGGGGATTACACCGTGGCCGATATCGCTGCCTATACCTGGCTCGGCAACCTGTTCCACGGGGCCTACAATCGCTGCGATATTTTCCTCTCGCTCGACGAATATCAGAACGTCGCCCGCTGGGTCCGCGCCATCGATCAGCGCCCCGGTGCGATCCGGGGGCGGCTGGTCAATTCGCAAGCCATGGCAGAGCGCCATTCGGCTGCCGATTTTGACGCGGTGGAAGACCGTAGCCTGTTCAATCCGGTGCGCACGCGGCCTGACGTGCTTTAGGCAAATCGCCCCCTTCCCATATGGATCATTCGCTCTATATGGGCGGCTCGCTGTTGGGGCGTCGCCAAGTGGTAAGGCACCGGCTTTTGATGCCGGCATTCGCAGGTTCGAATCCTGCCGCCCCAGCCAGTGCCTGCCTAAAACCAAGGCCCGCGCAGGGTTCGAACCTTTAGGTTCGGAGTCGAAGACGAACGAGCCCGCAGGGCGAGGACAATCCTGCCGCCCCAGCCAGTGCTAGCCCGCGTGCACGGGCTTGCCGCCTTCCTTGCGGGTGGCGAAATAGAGACCGGTCACTGTCAGCACGCTGGCCCCCAGCACCGCCATGCCAGCGCCAGCCGGGCCGTGGATATCCACCAGCCACACCAGCGCACCAAGCGCGCCTGCGGTGGGCACGGCTCGCAGCCAGAAGTTGGTCACAGCCCGCCCGCGCGCCACCATCAGCGCCTCCATACTGGCTCCGCCCAGCTCGATTGCGGCGGCGGCCGAAAGCAGGATCATCGGGGTATAGGCAGTGATAAAGTCCGGCCCGGCAATGATCCCGATCAGCCAGCGGCCCGCGATCAATGACAGGACCACCGCCGCCAGCCCGGTGACAATCGCGATCTTGGCGATTCGTCCGGCAATCGAACGGGCGACCTCGGGCGAGCGGACCAGTTCGGGGTAAGTCGCCCGCAGCAGCGCCTGCGCCAGTTTCAGCAGCCCTTCACCCAATTGCGCCGCCACCCGATAGATACCCGCAAGCGCAGGCCCGCCCAGCCCGCCGATCAGCAGCACCAGCACCTGACGCGAGGAAATCGACAGCATCCCCGAAAGCGAGGTGCCGATAACAAAGGCCCAGGCCCTTTCGTTGCGCGCCGGAATGCGGCGCAGGCTGATGTGGCGCCAGAACAGCGGCTGCGTCTGGCGCGCGTAATGCCAGTAGGTGGCGGACGTCACCACTTCGGCTGCGGCCCAGGCAAGCAGAAAACCTTCGATGTTGTTGGACAGGAAAAACGCGCACGCCGCGCCGATAATGCGCACGATCGAGGTCACGGCATCGGCCACGGCGGCGTTGGCGAACTTGTCATGCAGGCGCAGGATGCCCGTGGGCGTGGAGCGGATGCACAACAACGCCACGCAGGTATAGGCGAAGGTTTCCAGCCGCAGCCAGCCCGGCAGCGGCAGCCAGTCGCCCGCAAACCACAGGATCAACCCGGCGACAACGATGCCCACGGCGATGGTCAGGGCATCGAGCGCAAGTGCGAAACCGGTCGCGTCGGGCAAGGTTTCCTTGCTCTGCCCCCAGCGGACCACGGTCTGCCAGGTCTGGAACTGCGAAATCCCGGCCAGGGCATTGGCAAAAGTGACCGCAAGGATGAACTGGCCAAAATCCGATACGCCCAGCGCGCGGGTGGCGAGGGCCAGATAGCCCAGGCTGAGCACGCCATTGATTCCACGCGCCCCCATCAGCCAACCGGTGTTCTGCAAAGCGCGCTTGATCATCGTCAGGCCCCACTGCCCGAGAATTTCAACAATTGCAAAAGGGCTTTGCGCAGCTAGGGTCGCGAGCCTGAAGGAGAAGCCCGTGCCAGATAACCAAATCCGCCTGAGTTTCATCAAATTGAACACCTCTGACATGGACGGCGCGCTGACATTCTGGCGCAGCGCTTTCGGTTTCGAGGTGCGCGGCACCTATGACGAGCCGACCTTTTTCGAGCAGATCCTGTCGTTACCGGGCGAGGACAGCGGGCTGAGCCTGATGCTGGTGCAGCCCAAGCCGATCACCGCGCTGACCGTGGGCACGGCGCATGGCCCGGTGGGGTTCAGTTGCGATGATATCGTCACCACACTGGAAAGCGCGCTGGCGGCGGGTGCGCGGCTGACCATGCCGATCACCGAAGTGGCTCCCGGCGTGCGCGTGTGCCTGCTGTTTACGCCGCAGGGGCACGAGGTGGAGCTGGTGCAGGCTGGCGGCTAACCGGATGAGCAAGCAGCCAAATATCGTTTTCATCATGGCCGATGACCTCGGCTGGGCGGACCTGTCGTGTTATGGCCGAGAGGACTATGCCACGCCCGCGATTGATGCGCTGGCCGCCCATGGTGTGCGCTTCACCCAGGCCTATGCCAATTCCGCCGTCTGCACCGCCACGCGGGTGGCGCTGATGACCGGGCGCTATCAGTATCGCCTGCCGATCGGGCTGGAGGAACCGCTGCAAGGTCGCGCCATTGGCCTGCCGACCGCGCATCCTACGCTGCCATCGCTGCTGCGCCTTGCCGGATACCGCACGGCGCTGGTCGGCAAGTGGCATCTGGGCGATCTGCCCGCCTATTGCCCGCTGCAAAGCGGCTATGACAGCTTCTGGGGTATTCGCGGCGGCGGGGTGGACTATTTCACCCATGAGCTCAACGGCGTGGGCGACCTGTGGGATGGCGAAACCAATATCGAACGCGTCGGTTATCTGACCGATCTGTTGGGTGACCGGGCGGTTCAGGTGCTGGAGGATATGGCCGGGGATGACGCGCCGTTCTTCCTCCATCTCAATTTCACCGCTCCGCATTGGCCGTGGATGGGGCCAGATGATCAGGCGGAGAGTGCCCGGCTCAAGGCGATCACCGATGATCCGATGCCGATCCAGCACTGGGACGGCGGCGACATGGCCACTTATGCGGCGATGATGGTCAATATGGATCACAACGTCGCCAAGCTGACCACGGCGCTTGAGCGGCTGGGGCTGGCCGACAACACCATCGTGGTCTTCACCTCAGACAACGGCGGAGAGCGGTTTTCCAAGATGTGGCCGTTCAGCGGGCGCAAGACCGAGCTGCTCGAAGGCGGATTGCGTGTGCCGTGCCTGGTGCGCTGGCCGGGCGTGGCGCTGGCCGGTTCCACCAGCCAGGCGCAAGTGATGACGATGGATTGGCTGCCGACCTTTCTGGCGGCGGCTGGCGGCGCGGCTCACCCGGACTATCCAAGCGACGGGGTGGACATCACCCGCGCCATCGCCGGGGCCGCCCTACCCGCTCGCACCCTGTTCTGGCGCTTTACCAACCAAGAC
>CAMDSM010000049.1 GCA_945906905.1 Altererythrobacter xiamenensis | reverse complement strand
TTGCCGACGATCGGGCGGGCAACATAAACTCCGTCAATATAGATACCGACCGACGAATCGGACAGCGAGTTCGGGCTGTTCTGGGCTTGCCCACGAATGGCCAGATAAACGATCGAAGACGGCCCTGTGCCGCCGGTGCTGATCGTCAGGCTGGGCGCGGTGCGGGCAAGGTCGGTTACCGAAAAGACCTGACGGTCTTCAAGCGCTTCTGCATTGAGCGCGGTAACGGCGACTGGCACCGATTGCATGTTTTCCGATGTCCGGCGGGCAGTGACCACGATCTGGTCAATGCCGGTCGCCTGTTCTTCGGCTGCTTCCTGGGCCAGCGCTGGTGCGCTGAACATTACGCCAAGTGACAGGACCGTGCCCGTGAGCAAGGCGTTGCGTGTGCGAAGAAAATGCATTCAGTTACCTCCCGATTTCGCCAGGCAGGCGATTTTGCCTACTGCCATGGCGGTTTTTGTGCACAGATGTTTCAGGCACACTCGCGCCCGGTTCCTCTGCTTGATTGTCGTTTGATAGGGCGAGACGCCCGCTAACACCTATCTATCGGCAGGGGGTGCGAATATCGTGCATAATCGGCGAATTGCCAATATCAATTTGTTATAGCAGTATAATATCGAGAAAAAGCTACACAATCAGGCCAATCCGCCTACCATCCTTGATCGCCTCATCTGTTGCAAAGACACTCCACCGTGCCTCTCTTGCATCACCTATCAGGTGAACCTCACAACCTTTGCCGACCAATTCGTGGAACAGTTTCTCCTCCGGCGGCTTGGAAGTGACCAGGATCGTGTTGTCGATATTCTCCAGCACCGTGACCTCACCTGTATAGAGGTGCAACAGCGAAACATTCGCCGGATCAATGGCACTGATCACCGTTTGTGGCCTGAACGAGACTTTGGGCAACAGGCGCTTGGCGATCACCTTGTTGATCCCGATTTCCGTGACCGACATGGCCAGCCCGCTATCGACAGTGACAAAGATCACCTCCTTGCCCTGATCGGCCAGCAATTCGGCAATCCCGGGGCCAACTTCGTAGGAGGTGTTGTCATAGACCACGATTCGTTGGCCGATGCGGGCATTGTCGAGCAACACGTCCTCCGGTGTCAGCACATGCGCCAGATCAGCACCCGGAACAGGTGCCAACTGGTTCTTGCTGACCCCGTTGCGGGCATAGCGCGCGCCTGTGGCGACGATCACCGCATCGGCCCCAAGTTCAGCAATCAAGGCCGGAGTTGCCTCCGTATTCAGGCGGATATCGACCGGGAACTTGTTCAGCTGCAATTGCAGCCAGCGAATAATGTCGCTGCGGTCTTCGAGGCCTGGAAGTTTCGCCTGCAAGGTTACATGACCGCCAAGCACGCCCGATTTTTCCAGCAAGGTCACCTTGTGTCCGCGTTGCGCGGCAACCAGCGCCGCCTGCATCCCCGCCGGGCCGCCGCCTGCAATCACCACGCGCTTGATCACTGCTGCCGGAACGAGCGGGGGCAGATGCTCACTGCCGATTTCGGGATTGACCGTGCAGCCGACCGGATGGCCGATGCACGACCGCAGGAAACATCCTTCCAGATCGCCGATGCAGGCGCGGATTTCGGCCGTTTTGCCGTCGCGTGACTTGTTGGGCCATTCGGCATCGGCGATCACCGACCGGGCGACGAAGATCATGTCGACCTTGCCCTCGTCGATCAGCTGATCGCCGTACTCCGCATTCAGGATGCGCCCACCGCTGACCACCGGGATATTGACCACCTGCTTCACTTGCGCCGCCGCATAGACGTGGGTGCCTTGCTCCCCGAGATAGGACGACGGGTAATGGAAATGGGTCATCTGCGGCTTCTGGCCGCGGGCAGTGATGCGCAGCCAATCGACCTTGCCGCTGTCTGACAACAGCGAGCAGATCGCCAGCCCCTCGCTCATCCCCTCGCCGCCCAGCGTCGAATCGTCCGCATTGACGGCAAGCCCGAGCACGAAGTCCGGGCGGCATCGTTCGCGGATGCCAGCGATGATTTCCATCACCATCCGCATCCGGTTTTCCAGACTGCCGCCGTATTCGTCGGTCCGCTTGTTATACAGCGGCGAGGTGAAACTTTGCAGCCCGGCGCCACCGCCGATGGGGAATTCGAAGCCGTCGGCCCCGGCCTCCTCGGCATGTTGCGCGGCAACGATGTGGGCTTCGATCAGGGCCTTGATCTCGGGCACAGTCATCGATCGCGGCTGGCTGTCGCTCAGAACGGTGTGCGGGGCCAAGCCTGAGGCCTGTCCGGTGCTCGGGTCAGCCTGCATCCACACGCCCTGCACGACGATTTTTGTGTCGTGCTGATGCACCGCATCAATAATGCGCCGAAGCGCCGGGATATGCTCGCGATTATAGGCTTCGATGAACCAGTTCGGCGGAACCTGCGGCGCGGGCACTACCTGGCAGCTGGCAATAACCATGAAGCCGCAACCGCCCTTGGCCCGGGCCTCGAAATAGCCGACCTGTGCATCGGTGCCGATCCCCAGCCCAACCATGCCGTGCGGCGACATGAAGACGCGGTTGCGAAGTTCCAGCGAGCCGATCTTGAACGGGCTGAACAGGTGTTTGAACGTAGCCATTGCTTTGCCCTCCCGCTCAGGACTTGAAGGTGACGACGAAATGGGTGTCCGCCGATTCGTGGCGGATCGGGATCACTTCCTGATAGCCTTCGCTGGCATACCACTTTGCCGCCGCATCATCGTCGGCAAATTTCATGATGATGATGGATGTGCCGGGGAAACTCCCTTCCTGAACGTCTGGTGCCTCTGCCATCGCCACCTCCACCTCGACGCCATCGATCAGGCGATAGCCCGCCATTGCATAGTCCTGATAACGCGCAAGATTATGCTTGCTGAGTACGCCGACGATATACGATGCCATGACTTTTCCTCTTCCAATGCCACATTGCGGGCTTGGCAATCATGCTACGCTTGCCGGGCGAAACAGGAAGTGCGGCTTTTTTAACGCGGTAAAGTGGGCAGCTGGATCGCCTGGAGCACAAAGCTGGTCACGTGATCCCGCCACAGGCCGATCCCGTCCTCGCTGGAAAAGTCGATGCCTGAACTTTGCGCCATCGCCCAATTTTGGGTGAAGGCGGCCGTCGATAGCGCGAAGATCGACCAGTAGAACAACCTGGGGTCAATATCCGGCCGAAACACCCCTGCTGCCGTGCCGCGCGCCAGCATCGGCGCGATCCGTTGGGACACAAAGCTGCGCACTGCTGGCATGTATTGGGATCGGCGCGAGATATGCTCGCCCTTGTGCAGCCCCTGATCGACAGTCATTCCAATGATGTAAGGCCGTTCGACATAGGCCTGAATAATCCGCGCGATCAGGCGCCGAACAGCTTCTTCTGGCGGCAACAGATCATAATCTGGACTGTCCAGCATGGTCAGGACTTCTTCGGAGACCCGGTCCAGAACCACACCATAGAGTTCCTCCTTGGTCTTGAAATAGTGATAGACCAGCTGCTTGGTCACGCCTGCTGCCTTGGCAATGTGGTCCAGCCGTGCCCCCTCGAAACCATGTTCGGCGAAAGCATCGCGCGCAGTCGTCAATATCCGGTCTAGTGTTACGGCCGAGGAATGGCGCTGTTTGTCATCCATGTTCGATGCTTTCAGGGTGGCGCGATGCTGGCAATGTTGCAGTGATCTGCGGTCTGCTGCAAGACCTTGGGCTGCGAGCACCCTGTCTGATGGCAGGCGGCCATCCGGGCGGGCCTGTGCCACCAGCATACCCAGAACACCCACACGGCACCCACAAAGGAACCGACAGATCATGATGATACAGGCCTTGAAGGTGGCACAGTGACTTCCCTTTCGACCCGCCACCTCGTCGATCCCGAGCTGCTGCCGCTGCTTGACAGTTTTCCCCCGATGCAACTGACGCGGGAAATTCTGCCCGCCGTCCGCGACGGCATCGTGGCCATGCTCACCGCGCAGCCGCTGCCCGAACTGGCGGTGACCTGCCGCACGGTGTTCATTCCTTCGGGCGATGGTGATCGGTCGATCCGCTGCCTGGTTGTCAAGCCGGTTACCCTGCCCGGCAATTCCCCGGCGATCCTGCATTTTCACGGTGGTGGCCATGTGCTTGGCATACCCGAAATGAACCAGCCGCAGCTGATGCGCTGGGCAGCGGAACTGGGTTGCCTGGTGCTGTCAGTTGACTATCGCCTCGCTCCGGAAACCCCGTTTCCCGGGCCAATGGACGATGCCTATGCCGCCTTGCGCTGGTTGCACCAATCCGCCGCTGAGCTGGGCATCGACCGCGCCCGGATCGCGGTCAGCGGCGAAAGCGCGGGCGGTGCGATGGCGGCCTGTCTTTGCCTGATGGCGCGCGATCGGGGCGAATATGCCATCGCGTTCCAGCATCTGGAAATGCCGCGTCTGGATGACCGGCGGCCCGATCCGCCCAATCCATTCACCGGCGAATTCATCTGGACGGCGGCGAACAGCGAGTTCTGCCGTGAGGCCTATCTGGCCGAGTCTGTTTCCCCCTACGCTTCGGCGGCGCGGGCGAGCGATCTGGCCGGGCTGCCGCCAGCCTATATCATGGTCGGCGCGCTGGATCTGTTCGTCGATGAATGCCTGACATACACCGCGCGGCTGATCCGCGCGGGCGTTTCGGCAGAGCTGGTCGTCTATCCCGGCGCTTTCCACGGTTTCCGCATGGCGAAAGAAACCACCGTCGCCAGGCGCGCCGATGACGACAATGTGCGCGCGCTGCGCAAGGCATTTTCGCGATGACAGCCCCGCTCGATGTCGAACGGCTGCGCACCTACACCGTCCCGCAAACCCGCGATGATTATGACCCGCGCGATGCGATCCTCTATGCGTTGGGAGTCGGTGCCGGATTGTGCGCAGAAATTGACGAAACGGCATTCCTGTTTGAACGCGATTTGCAGGTGCTGCCGACCATGGCCATGGTGCTGGGAACGCCGGGGTTCTGGGCAATGGACCCCAAGGCCGGACTGGACTGGCTCAATATCCTCCACGGCGAACAGCGGTTGGTGGTGCATGTGCCGCTGGATCCGGCAGGAACGCTGATCGGCGATACACAAGTGATCGGGCTGGCCGATAAAGGCCACGGTAAGCCTGCCCTGCTACGCGCAGCCAAGCAATTGCGCACGCTAGGCGGAACGCTGGTGGCAGAATCAATCGAAACCTGGGTCATTCGCGGCGCCGGCGGCTTTGGCGGGCCGCGTGAACTGGAGGGCGATCCGTTGCCGCCAGTGCCGCAGCGCGATCCGGATTATGCCATCACCCTGCCCATTTCGCTCGCGCAGGCGGCAATCTATCGCCTGTCCGGCGACCGTAACCCGCTGCACATCGATCCGGCCACTGCGCGCAGCACCGGGCTGGACCGGCCGATCCTGCACGGCCTTTCGACCATGGGAGTGATGGCCCGCGCCCTGATCCACGCTTGTGGCGGCGGCATTGCGGCAAGCCTTACGGAAATCGCTCTGCGGTTCACCGCCCCGGTCTATCCCGGTGACACGATTTGCACCCACATCTGGCGCGAAGGCGAAGCCCTGCACTTTCGGGCGACAGCTGTGGAAACCGGAATTGTCGTCGTGGACAACGGCATCGCCGCTCTGGCCCCTACTCAACCTCAGGCGGTTTGAAGCAATAGGCGCAGACCTTGTTGCCATCCGGATCACGCAGGTAAGCGCCATAGGCATTGGGCACCGCCGCGCGCGGGCCGGGTGCGCCCTCGTCGCTGCCGCCCGCTGCCAACCCAGCGGCATGAAATGCATCAACAGCACCGCGATCCGGCGCCTTGAACCCGAAAGTCGCACCATTGCCAGCAGCCGCGACCGAGCCATCGAGCGGCTTGAGGACCAGAAACTCGGCCGCCCTTGCTCCGTAGGACAGCCCCTGTTCGAGAAAATTGCCGAGCCGCCTGATCCCGAGTGGAGCCAAAGCCGCATCGTAAAACCGCCCCGCTCGCTCGACATCATTGGTGCCGACACAATTGTGCGTGAAAATGCCCATCAGCCCGCCGCTCGCTCAGATGGCATTCGCACCAGCAATATGGCGAATATGGCCAGCAACGATCCTGTCGAAATGATCAGGGAAACTGCCTGCATCCCGAAGCCTTCGGCAAACAATGTGCCCGCCAGCGCGGGCCCCATGGCCGCGCCTGCTCGCCCAAAGCCGATCGCGAAACCCGTGCCCGTAGCGCGCACCTGCGGCGGGAAGGCCGAGGCCAGGAGCGCGTAAAATCCCACTGCCGCCGCGTTGGAGAAGAACGCGGTGAGCCCCGCAATCCATCCCAGCCATTCCAGATCGGGATTACCCGTGCCGAAAATGTTGAGCATCACGAAGGCTCCGGCAAGGGCGATGATAGTAGCCCAACGCATAGATATCTTGAGCGCCACCAGCCCCAGAACCCCACCGCCAATCGCACCGCCCAACATTGCGTTGGTCAACACCGCCGCCCCCGCACTTGGTTCAAAGCCAAGGTCCACGACCAGATTGGGTATCCATTTCACAAAGTAATAATAGGCGGTGACATGTGTGAGATAGGCGAGTGTCAGCAAGATTGTTGAACGGATCAGGGCCGGGCTGAAAATCTCGATCAATCCCGCCCGCTGCACGATCTTCTCCGCAGCGGGAAAATCCGCCACTTGGGGCAATCCGAACCGTGAGAGGACGGCGTTGATCCGCGACAAGGCATTGGCGGGGCGTTTCGCATTCAACCAGCCTGGCGATTCCGGCATCAGCCACCAAGCGAGCGGAAAGCACAAGCCTGTCAGGCCCGCCCCGAGATAAAAGACATTGCGCCAATCACCACCAGTCAACAATTCGCGCGCGCCTAGGCCGCCAAAAAAGGCCCCCAAGGGATAGCCGATCACCATCAAAGGCAGGATCAGATTACGAAAACGGGCGTTTGAAAACTCAGCCACAGTGGCACTCAACGAGGCAAGCATTCCGCCAATGCCCAAGCCTGTCAGCAATCGGCAGGCTGAAAGTTGCACCACATCGGTTGATTGAGCAGCAAGGATCATGCCTGCCGTCATGATAATCAGGCAACCCAGAATCGTCGGCCTGCGCCCGATCCGGTCGGCCAAGCCGCCGAGCAGGATAGAGCCGACCGCCATTCCGATGAGTTCCATCGACAAGACCCAACCCAAGACATTTTGCGGCACGCCCCATTCTCGTGCGATGCCCGGTGCTGCAAAGCTGATCGACATGACATCAAATCCGTCGAGCGCGTTCAACAGTATTGTTATGGCAATCGCGGCAATCTGCCACCCGCCCATCGGCCCTGCATCAATGATCGCCTGCGCGGTGAGCGCAACGGTTTCATCGCCGCCAGCATGATCGGCTGGGTGGTTTGGGCTAGTCACCTTTTTTATCAACTGGAGTCAGGTTCTGCATAAAGGCGTAGAAGTCCGGCCCTAGTTCGGGCAGTTCCATTCCCAAGCGCTCGGCTAGGTATGTTGTCATGAAATTGGCGTTGAGCGACTTGTTCTCAGGCGGAATATTGCCGACCCCAACCTGCCGGTCAAACGCGCCGACCACCACCAGTGCCATGCGCAACGCGACCACCACGTCATAATATTCAAGGTGCTGCGCCGCGCGTCCGGCGGCGGCTTCCCAGATGGCGATGCTTTCATCGCGGGTCGGCAGGCCTTCCAGCCGGGCCGCGCCGAACCGGCGGCTGAACAGATCATCAAAATACAGCCACCAGGCAAGGTCCAGTTCGGACGGACCAAGCGCCGCCAGTTCCCAATCAATCAGGCTGCTGACTGTGCCGTCGGGATTGAACATCACGTTGGACGGAGTGCTGTCGCCCCACAACACATTCACCGAAGTGTCCCTGGGTTCATGCGCCCGGATATAGGCAATCGCCGCATCGACGAACGGCATCACCCGGTCCTTGCGGCAGCCATGATACCATGCCTCGATATGGCCGAGATACTGGTCCAGGCCCGGCTTGCCCCATTCAGCCCGGGCGAGGAAGGCAAAACCATCGGCCTGCCAGTCAATCTTGCTGAGCTGGGCAAAGGATTCGATCGCGTTTTTCCACGATTCTCCACGCAGCTCCGGGGACATATCGGCCAGCCAGCCCTTGGTGTTGTAGTTGGGATTCTGTGTGGCCGACCGACCATCAACCCGGCCCATAACCAAAAAGGGATTGCCCAGCACCGATGGATCAAGTTCCATCCCGATCCAGTCTGGCACCGGGGCCAGCTTCAGTCGGTCGAGCGCCGCCATCATCCGCCCCTGCAATTCGAGGCTGGAACCAAGCACGACCTCAAAATCAGTCGGCTGGCGGCGCACCACCAGAGTGCGCGACTGCGCGCCTTCGGCATCGTCATAATCGACCTCGACGAAGAATATCTCCGCCGAAAACCCCGATCCCAGCGAAACTTCCAGCGGGCGCAAGCGGACATTGCGCCAACCTTTGACTGTTGCCTCCAGCCAGTCGCGCAAGCGGGCCTGAACTTCGTCCTTGGTCAGCGCCATGTCAGAAGCCCTTTGCTGCCAGCGCCCGCTTCAGTTCGGCGGTCAGCGGCCCCATATCCTTGGGCGATGCGCCGTGCAGCAGGATTTCATCGGCCCCGGCATCGAGGTAAACCATCAGCTGATCCGCGCATTGGGCCGCAGTGCCCACCGCCGCGCCTTCATCGATCCACTGTTGCGGCAACAATTGCCCGACATCGACCAGTTCGACGCGGGTATAGGCCTGATCGGCTGGCTTGCCGTTCAACCCGGCAATCTTGGGATGCGCGCGGACCTGATCGAGCACCGACTTATCCCATTCGTTGATCTCGACAATCAGGTCGCCAAAGCCGGGCAGCTCAAAATAGGTGATCGCGCGCCCGCGCACCACGGCGTCTTCCTCGTCCTTGGGCAGATCAGGGGCGACGATGATATTGTGATATATCCGCACTTTCATCGGATCGCGTCCTGCTTTTTCAGCAGCATCGCGCACGATCTTCGCACTATTGCGCACCCCGGTGGGGGAAATGAACGGGTGGAGCAGCACCCCGTCACAATATTGCCCGGCAAATTCCAGGCTTTTCGGCCCGATCGCAGTGAAGATGATCGGCGGCTTGGGGCCATCGTGGAAGTCGGTCAGCTTGAGCGAGGGAAACGTGCCCAGCAGCCCATCATAACTGACATTCTCGCCCTGCCACAACCGGCGGAAAATGCCGATGTAGTCGGCCAGCCGCTCCATGGTGATGGCGGGCGCGCCCATCATTTTCATATACGCTGGCACCGCGCGGGCGAACATCACGCCGAACCTGTTGCCGCTCATTGCCTGCATCATATTGGCGATACTGGCGGTGACCAGCGGGTGGCGCATGGTGGCATAAAAGGTGGCGTTGATGCGAATGCGGGAAGTCGCCTCGCTCACCGCGCCAGCCAGAACCGCCGGTTCCTTCAGCGCAAAGCGTTCGGAGATCCACACCGCACCCAGCCCGATGCGTTCCGCCTCGATCGCCTCATCAATGCCGCGGCGCGGATCATCGACCCGGCCGGGAAGAATGTAGGTGCCGAACCTGTCGAACAGCGCCTGCGCGCCGGGTTCCTGAGTCATGTTGGTTTCCTTGCCGAGTGTTCGTGCCGGGTGTTCGTGCCGGATGTTCGTTAATGTCGCAACTTTCAGCCGATGCGGCAAGCAATCAACCTGCCCGAAGGCAGGGGCCGGACGCCTCGCACGGTGGGCAGTCTTGCGCCTGAGGAGATTACCATGGATGCAACGCAAACCCTGCAAACCCTGCTGGCGCTGGACAATATCCGCAGCCTGAAAGCGCGCTATTGCCGAATGCTGGACACTAAGGACTGGGCTGGCTTCGCCGCACTGTTCACCCAAGATGCGGTGATGGATGTGAGCCAGGACACCGGCAATCCACCTATCACCGGGATTCCTGCTATCCTTAGCCAGGTTCGCTTTGCCGTGGATGACGCCGCCACCAGCCATCAGGTGCACACGCCCGAAATCACTTTCGACGGGCCGGACTCGGCGCAAGGTGTCTGGGCGATGCAGGACCGGGTCGTGTGGCAGCCGGGCAAATCCCCCATCCCCGGCGTGGCTTCGATCACCGGCTATGGCCAGTATCATGAAAGCTACAGGCGCGAAGGCGGCGAATGGAAGATCGCCGCCTTGCGCCTGTCACGTTTCCAGGTCGACATGCACCCAGTCTAAACGTTTCAATCCCACTGCAATTCCAGCTTGGGCACAAAGGTGATGTTGCCGACAAAATAGCTCGGCTCAAACCCATCCTTAAGGCGGAATTGCGGGATTGCCTTGAGCAGTTCCTCCAGCGCGGTCTGCATTTCAAACCGGGCCAGATGCATGCCCAAGCATTTGTGAATGCCCCCGCCCAGCGCCACATGCGCGGCCTTACGATCAAACCGCACTTGCGACGGGCTATCATGCATTTTGGGGTCCTGGTTGATCACCGGCGTGGCGACCGAGACATATTCACCCGGCATGATCTTCTGCCCGTGAATTTCCAGCTCGCGCGCGGCGATGCGGAAGGCGGTGACCGGGCCGTAAACACGCAGGAATTCTTCCACCGCCAGCACGATCCGGTCGGGATGTTCGCGCAGTTCGCGCTGCTGTTCGGGATAGCGCGCAAGGTGCATGAAGATGTTGCCGAGCATGGTGGTGACCGTATCCAGCCCGCCCAGAAACAGGTTGAAGCAGTGGCCCAGCACTTCTTCGTCGTTCCACTTGCGGCCATCCTCGGCCTCGTGATCGAACAGGCGCGTCAGGTAATCATCCAGCGGGGTCGCGCGGCGCAGGGCGATCTCTTCCTTGAGGTATGCGACTGTCTGGCGAACCGCAGCGCTGCGCACTTCCCAATCGTTGGAATGGAGCATGTCCTTTTCCCAGATGAGGAATTCCGCCATCCGGTCCTGCGGCAGGCCGAGCAGATCGAGCACGATATAGATCGGATAGCGTTCCGAAAATTCGTTGATGAAATCGCATTCCTTGCGGTCTTTGAACTTGTCGATCAGGTCTGTCGCGCGGCGGCGCAGATCATCCTTCATCGCAGCCATTTTCTGCGGTGAGAAGCTGGGGTTGAGTGCCTTGCGGTAATGGGTGTGCATCGGCGGATCGACTTCGGTCGGGACCACCAGCCAGTTCTCGCCAATGCTTTGTGACCACTGGCCCATGCCGTTCTTGGTGTAGTTATCGGCATCGCGCAGCATCGCCATCGTATCGTCATACCCGGTCAGCAGCCAGCCGGGCTTGTCGCCGGGAAAGATGTTGGTGACATAGGTGATCGGCCCCAAGGTGCGGTGCATTTCGGGGATGAGGGTTTCTTGCGGGCAATCCTTCACGATCTCGCGGGCGTAATAGGGAAGCCGCACGGCAAGCTCAGGCGGGACGTGCGATGGAAGGGTGGCAGTGCTCATGCTATGCTCCAATTACCAGATTTTGCGCATCTGCGCGGCAAGGCGGCGATTGCGCAGGGCAATGGCACGCTCGGATGGACTAACCAATTTAGTATCGGCAGGCAGGCTTTGCATCACCTCCGCCAATTTGACCTTGCGGATTGACGGCATCGGCTTTTCGCTGGCCTCGAACCACCGGCCCTGGATCGCGCCAGTGGCGTAGCCCGAGGTGTCGAGCCAGTTGTGCACGCCGGGATCGCGCGCGGAAATGACCGTGCGGAACACGCCGTCGCTATCGACTACGCCCTGCTTGTCGTTGAGGCTGGACTGGTTATTATACCAGTCAGTCGTTTCATACAGATCATTGGTGAGGATGATCGACCAATAGCGATAGCTGGCCGGAACCTTGACCTCGGTGATCAGCGCCTCGTCATCGGCCAGTTCGTAGGCGCCTTCGTAATAGAATTGTCCGACCAGGCCCGACATCTGCGAGACATCGAATATCTTGAGCGCATTGAGGTGGCCCTGATCGCGCAGTTCCTCGACATGGGTTGGGAACGCCAGCGCGCACACGCCGACAATGCCGGGGATTTCGCCAAACGCATGGTGCAGCGCGGCAGCGGACGGACGGCCTTTGCCCTCGTCCACATCGAGCCGGGCAATGCCAAAACGCGGCTCACGCTCTACGCCCCAGTCGCAGCCGACAATGCGGACCATGAATTTCTCGCACAGCGGATCAAGCTGGTGCCAGTCGCCAGTGTAGCCTGCGGGACGCGTCGGCGCGATCACCAGTTCAAACCGGCCGTCACTGTCCACCGTCAGCGTGTCAAAATCGATCTGGCCGAGCAGTGGATGGTGCTGCCCGGTGCGCAAAGTATCCGGCCCCATCAGCGCCAGAATAACCATCCGCACCGTGCCGCGATCACCGCGAATTATGTAGCTGCCGCCGCGCTCGATCAGGCACGAGAGGTAGATCGTATCGGCATTGGGCTGGAAAATGTTCTGCGCGATGTTGAGTTCGGGGACGAACATCGGGTGCCGCCGGTCGCCCACCAGCGCATCGGTGGTCGCCCGCGTAATGCCCGCCAGCAACAACCGCATACTTTCGGCAATGACTTGGGCGTCACCGCGCAACCGCGCAGGCACGCGTGCGCGCATAGCATCGCCCAGCGGACGCAAGCCTTCGATCAGTTGTTCCCATTCGAGGCCATCATCGGCCATAATCGGCATCCTGTTTTCCCTAGCGCGGTTGTTGCCGATATCTGCCGCCAGCAACCTGCCGGAAGGCAGGTGGACGCCAAGCATCCCGGCCCAAGCTGCCATCCGCAAGAGGGAGCGACGCGCGATGAAATCGACTGACATGATACTGGACGTGACCTCTGCTACTGGCCTCACCCAGCAAATCCACATTGCCGCCACGCTGCACCTGCCCGAAGGCATGGACGCCCCGCCCGAGCAATTGGTGTTCGCCGTCCATGGCGGCGGCTACACGCGGGGATACTGGAACCCGGCATTTGCCGATCCCAGCTACAGCTTTGCCCGCTGGTTCACTGCCCAAGGCAAGGCAGTGCTGGCCATCGACATGCTCGGCATGGGTGACAGCAGCAAGCCCGAACCGGAGAGCGATCTGAGCGGAGCTATCATCGCCGCCGCCCACGCCGAAGCCTTGCGGCAGGTTGTGGCACAATGGTCCGGGCCGGTAAGCGTTACCGGTGTCGGCCATTCAATGGGCGGTATGATGATCATCGCGCAGGCCGCCGCGCATCCCACGCTGAACCGGGTTGCCGTGCTCGGCTGGGCCAATGAGCCAATGATCCTGGGCGATACTGATGTCGCCAGCTTGCAGGCAGACCTGATCCCCAGCGGTTATCTGGCCACCCCGCGCCAGCCGATGCGGCGATTGTTTTATGCCGACGACGTGCCACTGGCGCTGATCGAAGCGGACGAGGCCCATGCCTCGGCCACCCCAGTCACCATGGGCCGCGATGCACTGACGCCGGGGATCGTCCACGAGGCGGCTGCCAGCATCGCCGTGCCAGTGCTGGTGGTGCAGAGCGTGATCGACACCAGCCCTGCACCTGCCAAGGAACTGGCCTATTTCAGCGCATCGCAATCGGTAGAACTCGATTTGCTTGACGGGGCAGCCCATTGCCAAAACTTCGCCAGCACCCGCGCCGATCACTGGGCGCGGCTGGATGACTGGATCAACCGGATGTCATGATGGCGGAGATCATGATCGCGGGGGCGCTTCCATCGCCGCGATTTCGCCGGCGATGGACCTTGCGGCAATCCAGTAGCAGCCAATGGCCAGCAGCAGAAACAGGCCGAGCAGTAGCATCGCCCATTGCAAACCCGTTCCAGAGGCGGCGCGGCACAGCTCCGTCTGCACCTGTGCTCCAAGGCAGGCCTCGGCGTAACCTGAACCGTAAGCCCGCCGCGCCAGCCAATCGCTCATCCCGCCAAGGAAGACCGAACCCAGCCCCAACCCGAACACCGTCTGCCCGAAGGCATGGATGGCCGACGCAGTGGCGCGCATCCGCGGGGCGACCAGCCGCTGGGTAACGGTCATGATCGTGGGCAGGAAAGCATACAGGCAGAATGTCGAGGCAAACAGCAGGCCCGCCAGCATCCGCCAATCGTCCTGATAGATCGCCGCCAGATACAATGGCATGGCCAGCGCGATACTGCCGATTGGCAGCAGGCCATAGCGGCGGTGATCCTGCGCCGCGAACCGGTCGGCAATCAAACCGCCCACAACCCCGCCAAGCGCCGCGGCCATGCTGAACGTTAGCGCGAAGGCCAGCGCGGCAGTCTTGAGGTCAAAATCGAACCGCCGGATCAACAGCGGGATCAGGAACAGGCTCAGCCCAAACCCGACCAGCGCCACCATGCCGCTGCCGACCGTAAAGCCAACGAAGGCACGCGAGGAACCGACATGTTTCAGCACCTGTTTCAGCGGCGGCGCGGGATCTGCGGCGTTGCGGCGCGCGGGTTCGGCAATGGTCAGCCACAGCAACACCGCCAGCAGCAATCCCGGCGCACCCATCACCACAAACGCGGTCCGCCAGCCATGGGTCTGCGCGATCCAGCCGCCGGCCAGCGCGCCCACCGCGCCGCCCACCGATACCCCGACCGCAATCAAAGAGAACACCGTGGCGCGTTTGTCTGCATCAAAGCGGTCGGCAATCATCGAAACGACCGGCGGGGTGAACCCGGCCTCGCCCACGCCCACGCCCATGCGGGCCAGCAGCAAATGCCCATAGCTGGTCGCCGCGCCTGAGAGCATGGTCATCGCCGACCACAGCGCCGTTGCCACCGCGACAATGCCCACCCTGCTCACCCGTTCGGCCAACCGGGCAATCGGAATGCCGATGCCGCCATAAAACAGCGCGAAGGCAACCCCGCCCATGATTCCCAGTTGCAAGTCGCTCAGGCCGAATTCCTGGCGGATCGGTTCACCCACAACCGAGATGATCATCCGGTCGATGAAATTGAACATGTAGATCGCGCCGAACAGGAAGATGAACCACCAGTCACGCCCGGAAAATCGCTTCATGCAGTTGCCTCGCGTCGACCTTGCGACATTTGCGCGATAACATGGATGACGATCAGGCACATCGCCATCGTTGCCGCGCCACCTGCCCATACCAGCGGCGTGGACCAGCCTGAATTGAGCGCCAGCGAGACAGGCGCAGTGGTCGATCCCAGTGTCGCAGCGTAAGTGAAACTGGGGAGCAGCAGCAGCCACAACCGCCTTGCCCCCTGCAAGTGCGGCACGAACACCGCCATGGCCGCCCCCAGCACAAAGCCGCCAGTCGCATCGCAGAACGAAAACCACAGCGGTGATCCGAACAGGTGGAACGGCTGGTTGCCGTAAAATGCGCTGAGATCCATCCATTCGCAGATCGAAACGGCCAGCCAATCGACAAACGCCGTCGCAGCAAACAATTGCCAGATCCGCGTTGCCGAAGCCCCGCTTTCGATCACCCGCCACACCAGATAGGCCGAACTGCCGAAGAACCAGGCATAGCCCAGCGGGACAAACCACGGGATCGTGCGATCATAGGCGCGGAAGAAGGCCAGGCTGTTTTCGTCAGGATACCAATAGAGCAAGGTGTTGTCATAAATCGGTTCGATCATCACCGCCGACAGCGCGGTTCCGGCAAAAACCAACGGCATGATCCAGCCCTGCCGCTTGCGCTCGCCGCCAAAGGCCCACCACAGCAAAATGCCCGTCAGGATGAGGGTGGTGCCGATCAGGAAGATGCTGCCAGCAGGTTCGACTGCGGGCATTACCGGCATAGGTAAAATGGTGCTGGACATGATTTATCGTTCTCCCCGACTGTAACCGCTGGTCTAATCAGCAACCAAGGCTGCTGACCTTTCCTTAGGCAGGTCACGCTTGGCGGTCTGTGTGGCGGTCACCAATGGACAAAACAACGAGGGATTGAGGCATGACAGGTAGGCTTGCTGGCAAAGTCGCATTGGTAACGGGCGCTGGCGGCGGTATCGGCGCGGCATCGGCCCGCCGCCTCGCCGCCGAT
>CAMDSM010000048.1 GCA_945906905.1 Altererythrobacter xiamenensis | reverse complement strand
CTGCTATTTGCTCGCCGCGCACCAATGTGAAGCATCAACCAGATCGTGGCGCGCAGGGGACTTATGAAACTGACGGCATATCACGCCAAGTTTATGGCGCATGACCTGACCAAGCAGGCGCCGCCAGGTGCCGAAGACCAATTGTCGATGTCCTTGTTCGACGCGTCGGTCGATCTCAACCCGCACCAGATCGAAGCGGCAATGTTCGCGCTTCAATCCCCCTTGTCCGAAGGGGCAATCCTGGCTGACGAGGTTGGACTAGGTAAGACAATCGAAGCGGGCATCGTGCTCTGTCAGAAATGGGCAGAGCGAAAACGGCGGCTGGTCATCATCTGCCCTGCGTCGATCCGTCAGCAGTGGGCCAATGAGCTGTCCGAGAAGTTCAACCTTCCCGCCGTCGTCATCGACGCCAAGACCCACCGCGCCATGCGCCGCGAAGGGCATGCCTTGCCGCTGGAGCAAAAGGCGGTGGTCATCTTGTCCTATCACTACGCCGCCAAGTTGCAGGACGAGCTGCGGCATGTCGCCTGGGACCTGGTTGTCATCGACGAGGCCCACAAGCTGCGCAACGCCTATCGGCAGGCCCATGCCCGATGCGACGCCAACCGATGCGAAGCTGTGGCGCAGATCGTGAAGCCGAAGGTTCGGCAAGTCAGCGTGCGTTGTGATCCTTTTCCAGGGCCGCTTGAGGTCGCTACGGGGCTTGTCCTTGCTTTCCCCGACGATGACGTAGGGGTTGCCCTTGATGCGCGGGATTTCAGCTAGGACCTTTAGCGCGGCGGCGCCTAGCAGCACTTCCTTCGCGCCGGTTTTCGAATCTGACAAATCGAGCAGCCCTCGATTGAAATCGACGTCGCCCCATTGGAGCTTGAGGATTTCCGATAGGCGGCAGCCTGTCAACATCAGCAGCCGGATAGCGGCGATGGCGTGGGGCGAAATGACTTCGCGCTGGTTCTCAGCCATCTTTGGGCGATGCTTTTCCTTAACGCCCTCGTTGAACTGCCAGGGTAGGCCAGTTGTCTCGGCCGCCCGCAGTGCATCGCCGAGCTGCTGGAATTCAGCTGGAGACAGGTATCGCTTGCCCTTGCCGTCGGCATAGAGCTGGACGCCCGAGCGGGGATTGGAGTTGATGTAGCCGTGCTTCACGGCATAGGAAAAGATTCCGCCGAGGAGCCGGACAGTTCTCGTCGCTGTGCCCTTGCCGCCGGTGACCGCGACGCGATTGCCCTTCTCGTTGGTCAGGACTCTGGCCGTCTTGCCGGTGGCGACGGCGCGCATGAACCGTTCGATGTCGCCGCGTGTTACGTCGCTGATCTTCTTCGTCCCCAGCAGCGGCTTGATGTGCCTCGCAATCCTGCCTTTGTCGGTCGCGATGGTGGAGGCCTTCTTCTGGTCGCAACCATCTAGAAGGTATTCGTCGCAGAGTTCCGCTAGGGTCATTTCAGCCCTGCGCTTGGCCTTTGTTTCGGCTTCATCGACTCCGAGCTGCGCGTTCGCCAGGACGGCGCGGGCCTTATCTCGCGCCTGGTCGACTGTCATCGCGCCATGCGTGCCGATAGTTACCTTCCGGGTCAGCCCGTTGAAATCGTACTGCGCGATGTACGATTTGCGCCCAGTGGGGCGCGTTCGGACGCAGAATCCAGCGAGCTTCCCGCACCAGGTCACATAGTCGCGGTCGCGAGGACGCAGTGCATCGACAATCGTTTTCGTCAGCGTGGGCTTGGTCATTGGTCAACTTCCTGGGTAGGTCATGGGCAGGTGATTTTCGGGAAGTTGATGCCATCTTGGGTAAGCTAGGGCAATGGCCATATGTTACAAATATCTAAAATTAGGGACATTGTGAGAGGCAAGCCACTTTGGGTAGGTTAAAAAATGCCCATTCCGCAGCCCTCCGAAGGCAGGGGTCACAGGTTCGAATCCTGTCGGGTGCACCATAGCCGAACAAACGAGAGACCCGCTGGCGGAGTTTCGCCTGGTCTCTCACACCTGCATCTGCCTAACGACCATGCCGAGACAACCTGCGCACAATTGGTTGAAAGCTTGGGGTCTTGCCGGTCACGTTAAAACCGGCAGCGTCGTCTTGTAGACGACAGGGCGCAAGGCGAAGCTGGTTGTCACCTGCGATACCCCCTGGATTCGGGTCAGCTTGTGGCGGAGAAAGTCTTCAAAGGCGTTGAGCGATTCCACCAGTATGCGCAGTTGATAGTCGGCATCGCCGGTCATCAGATAGCACTCCATGATTTCAGGAAATTTTGTCACCGCAGCCTCGAAGATCGCCAAATGCCGATCATCCTGTTGATCCAGCCTGACCCGCACAAAGGCTGTGACTGACAGCCCCACCTTTGCCGGATCCACCAGCGCGACATAGCTGGTTATGACCCCATCACCTTCGAGCTGCTTGAGGCGGCGAAGGCATGGGCTGGGCGACAGGCCGACCCTTTCAGACAGCTCCTGATTGGTTATCCGGCCATTGGCCTGCAGCTCGTTCAATATCCTTCGATCAAGCGCATCGAGCTCTGCAATTGGCATATGCTGCTATCAATTCTGTAAAATGTGGGTGATTCAGCCAAAAATGTAGCCTGCATTGAATGATCTTGCAAGGACATGCCCAGCATTCCGGCGCTACTGTGTGGTCGAGCAAATTGGCAGGACGCGCAACCAACCATGACACAACCGACGTCCACGGACCGGAGCGACCTGATCGGCTCGCTCGAGGCGCTCAACGCGCGCCTGCTCTGGCTGTCCGCGTGGATGATCCACCACGCCAACCACACCCGCCCGAAACGAGACGGCTTGAAGGTCGGCGGCCACCAGGCCAGTTGCGCCTCAATGACGGCGATCATGGCGGCGCTATTCTTCCACGCCTTGCGCCCGACAGACAAGGTTTCCGTCAAGCCCCATGCTGGGCCGGTGCTGCATGCGATCCATTACTTGCTGGGCAATCAGTCGCTTGATCTGATGCAGCGCTACCGGGGGCTGGGCGGGGTGCAGAGCTATCCGAGCCGGACGAAGGATGCCATTCCGGTTGATTTTTCTACCGGTTCGGTGGGGCTGGGGGTGGCGATCACCGCCTTTACCAGTCTCGTGCAGGACTTCCTGACGGCCCATGGTCAGCTTGACGACGCATCAACCGGTCGGATGATTTCCTTGATGGGCGATGCCGAGCTGGATGAGGGCAATATCTACGAATGCCTGATCGAGGGCTACAAGCACGATCTGCGCAATTGCTGGTGGATTGTCGACTATAACCGGCAGTCGCTGGATGCGCCGACCGCTGACCGCATGTTCCGTCGCTTCGACGACATTTTTGAGACCTGTGGCTGGCGGGTGGTGACGCTCAAGAACGGCAAATTGCAGCGAGAGGCGTTCACGAAGCCGGGGGGCAAGGTGCTGGAGGAATGGATCGGCAATTGCCCCAATGCCGAATATGCCGCCCTCACATATCAAGGCGGTGCGGCCTGGCGGACGCGGCTTGAGGCCGAAATTGGCCAGCGGCCCGGTGTCAAAAAGCTCCTCGGCAGCTTCGATGATGATGGACTGGCGCGGTTGATGACCAATCTTGGCGGCCATTGCATCGAAACGCTGATCGATGCCTTTGATGGCGCCAATGATGATCGGCCAACCTTGTTCATCGCCTATACGGTGAAGGGATATGGCACGCCGCTCGCTGGTCATAAGGATAATCATTCCGGTCTGATGAACCCACCGCAGATGGACCAGTTCCGATCAGGGATGGGCATCTTGGAAGGACAGGAATGGGAGCCCTGGGGCGGACTGGGCGACAATGTCGCCGCGCAGCTTCAGGCCTTTGTCGCCAACAGTCCGATTGCCCGCAAGACGCCAGAATTTGCCGCCCCACCGGTGCCGGTGCCGGCGCGCCTGCCGGTGCTCGACGGTGCTGAGCAATCAACCCAGTCAGCCTTCGGGCGCATCCTCCTCGATCTGGCGAAATCGGGCGAGGAAATCGGCGACCGGATCGTGACGACCGCCCCGGACGTGACCCAGACCACCAACCTTGGCGGCTTCGTCAACCAGCGGGGACTTTTCCGCAGACAGGAACTGGCCGACGTATTTCGGCAGGCCAAGATCCCTTCCGCCCAGAAATGGTCGCAACATGCAGCAGGCCAGCACATCGAACTGGGAATTGCCGAGAACAACTTCTTCCTGCTGCTGACGTCGCTTGGCCTTGCCGCACCGCATTTTGGCACGCGCCTGCTGCCCGTGGGGACGGTCTACGATCCGTTCATCGCGCGCGGGCTCGATGCGCTGAATTACGGCTGTTATTCGGACTCGCGTTTCCTGCTGGTCGGCACTCCTGCAGGCCTGACGCTGGCTGCTGAAGGCGGCGCGCATCAGTCTATCAACACGCCGCTGATCGGGATGGGCCAGCCGGGCCTTGTCTATCTCGAACCAGCCTATGCCGATGAAGTCGCGATCATGATGCGCTGGGCCTTTGAACATATGCAGCAGGACACCGGGAGTTCGGTCTATCTGCGCCTTACCACGCGGTCGATTCCGCAAGTGGCGCGTGCTGACGAGCGGTGGGAGGCCGAGGCGCTCAAGGGAGGATACTGGCTGCGCGCGCCGGGCGCTGGCGCGGATGCGGCCATCGTCTTCACCGGCGCGGTGGCACCCGAAGCGCTGTTGGCATGGGAGCAAATGGTTGAAGACATTCCCGGCCTTGGTCTGCTCAATGTTACGTCGCCCGATCTGCTCCATCGCGGCTGGTCTGCCCGCCGCGCTGCGCGGTGGAACGGTCAGTCGACCCAGGAGTGCCATGTCGAGGCGCTGCTGTCGGCGCTTGCGCCAGGGGCGGGGCTGGTCACTGTCCTCGACGGATCACCCGCTGCTCTGTCGTGGCTGGGCGGGGTGAGGGGGATGCGCGTAAGTCCGCTGGGCACCGACCGTTTCGGCCAAACCGGTGATTTGCCGGATCTCTACCGTACATATCGCCTCGATGCCGAAGCAATCATCGATGCAGCGGCCGAGCTGTTCCTGGAGGGCTGACATGGCGATTGAACGCCTGAAACCTGCGCGTTCCCCAACCATGGAGAAAGGGGTATTGGCCTAATGGCGGGGTACATATCAGCAGCACAGTTAGGACCAATTCAGGCAAATGATTTCTGGCCACGCAATGGCTGTGCAACGAGTGTCACAAGAAAACAATCGAGCTCTGGGAGGGTTCAATGAAAAAGAATTTGCTTTTGACCGGTACGGTTTTGGCCGGCCTTGTGTTTCCGCAACTTGCCACTGCTCAAGATGGTGGTGCCACGGCATCCCCGGATACGGTGGCGGCACCGGGTGGGCTCAACACCATCACGGTGACCGCGCAGCGCCGCGAAGAGACCCTACAGGATGCGCCAGTCGCGATGACCGCGCTGGCGGGCGATACCCTGGCCCAGGCCGGGATAACCGATGCTGCGGAGTTGTCCTCGCTTGTGCCGGCGCTGGAAGTTCAGCCTGGTTCGGGTGGGAAAGCAAACTTCTACCTGCGCGGCGTCGGCGGTTTGGGCGGTAATTCACTCGCGGATGCTGCGGTCGCGTTCAACTTCAACGACGTTTACATTTCCAGGTCGCAAGGTGCGGGCGGATTCTTCTTCGATCTTGACCGGGTCGAGGTGCTCAAGGGTCCGCAAGGGACGCTTTACGGCCGCAATGCAACCGGCGGTGCGATCAACATCATTCCTGCCCGTCCCAGACTGGGTGAGACCAGCGGGCATGCCAGCCTTGGCTATGGCAATTACAACGCGATCGAGGCCGAAGGCGCCATCAACCTGCCATTGGGCGATGTTGCCGCCTTGCGTGCAGCGGCAGCCTATAGAAAGCATGATGGCTATCTGTCCGATGGAACAAATGACCAGGATGAATTGTCCGCGCGTCTTTCGCTCCGGCTGGAGCCATCGGATGGGGTAGACCTGACAGTGGTGTCTGACTATTTCAGCGCCGGAGGCCTCGGAACGGGCGCGACCATTATCTCAAACAATGGCGGAACCTTCGCGCTTAACGATCAGATTGGCCTTGGCGATCCGCTCGCGCAGGCCGTGTATCGGAGCAACTACATCTTCGTTGCCGGCAACCCGCTCACCGGCCTGCCGGCCGGCACGCAGTCGCAGGATATCGACAACTGGGGTATTTCGGCGACGCTGAATGTCGAAACGCCGGTGGGCCTGATCACCTTCATCCCGGCCTATCGCAGCAATGACTCGGAGGTCGTCTCGTTCTCGCCTGGTTTTATGATCGAGGAAGAGGCCGAGAATAAGCAATTCAGCGCCGAGCTGCGACTGGCTTCGGATGACAACAACGCCCTGAGCTATATTCTGGGCGCTTATTACTTCAACGATGACGGTGACGTGCCAAGGTTCACGACCAATGCGCAATACAATGCGAGCTGGCAGGAATATAGCTATGGCGTGGAAAGCCTCGCCGCATTCGGCCGCCTGAATTTCAACGTGACTGACGACCTGACTTTGACTTTGGGCGGGCGCTACACCACCGAGGACAGGACGTTTGAGGGCACCTTCGAAGGCGTCAGCCGGTTCTGCCTGATCCCGCCCTTCACGTTCAGTGTTTGCCCGGGCGCGCCGATTGTCCCGTTTGGTGCGCCATCGGTGCCCAATGCCTTCATCGACCTGTCAGAAAGCGGCGTCGGACCCTTTCCGCTGGCTGGCGGCACCGCTGCCTATGTGAATGGATTCGATCCTCCGCGTTTCCAGATCCAGCTCTACACCCCCATCACCAACAACAGCGAAGCGACGTTTGACAAGTTCACCTGGCGAGTGGGCGCAGACTGGGATGTGACACCGGACAACATGGTCTATGCAAGTTTCGAGACTGGCTTCAAATCGGGCGGTTTCTTTTTCTCGCCTGCGAGCAATACCTATCAGCCGGAAACGATTGGAGCCTTCACCCTTGGCTCGAAGAATTCGTTCATGAACAACACGCTGCGGCTGAATGTCGAAGCGTTCCGCTGGCGGTATTCGGACCAGCAGATCAGCCATCTTGGTTCGGCGTTTGATCCCATTGCCAACCAGGCGGTGACGATCTTCCCGACCGAGAACGTTGGCCGGGCTACCTTCCAGGGAGTTGAGATCGAGGGCGAAGCCCTGGTCACCGAGACGACGCTGCTGGGGGTTACGCTCCAGTATCTTGACGCGAAATACGACCAGTTC
Organism: Altererythrobacter xiamenensis; assembly: GCA_945906905.1. Classification (GTDB taxonomy): domain Bacteria; phylum Pseudomonadota; class Alphaproteobacteria; order Sphingomonadales; family Sphingomonadaceae; genus Alteraurantiacibacter; species Alteraurantiacibacter xiamenensis_A. The sequence continues at coordinate 9,056 of CAMDSM010000048.1, read as the reverse complement.
GTATTTAACGTCCCGGCCAATGCTCCGCCGCAGACCGCCTGCCCGACAACGCCTTCGCCGTCGACTTTCTCAATCGCGCTGGATTGCTCGGGCTTTCGTCCACCCAATGCGCCAGAGTGGACGATCCAGCTGGATGCAGAGCAGACCATTCCACTGGGCGGCAGCGGCGAAATTGTGCTGGACACCAGTGCAACGTTCCAGTCCAAGACGCTGACGGGGCTGGAATTCCTGCCGGTCCAGACTCAGGACGATTTCTGGATCGTAGATGCCAGTGCAACCTACAATGCTCCGGGTGATGGCTACTTCGTTACGGCCTATATCCGCAATGCCTTCAATCAAGCGGTATTCACCAACGCGTTTGGGCCGCCTTTTACCAGCGGCCTGTTTGTGGCGACGATGCGTCCGCCGCGGACCTTTGGTATTCGGGCGGGGATCAATTTTTGACGTCACCCCCGACAGCCGCGCTGCGAATGTGTGCGGCGCTTGTTCTTGCCCTGCCCGCGACGGTTCAGGCGCAAGAGCAAGTGCGATGCAGCCCCTTTTCATGGACCACGCTGGGAACCGCAGGGGGGCCGGTTCCAACCGTTGAGCGGGGGGAGCCCGCCAATCTCCTGCGCGCAGGCGGTTTGCGAATTCTGGTCGATGTCGGCGATGGCACGGTCAATCAGATGGCGCGTGTGGGGTCGGACCTCGGTCAGATTCAAGCGGTCGTGATCAGCCATCATCACCTGGACCACTATGGCGGCTTGCTGGCCGTGCTCGGCCTGCGGTGGATGAACAATTTTCCCGGTGTGCTGACAATCTATGGCCCACCTGGAACCACCGAACTGGTAGACGGCCTGCTAGCATCGCTTGGTCCGCAAGCCAGAGTGGGCTTCGGAATTGCGCCGACAGTTCCTCCCGCCGATACGGTTCGGGTTATCGAAATTGGCGATGGCGGTCAGATCGATATTGGTGCGCTGCATATTTCAGCGCGGGCGAATTCGCACTTTTCGGGTGCGCGTGGCTATCAGCCCGGCGAAGCGGTGCCGCTGAGTTTTCGCTTCGAATTCGAGGGCCGCTCGATCACTTATACGGGTGATACCGGCCCAAGTGACGCCGTTACGCAATTGGCGGACGGCAGCGACATGCTGGTTTCGGAAGTCATGGATTTTGACCGCCTCATCGCGATGATGCGCGTCGCAAGACCGGATATGTCGCCAGCACTTTTTGCGCTGATGACAGAACATATCGCCACCCATCACATATCAGGCGAACAAGTTGGCGCCATCGCTGGTTTGGCCCGCGTTGGCCAGGTGGTCCTGACCCATTTCGCCATTCCGGCCTCGCTGGCGCAAAGCGAGGATGACATCAGGGCCGGAGTAAGGGCGGGATATTCTGGACCGGTACATTTTGGCCGCGATCTGGCTTCGTTTGATGTCGGTTGCCTACAAGCCGACCGCTTTGACGACTGAAATCTCGCCACTGTTACCCCAGCCACCTGACGGGTTGGGCGTTTCAAGCCGCCGGTGTCTCTTGCTCAAGGGCTTTGGCAATGATCCGGCGCGCACGGACGGCGGCATTGTCCAGTGACAGCAGCAGCGGGCGCAGCTCCATGAGATCGGTTTCGCCGAGGCGCTGCTGGATGTCGGCGATCATCGGCTCGTCTTCGTAGACGAAAGTCGCTTCGATACCCGATCTGACCTGCTCGGAAACGGCTGTGTTGTCCTTCTGCATATTCCTCCCGGCGGCCCAAAAGTAATGGGTTGATGTCGCTGTCTCCGGGGTCAACAGATGATAGGTCGGGATCAGCAGGGCCTCGCTCGACAAGCGCGGGTCGACGTGTGCGAAGCCGTTTTCCAGATAAAGGTTTGACGGCGCATCCCAACGGATGTGCGACCAGAGGCGTACAGCCTCAGGTGCGCCGTTCCATACTGCCCTGACCATCGCGGGTGTCGGTGTTTCATCCCGGTCGTAGAGGGCAAAGACTCTATCGCCTTCCTGCTTGGCCTCATAGCGCAGCGGCTCGTCCGGTTGCGAAGCCGCGAGGAAGGGGTGCATGAACTCGACGTGTGTGAGATCGAGCAAATTGTCGATCACCAGCTGGTAATTGCCGTGAACAGCAAGCGTGCCGTGCACCCAGGCAAAATCATCACCGGCAAGCAAATCGACATCTGGCAACAGCGCGCGGTCCGGCGGTTGTTGGCCCATCCAGATCCAGGCCATGCCCATGTGCTCGATGATTGGATAGCTTTTTACGCGCGCTACGCCCGGAATGGGTCCGTTGGGGTTGTGGACACATCGGCCATCTGATCCAAAACGCAGCCCGTGATAGGGGCATCCGATCGCATCGCCGTGCAGTTTTCCTTTGGCCAGGCTCGCAAATCGGTGCGGGCAGACCCCGCCAAGCGCGATGGCCTGTCCTTGCTCACCACGATACAGCACGACTTCTTCGCCAAGGAATTTCCGGGCGACCGGTTCGGCTTGCAACTCGCTTGACCAGATGGCCGCGTACCAGGCTGCCGTAATATATTTCATGCACTTTCCTGACCAAGCTTGGGCTGTGTGTTTGTGGCATTTGCATCCCGTGCATTCTACGTGCTTTCTGCCCGGCACACGGTATGCTGCGATCCCAACAGACCATCGACTTCGCCAACCATAACATCACCGTCTTGCAAGAACCGCTGATAATGGCTGCCGTTGCCAGACGGTGAACCCGTCATGATGATGTCACCAGGTTCAAGTTGGACGTGGGCTGAGACATATTCGATCAACCGGGCGACACCGAATATCATGTCGTCCGTGCCTTCATCCTGCTTCACCTCGCCATTGAGCATCAGGCGGATGTGCAATCGCTGCGGATCGGGCACAAAGCGGGCAGGGGTGATGTATGGCCCAAGGATGTTGAAGCCGGGCGGATTCTTGCTTGCCAGCCAATCCATTCCCATCGCTTTCATATCCGATCGATGAACCAGATCGCGCGCTGTCACATCGTTGGCAATGGTGTATCCGGCAACATGGCCAAGAGCGTCGGCCCGGCTGACACGGCGTGTCGGTTTGCCGATGACAACTGCGAGTTCCAGTTCCCAGTCAGGCTCGCGTATTTCACGCGGCAAGGACAGTATGTCGTGGGAGCCGGCGATGGAGCTTCGTGCTGCGATCCAGACATAGGGCGTGCCGTTTAGCGCGCGATCATCCATCATTTTTGTGGCGACTATCCGTCGCTCGGCCTGGTCGAGATGCTCCAATCCGCCAGCGCCCTGGTCAACAATCAGGTCGACCACATGCTTGTGGTAGTTGGCACCGGCTCCATAAAGATTTTCCGGCTTATAGGGCAGATGAACGGTCAATTCTGTTGCCGCGCGCCAAACGCTGGCGGGCGCGGCGTTCACCGCATGGTCAATGGCGCTATCCCAGCGGCTCCAATCGCGCAAAACCAGACCCAGATTGACCGGCGCTCCGGGCAACAGATCGGCAAGCGCTGCGACACTGTCCGCCCTTGCCACCCCTGGCCACGTTTGCCCGTCAGCCTGCGAAAACGTGCCGAATGCGTATATGCCAGTCATGCAATTTTTCCGCGAATGGATATGTGACCAATTGTCCCAGTGATCAGATAGGGGCATCGTCCCCAGCGCGTAAATGATGAAGCTTGCAGGCGTCCAATCAGAATGGATGGATCGAGGCATTTGTTAGCGTGATACGAGCGCGCGCTCCGGCCACCTGACTGGAACAGGGTCGCGAAGTGCTCTAAACACGCGCAGATCATAGCTTCTATCGATACAATGATTTTCTGTCGGACGGTCGCCCGGCCTAACGTGCAGCCAACGGCGGAGTGCAAGCCGCCGATGGTTTTTGAGGGTCCGGAATGATCGAAGGTGTTGGGAGCGTACTTGTGGTTGGCGGTGGTGTTGGCGGCATGGCCACCGCCATAAGCCTGCGCAAGGCGGGGGTTGCCGTTGACCTGATCGATCTCGATCCCGAATGGCGGGTCTATGGAGCGGGCATTACGATCACGGGTGCAACGCTGCGCGCCTATCGCCAACTGGGGCTGCTCGAACGGCTGAAAGTGGAAGGCGCGGTTACCAATGGCACGCGGCTGCGGCATTTCTCCGGGTCAATCATTGCAGATCTGGATGAGCCGTCGATCGAGGATGGCCTGCCGGCCACCGGCGGGATATTGCGGCCCGTTCTCCACCGGATCATGTCGGACGAAGTGCGCAAAGCGGGGGTTGCGGTCCGCTTGGGCATCACCGTGGATTCCATCAGTTCTGACAGTCATGGCGTAGACGTACGGCTGAGTGACGGCAGCAGCGGGCGCTATGATCTGCTGATCGGCGCGGATGGCATCAATTCGCGGGTGCGCAGCTTGCTGTTTCCCGGCCCCGACGGCCCTCGCTACACAGGTCAGGCCGCCTGGCGCGTTCTGGCCAACAGGCCGGCTGATTTCGACAAGTGCGAATTCTATCTGGGCCATCCGCACATGGCCGGGATCACGGCCTGTTCGCCAGACAAGGTCTATGCATTCTTGTTGAACTGCGATCCTGAAATGACCTGGATCGAGCCTGCCGATCAACTTGACAGAATGCGCGAACTTCTCGCCGACTTTGGCGGAAATTTGGGCGTGATCCGCGATGAGCTGGGGCCAGAATCGTCGGTCGTTTATCGGCCGCTGGAGGCGTGGATTCAGCCCCGGCCGTGGCATGCAGGACGCGCTATCCTGCTGGGCGACGCGGCCCACGCGACCACGCCGCATCTTGCCAGTGGAGCCGGAATGGCGGTTGAGGACGCGCTGGTGCTCACCGAGGAGTTGGTGCGCCATACACCCGATATCGATGCCGCACTGGCGGCATTCACAGAACGCCGCTTTGAACGCTGCCGGTTCGTTGTGGACAGCAGCATCTCCATCGGAGAAGCTCAGATCGCGCGCGACTTTGAATTTGTCCACACCATGATCGGCAAGGCGTTGCATAAACTGGCGGAGCCAATTTGATGAGCGAAGGTCATATCCACTCCTGCGGCCACGCCCGCACGCCAATTGCAGTACAGGCGCGCGGAAAAAATCTCGTGGTCGATATTCATTGCCATCTGGGCGTGCCGGCGGCGGAAGCGCAAATCCGCGCGGCTATTCCGGGCTTCACCTTCCAGATGCCATTTTCCTCGCCCGCGAGCGATGCTGTCACCGGCAAATTGTTCGCCAAGATCGGGCCGGTTCTGAACGGGGTGGAACAGCGCCTGATCGACATGGATCGGTTGGGCGTGGATGTGCAGGCGATCTCGCCGAGCCCGGGCCAGTATTTCTATTTTGTTGAGCCCGATCTCGGGCGCGATCTGGCGCGCACGGTGAACGATGCGATTGCAAATGCTGTGGCAGGTCATCCCGACAGGCTGGTCGGGATGGGCACGGTTCCGCTGCAATCACCTGAACTGGCCATCGCCGAAATGCGCCGGTGCGTAAACGATTTGGGTATGCGCGGGATTGAGATCAGCTCAAACGTAAACGGTCGCGAGCTGGCTGAGGACGATTTTCGGCCCTTCTTCGCCGCGGCGGAAGAGCTGGGAATTCTGATCTTTCTGCACCCGCTTGGCTTTACCCATGGGGAGCGCCTGTCGACGCATTATCTGACCAATATTGTTGGCAATCCCTTGGAATCGACGATCGCGTTAAGCCATCTTATTTTCAGCGGTGTGCTGGATTCCTATCCCGGCCTGAGGCTGTGCGTGGCGCACGGGGGTGGATTCCTCAGCGGATATTGGGGTCGCATGGACCATGCCTATCGCGCGCGGGAGGAATGCCGGGTGAACATCTCGCGCGAACCGTCATCCTATTTGCGCGATGTCTGGTTTGATACGCTGGTGTTTGATCAGGACGAACTCGACAGCCTTGTGCGCACGCATGGTGCCGATAAGCTATGCCTGGGCACCGACTACCCTTTCGACATGGCCGAACCCGATCCGGTCGGCTTCCATAGTCGGCTCAGCGGTGAGACACGCGCCCGTATCCTGGGGCTGAATGCGGCAGAACTTCTTGGGCTGACGGTTAAACCTGACTGATCTGCGACAACGGCAAGGCACAGACTTGGACGGAAATCATTATGGCAGTTGATGCGATGAGCAGTGATCTGACAAAAGATCTGACCGCGCGGGAAAAAGACCGCCGCGATGCGCTGGTGAACGACGATATGGCCAAGTTGGCCGACCTGGTAACCGATGATCTGGTGCACGTGCATACGACGGGGATCGTGCAGGGGAAGGAAGAATTCCTGGGCCATGCCGGCCAGTTCCTGCGCTTTCTTGAAGTTGAACGCGGACCGCTGACAATCAGGGCACTTGGCCCGGATGGTGCAGTCATGACCGGTACGATGACCAACACCGTCAAGCGCCGTGATCTGGATGAGCGCGTGACCGTGCAGGCTTTCGTCACGCAACTTTGGGTTCGTCGCGATGGCACCTGGCGCATCGCCAGCTTCCATGCGACGCGCTTGCCTGAGGGCGGCTAAACCCTGTTTCAGTTAGGTGGAAGCGTCGCCACCGAATTACGTTTCCTTGGCCATCCAGCGCTGCACGATCCGACGTGCCTGTACCCCGGCGGTATCCGTCTTTACGCTGATTTCCGGCGCGTTGCTCCCGCGCGGATCGCGTGATGTAACAGCCTGGATCGCTTCGATCATTTCCTCATCTTCGGCGAAACCGATTTCGGTCATCTTTTCGAGTTCGGCCATCTGTTCGGGCGAATTTCCGTGATCGCGACCAAGCAACCAGAAGTAGTGCATGCTCACCGGGTCAATCGGCGTCGTGGCATGGCTGACCCTGAAGCGCCCGGTAATATCACCGGTGGCCGGATCGCAAAAATCCACAGCGCCTTCTTGCAACGCAGGTGACAGGAACGAGCCATAATTTTCGCGGTTGTACGGCATGCCCAGCGGCAGCCCGAGGGCATCGGCAAACAGGGGTGGTAAAGGACTGTGGCGGAAGGATTGGTGAAAGGTCGTAGTGTCGCCATCAGTGCTGAAAGATGGTGGATCAACCCAGTCGGTAATTTTGAAGGTCTTGGCATGGACGTACCCAAAATGGGTCAGATCGAGGACATTCTCCTTCAGCAACATATAGTTGGCGGCAATATCCATGCGGCCGTGAACCAGCGCGAAATCGTCGTCCTGGCTCCAATCCAGCACCGGCGGGGGCGGCACGTTGTTCAACACAGCGGGGTCGCCAAGGTAAATCCACACGAACGGCTTCTGTTCGATCACCGGGAAGCTGCGGACGCTGGCCGAAGTCGGTGGCTTCTTCATTGATGGTACGTCGATACAGGTTCCATCGGCAGCGAAACTGAAGCCGTGATAGCCGCATTGCACCGCGTCACCCTTCAGGCAACCGAGCGAGAGCGGCGCGCCGCGATGGGGGCAGCGGTTTTCCATCGCAACTGCTGTGCCGTCTTCCTTGCGGTACAGTAGAACCGGCGTATCAAGCAGCCACCTGCCGAGCATTTCGCGGCTGACCTCGTCGGAAAATCCCGCGACCCACCAGCAATTGTATGGGTAATTGCGTGACTCTGGCGCGGTCGGCGCTCGCCAGGCAGTCGTATTTTCAGAGGCGCTCATGCGATAAATCCTTGATTCTGCAGCGGTGTGCGTGGCTGGCGGATACTGTTACGCGTTTTCCTCGGCGATCAATTTGCGCATCCAGCGCCTTATCATCAGCGCGCCCTCATCGGCCTTCACCGAAATTTCGCGCTTGGCGTCGCCATGCCGGTCGACAATCTTTTCGATGGCTTCGAGGGCAATGATGTCTTCCCTGCGAACGGCATCGTTCTGCGCGGCCATCGCCAATGACAGTTCATCATCATCGAGCCGAAAGTTTCTGGTCAGCACGCCGAAATAGTGAGTGCTGTTCGGGCCCTCAGGCGTGACGACGTGGACGAAATTCAGCTTCGCGACCGCTTCCCCGCGTGACCCATCTGGACGGCTTTTCCAAACCCAGGGACCACCGGCGTTTATCAAGCCAGGGCTATAGAAATCGGTGATGAGTTCGTTCCAGACCCGGTCTCCCGCGTCAGGCATCAGGTAAGAAATGAACGGGGTCGTCGGTTCATCCTCCATCGTCCGCTTGACGAACAGGCGGCTACCTTCCCTGACGGTCTCCGCTTGTGCCAGTGCAATGGGGGCTGGTCCTACGGTTTTGTTGTGGACGAAGGCGAGGTGGCTGAGATCGAGCAAGTTATCGATCAGCAATTGCGCCCGCGCCTGCATCACGAAAGGTTCAGTAATATCGATGCGCCATCCGCTCGGGTCTGCTCCAAGTCCGATGTCACTTGCGTCGGGCAAAAGCGCATGATCGGGCTCGCCGTCGCCCATCCATATCCACACCCACGGGCCGCGTTCTACAAGCGCATAGCTTTTTACACGGCAAGCCGGTGAAATCTGGCTTGAGGTCGGGATCGATACACATGCTCCTTCGCGCGAAAAGGCAAAGCCATGGTAGCCGCAGACCAGCTCGTCATCGCGCAACTGCCCCAGTTCGAACGGCATCGACCGATGCGGGCATAATCCCCACAGCGCGACCGGTTCTCCTTCCTGCGTGCGGTAAAAAACCAGCGGATGGTCAAGAATGCGGCGCGCCAGAATGTCCCGCGTGAATTCCTGTCCAGTGCCAGCCACATACCATTGGTTGCGCGGGTAAGGAGCGGCCTCGTCAATTGGATACATGGGATTACCTCGTGTATTTTTGGTTGGTCGTCGTGAACGCGTTGGGGCGCTGCCCTAGTCGTTCGATTCGATCTCATCTGGCTGACCTGGGTGCGGTCGGTTCTTCTTTTTCGGCGTTGCGCCGTCAACATAGCCGACTTCCCACGGTGCTTCGTCAAAGACCCAGGGCTGCAGATTGTGCATGAAGCTCATCGTCCCGAACACTGCGTTCCATGTTCGCGGCACCCAGGCATCGTCGAGCGCGTCGCTGTCGGTGCCATATTCCGCATCGCCGCCCGCCGGGCAGGGCAGATACATGAAAAGTGCGCTGGCAATCCGATGGCGGCCGAGCCCCCAGACTGACTTGGCCCAGCCCCGGCGCTCCATATAATTGGT
>CAMDSM010000047.1 GCA_945906905.1 Altererythrobacter xiamenensis | reverse complement strand
GGGCGGGCTGGCCGTGGCGGGGTGCTGGCTGCGCCGCGATGGTGCGCTGGCAGCCGCCTTCAACCTTGCCTCCCCCGCCAGCTGGCCGCGCACGATCGGCTGCGGCGTGGCGGGCGCGCTGGGAATCGTGGCGATATTCCAGGTCGGCGGGCAGCTGACCCAAGCGCTCGGCCTGGCGCCGCCCGAAGTCGGCACGGTGATGGACTTGGCCACCCAATCACCGCTGCATCTGCTTCTGTGGATCGTGGTCGTCGCCTGGTTGAGCGCGGCGCTGGGCGAGGAATTGCTGTGGCGCGGCTTCCTGATGGACCGCCTGTCACGCCTGCCGGGGCTGGTCGGCCGGACCGGGCCCGTGCTGCTGATCCACGCCGTATTTTTCAGCCTGACGCACGCCTATCAAGGGCTGGGCGGCGTGATCATCACCGGCATGGCCGGCCTTCTTCTGGGCTGGCTGCGGCTGCGCATGGGCGGTAACCTGTGGGCCGCAATCATCGCCCACGGCCTTGTCGACACGACGATGCTGAGCCTGGCCTATGCCGAAAAGCTGGGCTGGCTGGGATAGCTTGCGATTTACAGTCCGGCGCGGCAGCGATAACCTGTTCGCGATGCGTATGCTTCCCCTTCTGCTCGCCGTGGCTCTTGCCGCCGCCCCCTTGTCGGCGGTGGGACAAAACAGGCCGCTGGTCCCGACGTCCGGCCCCGATCTGGTGCTCGATTCTGACGCTTTGCAATTGGCGCAGTCGCTCTCGATTGCGGTCAGGCACTATATCTGGCGACGGTCGGATGGCTTGGCCGAGCAGGTGCGCGGGCTGGCGCTGACGGTGACGGTCCGTTGCGCCCCGGCCTTCCCGCGCGATTCCCAATATGGCGATTGCACGGTCCACAACCTTGAGGGCGCGCCTGACGAAACGAGCCAGCGGCTGACCAGTGTGCTCAACCGTTATCTCGATGTCGGATATGTCTACACAACCCGCGCCGCGCAGGAGCAATTGGCCGAGCGGCGCAGCGCGGCGGCGGTCATCACCATCCCTTTGCAGATGGATGACCTGCTGCCGCCCGCCGATGCGGTGGCGGAACGCAAGGTTACGATGGCACAGGCGCTCACCGGCACGCGGTTGGCGACGCGCTTGCAGGAGGACTATCCGACATTGGCAGTCCGCAACGAATGGGAGGGCGCGCTGCGGTTGTCCTGCCTCAGCAACGCCGACGGTTCGGTCAGCTGCGAGGGGCTAAGTTTCGACCCGCCAGAGCATTTCGAATTCTTTCGCGATTATGTCGAACGCAACACCGTGAGGTTGCGCATGCCAGCCAGGCTGTCGGACGGGTCACCGTCGGCCGGAGCGCTGTTCGCGATCACGCTGCGCTACGAATTTCCCGAAGATGCGGTGCCGACCGACTGACCGGCACCAATCTTACTTCGTCAGCTCAACCTCATCAAAGCCCAGCTCCACTGGCGTAGCGCGGCCGAAGATCGACACCGCCACCTTGACCCGGCTCTTCTCGAAATCGAGTTCTTCGACCACGCCGTTGAAGCTGGCGAATGGCCCGGCGTTGACCTTGACGCTGTCGCCGATCTCGTAGTCGATCAGCACTTCGCGCGTGGCGGCAGCCTGCGCTGCCGCCACGCCGCCGAAATAGCGCGCGGCTTCCTTTTCGGAAATCGCCTGCGGCTTGAGGCCTGAACCCAGGAAGCCGGTGACCTTGGGGGTGTTCTTCACCAGGTGATAGACATCATCGGTCAGCTGCAGCTTTGCCAGCACATAGCCGGGCATGAACTTGCGCTCGACCTGGACCTTCTTGCCGCGCTTGATCTCGGTCACGGTTTCGGTCGGCACTTCTACCGCTTCGACGCCATCGGACAGGCCCAGACGCGCCGCCTCGGACAGGATCGAATCGCGCACCTTGTTCTCGAAACCGGAATAAGCGTGGATGATGTACCAGCGGGCCATCTGAAATCTCTTTCTGTTTAACTGTAAGCCGGGGTGAAAATCAGACGAGCGTCAGCAGCCAGCGCACCGTGGCGCCGAACAGCGTATCAACGCCGAGGAAAAACAGCGCAAGGATCAGCATCAGGATGAAGACGAAAATCGCGGTGCGCACCGTTTCTTCGCGGCTGGGCCAAGTGACCTTGGACGTTTCCGTACGCACCTGGCGCAGGAACTCTCCGGGACTGGTCTTGCCTTCCTTGGCCATCGCTAGCTCGCCTTCTTTGTTCAAGGCCGGTAGCCCGGCCGAATCTGCAACACCTCTTTCCCCATAGGACCAGCGCCGCCCCGGTCCATGTGACCGGGAGGGGCGTTGATGCTCCAATGTCGGGAGGCGAGCGGCTATTTAGGAGGGTGTGGCGAGAATGGCAAGGAGGGGATTGTTTGCTTTGCGCAGGCCCGGATGGGCCTGCGAAAAACGGACTGGCAGGGGCGGGGGGACTCGAACCCACGACCCTCGGTTTTGGAGACCGATGCTCTACCAACTGAGCTACACCCCTGCAGGGAAGCGCGCCTCTAATGCGGCTTTGCACCAATGGCAAGCGACGAGCGCGTGCACGCATGATAGATAAGTGCCAATGCACGCTCCTCAATCAGCCATTCTGCCGGTCAACACGCTGCTGCTGGCCTATCGCAGCGGCATTTTCCCCATGGCCGATTCGCGCGATGATACCGAGGTGTTCTGGGTCGAGCCGCGCGAGCGGGCGATCATTCCGCTGGAGCGCTTCCGGCCCTCGCGCTCGCTGGCCAGAATTGTCCGGGCCGATCGCTACACCATCACCTGCAATGCCGATTTTGCCGGTGTGGTGGAGGCCTGCGCCGCGCCGCGCCCCGATCATCCAGATACCTGGATCAACCCGGTGATCGCAGCCAGCTACCTCGCCTTGCACCATGCAGGCCACGCCCATTCAATCGAATGCTGGCAGGGCGGGCAGATGGTCGGCGGGCTGTATGGGGTGAGTTTCAACCGCGTGTTCTGCGGCGAAAGCATGTTCAGCACCGCCGACAATGCCTCAAAAGTGGCGCTGACCTGGCTGGTGGCGCTGTTGCGCCATGCCGGATTTTCCGTGCTCGATTGCCAGTTCATGACCGATCACCTAGCTTCACTGGGGGCCCAAACCATCACCCGCGAGGCCTATCTGGCGCTCTTGGAAGCGGCTTGCGGTGATGGCTTTGTGGCAGACTTGCCCGCCGCCCATGCTCAATTCTCGGCTGGCGGCGTCGCGGCTGGTTCCGGAGTGGGCGAGGGTGTTGCGGCTGGGGCAGCAGCAGGCGTGGCTGAGGCAGCAGGCGCCGCCACCTCTTCCTCACCCGGGAAGCGCATCGCGCAATCCTTCATCCACACATCATAGACCGGATGTTCGACCATATTGACGGCGGGCGCTTCCTTGAACAGCCAGCCGGAGAACACCCGGCGCCAGACCGGATCGGAACCGGCGTCCTCGCGCGTCTCCACCAGCAGCTGCACGAACGCGCCCGTCTGTGGCGGATTTTCCCATGGCGGCGTGCGCTCGCAGGCTGACAGGCGGATGATCACATCATCGATCCGCTGCGATTCGCCGGGCCTCAGCTGGATATCACGGCTGATATTGTTGCGCTTGTTGAGCAGGCCCAGCGTGGCCACGCGTTCCGCCATTGGCGTGCCGATCTGGTTACCCTGAGCGGCGGCCTGGGGCATGGCCTGGTTGGCGATTTCGTCGGGAATTTCGGTTTGTTCGGCGTCGGGAGTGGGCGCTCCGCCCGAGCAGGCGGCCAGCGCCAGCGCGGCAGAAGTGGCCAGAGCGCAGGCCAAAGGCTTCACGATTCTGGCGTCCAGGCTTCGTAATCGCCAGTCGCGCGCGCCCGCTGCCCGCCGCGTTCGAGCGCGCCAGCCGGGCGATAGGCGGTGGCGGTGCCAGTGGCATTGGGGGTATAGTCCACCTCCCAGATGCGCGGCGGCGGCAGATGGCTCTGCGGCAGTTCGTCATACGAATGGTGCAGCCAGCCATGCCATTCAGCAGGCACGCGGCTGGCATCGTTGGGGCCATTATACAGCACCCAGCGCCGCTCCTTCTCGCCCGCTTTCAGCTTGCGCGAATGGTAATAGCGGTTGCCCTGCGCATCGGTGCCAACCTGCACGCCATTGCGCGCCGACCACAACAGCGTGCCAATGGTGCCGCCATCCCACCAGGTGAAGATTTTCGAGAACAATCCCATAGCCCGCGCGGTTAGCCGCTTTTGGGGGTGGTGTGCAAGGCGGCAATCACCCTACCACTCAACCAGATCGCCCGGGGCAATTCCCAGCTCTGCCGCGCGTCCGGCGTTGAGTTCGAGCACGGCCTTGGTTGGTCCGGCCGCCGGGATCGAGGTTTCCGAATAGGGCACGGCATTGGCGGCCACGTTGAGCACGCGGTTGTCTGGCCCGATGAAGATGATGTCGAGCCCGATCACCGTATTGCGCATCCAGAAACTGGCCATGCGCACTTGCGCCAGCGGGAAGATCATCCCCTCGTCTGCGCCCATGGCAGTGCGGAACATCAGGCCGCGCTGTTGTTGTTGGCTGGTGGCGGCCACCTCCACGCGGAAGCGGTGCGGGCCATTTGCGCTGGTGCCCGCACTGGTAATGGTCAGATCGATCACTTCCAGCCCCGATTCGGGATGGACGCCGGGTTCTTGCGAGGCGGCGGCGGCGGGCGTGTCGGTCGCGGCCTGGGTGGAACAGGCGGCCACAGTCAACCCAGCGGCCAGACCGGCAGCAGCCAGAGCCAGTTTAGCTATCGTCGTCTTGTTCATCATCCAGCTCATGCGCCCATTCCTCGGCCAGTTCACGGCTCGCTGCATTGACCATTTGCCGGGCAAAGTCGAGGGCGTGTCCGGCCCGCAGCATGGCCGAGAGCTGTTTTTGCCGTCGCTCCTTATCGGGCGGATCGCCGCCAAATGGACCGAACCGGCGCTTGGTTGCCATGGCCAGGGCCGCGCGGCGCAATTTCGCTTCGCTGGCCGCCACCGATGCGCGAATCTCGGGCGCAATTCCATCCTGCCCCAGCGCCTGATCCACCCGCCTTGCGCCATAGCCGCGGCGCAGCAGGCTGGAACTGCGCGCCACCGCAAAGCCGGTGTCGTCGATATAGCCCGCCTGAACATAGTCCTGAACCAGCGCGGCAAGATCGGGTGGCGGCGAATCATCGACCCAGCCCAATTCGCGCAATTTTCGCTTCAGGTAGCGTTCAAGCCGCGCCCCCGAAGTGGCGTATCTGGCCACATAGGTCAGCCCCAGATCGCGCAATCGCGCGGCATCGAGCGGGGGTTTTGGCCCTTTGCGTTGCTTACACTCTTGTTTATAGGTGCCCATTGGCCTTATTCGTGCCACACTTCCTGACAAATGGGAAAGATTGTCGCAGGTCCGGGGGATTCCCGATCGTTGTCTCTAGGGGGGAAAGCGCCTTCAGAGCGCTCAGAACAAGGGTTGGCCTGAATTTCATGACCAAACTGCCATGACCACATTGACAGCCACGCCCAATGATTGCGCCCTGCCGCGCATCCGGTCGGATTTCGCCACCTTCACCGATGCGATCGACTATGCCGCGCGCAGTGCCAAGGGCATGAATTTCCACGATATGCGTGGGCAGCTGGAGCTGGTCTATCCCTACCGCCAAATGCGCGAGGATGCGCTGGCGATGGCCTATCGGCTGGTCGACGCGGGCATCACCAAGAATGATCGGGTGGCGCTGATCGCCGAGACCGGCCCCGATTTCTCGGCCCTGTTCTGCGCCTGCACGCTGGTGGGCGCCTGGCCGGTGCCGCTGCCTTTGCCGACCACTTTTGGCGGCAAGGAGAGCTATATCGATCAGCTCTCTGTGCAATTGCTCAGCTCCGATCCGAAGATTCTCATCTATCCGCCCGAGATCGCCGACATGGCCAAGGCCGCAGCGGACCGTCAGGGTTGCGAGGGGATAGACTGGGCCACGCTGGCCACCCGCCCCGCTCCGCCGGTCGATCTGCCCACGGCTGATCCTGAAGACATCTGCTATCTGCAATATTCCAGCGGCTCGACCCGTTTCCCGCAAGGGGTGGCGGTGACGCACAAGGCGTTGCTGCACAACCTTTATGGCCATGCCGCCAGCATGGATATTAACGGCAATGACCGGGTGGTAAGCTGGCTTCCGTGGTATCATGATATGGGGCTGGTCGGCTGCTTCTTGTCACTGATCGCCAACCAGGTTTCGGTCGACTATCTGAAAACCGAACATTTCGCCCGCCGCCCGCTGGCATGGCTCGATCTGATCAGCCGCAACAAGGGCACCACACTCAGCTATTCGCCGACTTTTGGCTATGACATCTGCGCCCGGCGCATTTCCAGCCAGAGCAATGTGGAAGAACGATTCGATCTGTCGCGCTGGCGGCTGGCGGGCAATGGTGCCGATATGATCCGGCCTGACGTGATGCAGAATTTCGTCAACGCCTTTGCGCCAGCCGGCTTCAAGGCCAATGCCTTCACCCCCTCCTATGGTCTGGCCGAGGCGACGCTGGCCGTCACCGTCATGCCGGTGGGCGAAGGCATCCGCGTGGAGCTGGTGGAGGAGGAGCGCCTGTCGGGCAGCCGCCGTGACCTGTCCCGCCCAGCCCGCTATCGTGCCATCGTCAACTGCGGCAAGCCCTTGCCCGATATGGACGTGGAGATTCGCGGGGAAACCGGCGCGATCAAGGCCGATCACCAGATCGGAAAAGTCTGGTGCCGTGGCCCCAGCGTGATGCATTCCTATTTCCGCAACCCCGAAGCGACCGCCGAATGCCTCGTAAATGGCTGGCTCGATACCGGCGACATGGGGTATATGCACGAAGGCTATCTGTTCATCGTCGGCCGGGCGAAGGACATGATCATCATCAACGGCAAGAACCATTGGCCGCAGGATATCGAATGGGCGGTGGAGCAATTGCCCGGCTTCAACCACGGCGACATCGCCGCCTTCGCGGTCGAGACCGAGAACGGCGAGGAAGCCCCCGCCGTGCTGGTCCACTGCCGCGTGTCCGATCCTGCCGAGCGCCTCCGCCTGCGTGACGAAATCCGTGACAAGGTGCGCGCGATCACCGGCATGAACTGCGTCGTCGAACTGGTCCCCCCGCGCACCCTGCCGCGCACCTCATCGGGCAAACTGAGCCGCGCCAAGGCGAGGAAGATGTATCTGGCGGGCGAGATTGAGCCGTATGATCTGGCGGCTTGATCAACCCGCCAACAGCGACCCCAGCAGAACCAGCAGCGCCAGCAGTCCCACCATCCACACCAGCGTGCGGACGACCGGAACGCCAGTCCAGTATAGCGGCAGATAGCCCGCCCGTGCGCCCAGCCAGGTCCAGGCGGCGACCTGGGTGAGCGCGTTTGACTGACCCACCAAGGTCAAGGCCAGCAGCGCTACGATGGCGATCGGAAAGGTCTCCAGAAAATTGTCGCGCGCGCGTTCCAGCCGGCCGGCCACGGGATCGAGCGACGGCATCACCGCATCGCGCGCGCCCATGTTCCAGTCCTTGCCGTATTGCCGGGTCTTGAAATGCACCGCCAACATGATGTGCGCCAGCAGCAGCACGCAGGCCAAAATCAGCACGGTCAGTTCAGTGGTCATAATGTTCGCCTCCAATCGGGCGACAGGCTATAGGATTTTGGCGCACACGGCGAGTGCTTGAAAAGCGTGTCTTGCCTCCCTAATACAGTTGGAGCAATTCGGGATAGGATCACAACGCATGGCCCAGAGCACGCAAACCAACACCCAGACCACGACTGAAACCGAACTGCACCTGACCCCGCCCGATCCGGTGCCGGTGGTCACGCCCGAAAAGGCTGCGGGCCTTGTCCCCGTCGCCGCGGAGCAACGCAGCGCGCTGGACCTGAAGGTTGATGGGTTCGTCGATGAGCTGATTGCGCTCGATGCCAAGTCGCCCGATTTTGGCCAGAAGGTCGACCAGATCACCAATATGGGCCGCAAGGAAATCATGGCGGCGGCGGGCATGTCGAACCGTTTCCTTGATCGGCCCGTGCGGGCGATGGATCAGGAGAGCGGCGTGGGGGCCAATCTGGCCGAGTTGCGGCGCACGGTGGAGGATCTCGATCCGGGCAAGAAGGGCAAGCTGTCGGGCCGCAAGCTGTTTGGCATCATCCCGGTGTTCGGCAACAAGCTGAAGAACTATTTTGACAGCTACACCAGCGCGCAGGGCCACATTCAGGCGATTCTGGCGCGGCTTTCCAGCGGCAAGGATGAGCTGCTGATGGACAATGCCGCGATCGATGTGGAGCGGACCAAGTTGTGGGAAGCGATGGGCAATCTGGAGCAGATGATCCACATCGCCAAGACGCTGGATGAGCGGCTGGAGGAAAGGGCCGCCGATCTCGATGCGACTGACCCTGAAAAAGCCCGCGCCATCCGTGAGACTGCGCTGTTCTATGTCCGCCAGCGGACGCAGGATCTGCTGACGCAAATGGCGGTCAGCGTGCAGGGCTATCTAGCGCTCGATCTGGTCAAGAAGAACAATGTCGAGCTGGTCAAAGGTGTTGACCGGGCCAGCACCACCACCGTCGGCGCCTTGCGCACGGCGGTGACGGTGGCCCAGGCGATGACCAACCAGCGGCTGGTGCTGGGCCAGATCACCGCGCTCAACCAGACCACCGCCGGGATCATCGATTCCACCGGGCAATTGCTGCGCGAGAATACCGCCCAGATCCACGAGCAGGCGGCATCGAGCACGATCCCGATGGAAACACTGCAACGCGCCTTCCAGAATATCTATGACACGATGGACGAGGTCGACAATTTCAAGATCCGCGCGCTGGCATCGATGAAGCAGACCGTCACCGTTCTGTCCGACGAGGTGGAGAAGTCCAAGGGCTATATCGCGCGGGCTGAGGGCCAGGCCCAGGCGGCCAATTCGGTTGCCTCAACGCCATCGTTGCTGAGCCTTGATGCCTGACCTGACCAAACATTCCGAGCGCGTGATGGGCGATGCCCGCGCGGTCCTGCGCGATAATCAGTCGGGTGGGCGGCACCGGCAGGCATTGGTGCGCGGCCCTGCCATAGGTGAGGGTTCGCGTCGCTTGCGCAAGGGCACCTTGATGACCCGGATCAAGCTGATCGCGTTGGCGGTCGGGGCGATTTTCGTGGCCTCGACAGTGGCCGGGCTTATCCTTGACGGGATCGGCTTCGCGGGCATGGCGATAACTTTCCTCGCCGTGGCCGCAGCCGTGGTGATCTTTGGCCAATATCCACGCGTCAAACTCCCCAGCCGCGCCGATCTGACCGCGACGCAAGACGCCCGCCAGCTGGTAGCCCGAACCGAACTGTGGCTTGAACAACAGCGCCCCGCCCTGCCCGCGCCAGCGGTGCGGTTGGTGGAGGATATCGGCGTGCAGCTCGATGCGCTTGGCGCGCAACTGGCGCATGTCGATCCGGGGCATCCGGCTGCGGGCGAAACCCGCAAGCTGGTGGGCGAGGTTCTGCCCGAGATGATCGACGCCTACCGCCGCATCCCGGCCAACCTGCGCGCCGAGCAACGCGCCGGGTCCACCCCCGATCAGCAGCTGGTGGAAAGCCTGACCAAGATCAGCACCGAGATCGACCATGTCACCCGCCAGCTGGCCGAAGGGTCGCTCGATGATCTGGCGATCCGCACCCGCTATCTCGATTACAAATATGGCAATGCCGATGGCTTGCCCCAACTTGGTCAAACTCCGGAGATAACATAATGGAAGTCGCCATTCCCCACAGCCTCGGCCGCGAGGAAGTGCGCCGCCGCCTGTCGTCTTCCAGCAGCAGCATTGCCGACGCCATCCCCGGCGGCATGGCGCAAGTGACAACGCAATGGCTGGATGAAAACAGCCTTTCGCTCGCCATCAACGCCATGGGTCAGGCGCTCAATGGCCGGATTGACATTGGCGACACGCAAGTGGTGTTCACCATGGACCTGCCGCTGGCGCTGGGCTTCATCAAGCCGATTGTGGAAAGCACGATCCAGCAGGCCGGGCAGAAACTGCTGGCAGCGCCTGCCGCTGGGTGAGCAGCGCTCCTCGTGACTCCTTCCGGTTGGGGGGGAGGCTGGCCCCTTTCCTACACGGCAGGTCGCGTGGCAGCACCAGCACATGCTTTCGAACTACCCGGCACCCTTCCTCCTTGCTCGTAATATTCTTACGCCCAACCGCATAAAAATTGCGCACTCCCGCCCGCACCGTCACTCTGTCACCCAAGGTGCAAACCCGCAGAAATCTGCCGTTTTTGCACGAAAAACATGGGTGACACCCTGTCACCCCCTGTCACCCCCCCTGTCGCCCAAATCCAGCATTTTGGCCGCACCCTTAATGCGCGCGAAACCATCCCGTTCTCCCACTTCAGAGGGAGTATGCAGATTATGGCGCGTTATGATTTTGTGGTCTTGGGCAGTGGTCCGGCCGGGCGGCGGGCGGCGATCCAGGCGGCCAAGCTGGGCAAGAGCGTGCTGGTGATCGATGATCGCGCCAAGGTTGGCGGCGTTTCGGTGCACACCGGCACGATCCCGTCCAAGACCCTGCGCGAGACGGCGCTGAACCTTTCGGGCTGGCGCGAGCGGGGCTTTTATGGCCGCGGCTACCGCGCCAAGGACAACATCGTCTCGTCCGACCTCACCATGCGGATGGCCCGCACCTGTGATTATGAAGTGGCGGTGCTGGAACATCAGTTCGCCCGCAATGGCGTGAAAACCATGATCGGAAAGGGGCGGTTTGACGGGCCGGGCCGGATCATCGTCTCACGCGATGAGGATGGCCGCCAGTTTGACGAGGTGATCGACGCGGGCAAAGTGCTGATCGCGGTGGGCACGATGCCGTTCCGGCCCAAGCACATTCCCTTCAACGATACCAATGTGTTCGATAGCGACAGCTTCATCGCCAACCCGCGCCTGCCGCGCAGCCTGGCAGTGGTCGGCGGCGGGGTGATCGGGGTGGAATATGCCACGATCTTTGCCGCGCTCGATGTGCCGGTAACGCTGATTGATCCGCGCGCACGGCTGCTGGAATTCATGGATAGCGAGATCGTTGATAACCTCGTCCATCTGATGCGCGACAATGGCATGACCTTGCGCATGGGCGGCATGGTCGAGCGCATCCGCTTTGCCGCCAATGGCAATCCGGTGTGTATGCTGGAGGATGGGCGGCAGGTGTCGAGCCAGATGGTGCTGTTCACCGCTGGCCGGTCGGGCGCGACGGGCGCGCTCGATCTGGCATCTGTGGGGCTGGAGGTGGATCGGCGCGGCTATCTGGAAGTTGACCGCCAGACCTTTCAGACCAGCCACGCCGATATCTATGCCGCGGGCGATGTTGTCGGCTTCCCGTGCCTTGCCTCGGTGTCGATGGAACAGGGCCGCAGCGCGGCCTGCCACGCTTTTGGTGCGCCCTGTTCGATCGAGGGCCAGTCCAATCCCTACGGCGTCTATTCGGTGCCCGAACTGTCTGCTGTAGGCCTGTCCGAAGCCGAAGTGCGGGAACGCGGCATCGCCTATGAATGCGGCGTGGCGCGCTTTCGCGAGACCAGTCGGGGCCACATCATGGGCATGGATTACGGCGTGCTCAAGATGATCTGCGAGCGCGACACCCGCAAGCTGCTGGGAGTCCACATCATCGGCGAGGGGGCATCAGAGCTGATCCACATCGGCCAAGCGGTGATCAACCTTGGCGGGACGGTCGACTATTTCGTCGAGAACAGCTTCAACTATCCAACGCTGGCCGAGGGCTACAAGGTCGCCGCGCTGGATATCTGGAACCGCCTCGCCAGCCAGACCGCCGACCTGGTGGAGATTGAGGGGCCTGCAAAGAAGCGGGTGGCAAAAGGCGAGGGCGCTCAGGGCAGATTGGCGGCGGTATAGCATTCCACCACCAGGCTGATGGCGGCACCCTCGATTGGCCCGTCCGGCAGACGCAGCAGGGCGGTGTGCGACAGGACGGTGCCGGGCGGGCAATCGGCAGCGGGGCCACTCTGGGCGGCAAGGCGCTCTCGCCGGAAGCCGAGCGGGGCGACTATGGTGCCAAAAGGCGTGTCGCTGGTCGCTAGCTGGTGGTTCATTTCCGGAGTCAGCCGGGCGGGGACATACCAGTTGCGCGCCACTGAAAGCGTCGCTTCTCCGCATGACAGGCGGACGTGGCGAAAGGCCAGTGGCTCCTGCGCTGAAACGCCCAGCAGGGCGCGGATGGCCGGGGTTGCGACCAGCGGCTCACCGCCGTTGGGCGCGGCGCGGATCAGGGCGGGGGAGGCGATGGCGCGGGCGGCGCACCATTGGGTAAGCGCGGCGGTGGCGCTGTCCTGGCTTGCGAGTGTGGTTTCGAAAGCGGTCAGCGGGCTGGTGCAGCCTGCCAGCAGCGCCAGTGCGGTCAACACGGCGAAGGAACGCATCAGATGCCGCCGCGGGTAAAGTCCAGCTCCTGCGCCGCCAGTCCCTCACACAGGGCATCCAGACAGGCGGCGAGCATGGCCGAATCGGTCGAGCGGATGACGAAGTTGGCCCCGGTCCGCCCCTCGCGGAAGAAAGGGTAGGAGCCGATCTGGCAGCCTTCGTGGTCTTTCTCGGTCTGCCGCAGCAGGCCCGCCACCTCGCTCTCGCGGATCCAGCCGCCGACGGTGTCGCTGAGCAGCACTGCCCCGCCCTCCAGCGTGCCGGTCAGCGCATCGAGCATCTGCGCGGTGATGGCGGGGACGCCGGCCATCAGGTGGACATTGCCGTGCCTGATCCCCGGCGCGCCCGACATGTGGTTGGGGATCAGCTCGGCGCCTTCAGGCACGCGGGCCATGCGCAGGCGGGCTTCGTTGAGGCCGCCGTCGCGGTGCTCGTAATAGGCGGCAAGCATGGCGTGGGCTTCGGGGTGGATGACGACTGGCACGCCCAAAGCCTCGGCCACCGCGTCCACGGTGATATCGTCATGCGTCGGGCCGATGCCGCCGGTGGTGAACAGGTAATCGTGCGCCGTGCGCAACGCATTCACCGCCGCGATGATGGCCGGCATATCATCGGCCACCACTCGCACTTCGGTCAGGCGGATTCCCTGCACTTGCAGCCAACTGGCGATCTGGGCGATGTTCTTGTCATGGGTCCGGCCCGAGAGGATCTCGTCTCCGATCACCACCAGGGCTGCGGTATAGATGCGGGCGCGGTCGGTCATACCGTGCCCTCGAAGCAAAGCTGGCCGTCGTCAACGCCGTTGCGGCGGAAATCGCGGCAATCGGCGAGGTAATCGTGGTTGAGCCGCCATGGCAGGCTGTTGGTGCTGCGCGGCACTTGCGCGATCTCGCGCATCAGATAGCCCGAGCTGAAGGGGAACAGCGGACCCTCGACCAAGCCTTCGGCGGGCGGACGCGGGACGGCCACTGAAGCGCGCTTGCGGCGCAAGGTCTGGAGCACGCGGGCAGTGTAGGCGGCAGTGTTGTCAGCCCGCAAAGTGAAGCTGGCGTTGAGATAGCCGAACACGAAGGTGAGGTTGGGCACATTGGAGATCATACTGCCGCGATAGAACCACTCGCGCCCCCATTCCACCGGCTGGCCGTCAATGCTGACCTTGATCCTGCCACCAAGCTGCAACTTCAACCCCGTGGCAGTGATCAGCATATCGGCTTCGAGCAACGAGCCATCATGCAGCCGCACGCCGCCTGGCTCCACCTGGGCAATCGTGGCGGTGCGGATGCTGGCCTTGCCGCTGCGCATGGCAGCGAAGAAGTCGCTGTCGGGCACCAGACACAGCCGCTGTTCCCACGGGTTATAGGGCGGGGTGAAGTCAGCGGGAACATAGAGATCGCCCAGCTCCTTGGAGATCATGCCCCTGAGTTGTTCACCCGCCTTGGCCGGATTGCGCCGGGCCAGCTTGTAGAGCAGGTCGAACAGGCGGATGTTGCGCTGGCGGGCGACCCAGTAGGCCCAGCTTCTGGGCAGCACCCGGCGCAGGCCATTGGCCACCCGATCGCGCGAGGGCTTGACGGCCATCCAGCTGGGTGTGCGCTGGAGCATGGTCACATGCGCGGCCTGCTCAGCCATGGCGGGGATCAGCGTGACGGCGGTAGCGCCCGATCCGATCACCACAACGCGTTTACCTCGATAGTCGAGGTCGGCCGGCCAGAACTGCGGATGGATTACCGGCCCGGCAAAGCTGCCCAACCCGGCGATCTGCGCATCATAGGGCTGATCGTAATCGTAATAGCCGGTGGAGAGATAGAGCCAGCGGGCACGCACCACTTGGCTGCCATCGGGGCCTTGCACGGTAACATGCCACAGGCTTTCCTCCGCCCGCCAATCGGCGGCGACCACAGCGCTGTCAAAGCGGATATGCTGGCCGACCCCACGCTTGGCCACGACATCATCGAGATAGTCGAGGATCGTTTCACCCGGCGCAATCGCCTGGTCATTATCCCACGGCTCAAACACAAAACCGAGCGTTTGCATATCGCTGTCAGAACGGACACCGGGATAACGGAACAGGTCCCACGTGCCCCCCAGCCGCGCGCGCTTCTCGATCATCAGGAACGACCGGTCGGGGCACATATCCTGCAGATGCGCGGCCATCGAAATGCCTGCGATCCCGGCGCCGACTATGACAACGTCTATAGCTTGGTTCATGTTTGCAGGATTGCCATCAGCCGCGCTGCATGTCACCTGCCAATCCATGACGATTGTAGCCGCACGCCGATATCGCAATGGTAAGGTGCTGGAAGCCGATGCGCTGGCCGTGTCGGCCGCAGCCACGGGCAAGGACTTTGACTGGATCGGGCTGGTCGAACCCACCGCCGCCGAACTCGCCGATCTGGCCGCTCGCTATCATCTGCATCCGCTGGCGGTGGAAGACGCGCTGACCCCGCGGCTACAGCCCAAGGCCGAGGCTTACGGAGCGCAGCTGTTCGTGATCGCCCGCACCGCAGCGCAAGATAAGCACGATGAGCTGTCATACGGCCAGACCGCGATCTTCGTGGGCGCAGGCTTCATCATCACCGTCCGCCTCGGCAGCCCGCGCGCGCATAGCGATCTGCGCGAGCAGCTGGAGGCGCGTGCCGAGCGGTTGTCTGAAGGGCCGGATTTCGTGCTCCACGCGCTGCTCGATTTCATTGTTGCAGGCTATGATCCGCTGCTCGACAAGCTGGAACAGACGGCCGAGACGATGGAGGACGGGGCGATCGACAGCTTCCCCGAGCAGATGCATATCCGCCGCATCTTCCGCCTGCGCCGCATCTTGCGGCGACTGGAGGGCACCGCCGGGCGGATGGAGGAGATGGCCGGCAAGCTGGCGCAGCTGGAACAGCCCGCGATCGATGCGCGGGCGCGACCCTATTTCCGTGATGTATATGACCATGCCCGCCGCGTGGTCAGCCGGGTGCACAGCCTGCTCGATACTTTGGGCAATATCATGGAAGTTGCCAGCCTGCTGGAGCAAAGCCGTCAGGGCGCGATCACCCGACAGCTGGCGGCATGGGCCGCGATCCTGGCCGTGCCCACCGCGATTGCCGGGATTTACGGAATGAACTTCACCTTCATGCCCGAAATCGCTTGGCGCTATGGCTATTTCACCGTGCTGGGCGGGATTGGGCTGATCTGCGGGCTGTTGTTCTGGCGTTTCCGGCGGATCGGCTGGGTTTAGCGCTCAGGTGAACATGCTGCGATCGGGCGCGTCGTCATAGTCGCTGGCGGTTAGCTGGCCGTTCTGCAAGTTCTTGGCGGCCTGCACCGTATTGGCCAGCAGGCAGGCGATAGTCATCGGGCCAACGCCGCCGGGCACGGGGGTGACGGCCTTGGCGTGTTGCACTTCATCGAAGCACACATCGCCCAGCAGCTTCTCCTTGCCATCATCGCCCATCACCCGGGTGATGCCGACATCGATGATCACCGCGCCCTCCTTCACCCACTCACCCTTGACCAGACCGGGCGCACCGGCCGCAGCCACGATGATATCGGCCTTGCGGCAAATGGCGGGCAGATCGGCGGTGTAGATGTGCGTTACGGTAACGGTGCATTCGGCATCGAGCAGCAGATTGGCCACCGGTCTTCCGACAATGTTCGACTTGCCGATCACGACCGCATCCAACCCAACAAAATCGTCGATCACCGATTGCAGCAGGATCATCACCCCCAGCGGCGTGCAGGGCACGATCCCGCCGGTGCCGGTGGACAAGCGCCCGACATTGACCGGGTGGAAGCCATCGACATCCTTGTCCGGGCTGATCGAGGCGAGCACGCGCCGAGTATCGATATGCGGCGGCAGCGGCACCTGGCACAGAATGCCGTGAACCGCTGGGTCGGCATTCAGTTCGGCAATCACCGCCAGCAGCGCGTCCTGCGTGGTATCGGCGGGCAGTCGGCGTTCGATTGATGTGACACCGATTTTCTCGCAGGCCTTGATCTTGCGCCGGACATAGACATGGCTGGCACCATCATCGCCCACCAAAATCACTGCGAGGCCGGGACGATGCAGCCCGTCGGCGAGCATTTCGTCGACCTGGGCCTTGCTCTTCTCGTCCAGTAGATTGGCCACAGCGCGGCCATCGATCCGTTCAGCCATATCAGGAATTCTTGGCGTGATAGGCGTTGATCCATTCGGCCGAAGCGGTCAGTGCTCCGAAGGGGTAGAAGTGCAGGCGCACGCGGCCATGGCTGGCGTTGAGCTTCTTGCCCAGCGAATTGACCAGCTTGTCGGGGCCAGCATTGCCGATCAGGTTGGTGATCGACACGCCATATTTCTTCATCACGCTGGC
>CAMDSM010000046.1 GCA_945906905.1 Altererythrobacter xiamenensis | reverse complement strand
ATCTGGAACAGCGACCTGATCGAGACTTTGGAACTCGACAACCTGATGGCGCAAGCGATGGTAACCATGACCAGCGCCGAAAACCGCAAGGAAAGCCGCGGCGCCCATGCCCACGAGGATTTCCCCGATCGCGACGATGCGGGCTGGATGAAGCACACGGCCGCCTGGTTCGAAGGCTGGGGCGGCTCCGGCGGGACGGTAAAGATCGATTACCGGCCGGTGCATGAGTATACGCTGACGGATGATATTGCGTATATTAAGCCGAAGAAGCGGGTTTATTGAGGTGGCGACTAAGCTCACCACCGCACAGATAAAAGCAGCCGTGAAGCAAAAAATTGTAGCGGCGCCAGAAGGGGTGCGATGGACTGCCTTAGTGAATGAAATTAAGGCGGAATATCCTGATACGCCAATCAACACAATTTGGGGTTCTACCCAAACCTTATTCAAGAACGATCCCGATATATTTAAGATCGCCAAAGGCATTTATGCCATAGGGCAAGCGCAAGTAGCAAAGGACTCAATTGTAGCTGTACCAAAGGACGACCCGGACACCTTGATCGAGGCCGGAAAGGTCATTTCAGAAAGTGATTTCTACGATTCCTTTGCTGAATGGCTAAGGGATGGCTTAGATGAAGTTACCGAGGCGATATCGATTGGTGGGAACATTTTTAAAAGCAAATGGAATACACCGGACGTTATAGGTGTACTTCGACCACTTAAAGGTGATCTAATCAAGTTTGAGCCACAGATTGTATCAGCTGAGATTAAAATCGATCCTAATCAGCCTGTTACAGCCTTTGGGCAGGCAGTTTCATACCGCCTCTTTTCTCACAAATGTTATCTAGTACTTCCTGAAACAACTACAGCGGATGACCGGGACAGAGTTGAGGCGCTTTGCACTGTCTTCGGTCTGGGCTTGGTCACATTCAAACTCGATCCAGAGAATCCTGATTTTCGACTACAAACCAGAGCACTCCTCGCACAACCAGACATGGCCTACGTCAATCAAATGGCGCAAAGACTGAACGCATACGACAACAAGGCATTTGATCGCCTGTTTTAAATTTTGCCGACGCCTTTTGGTATATCCAAATCCGGTAACCTTGCTCAGTTTGTCTCGAATTGGAGAGTCAATATCCGCGGTATCTCCGTCCCGAAGGCTCTATCTTAGACTCACCGCAACCCAACTGCATTCCAACGATCCTGCTACTGGCCAAGGATGCGCACGATCTGCACCTCGCGCTCATCGGCGATGTAGAAGATCGTATGCCGCCCCGCCACAATCTTGCGCAGGCCAAGGCGCGGCAATTCAGCATCCGCGCCCAGCATCGGATTCTCCACAATCCGCTGGATTTGCGCTTCGATCACATCGAGGTATCGCCGCGTTTGTTCGGCGCCCCATTGCTCCATCGACCTTGAGGCGGTGCTGACAAAGTCTCGCTGCGCACGCGAATGGTAACGCAACGTGCGCTTCATGCTTCGGGAAAGTTTTCGTCAATCCATGCCCGTGCATCAAAATCGACCAGCGGGCTCGCGAGCCCCTCGTCAATCGCCTCCAGCAGCTTGGATTTGAACACTGAGCGTTCCTCGTGCAGCCGCAACGCCTCGCGCACGACTTCGCTGGTGGAGCCATATTCGCCCGACGAAACCTTGCGGCGGGCGTAGTCTGCGAAGTGATCGCCCAAGGCAATTGAGGTTGTTTTTGTCACCATGACCACGCCATTACCAAATATTGGTAATGGCCACAAGTCGCCCCCTACTCCCCAAACACCATCCCCTCACTCAACACCAAGGCCCGCTCAATCACCACCGTCACTGCCAGCATCTGGCCGCGCATCCACCCTTCGCCCGCATCGGGATCGCGCGGGGCTTAGTGGATGCGTTCCACCACCTCCATCCCGCCCGCCACTCTGCCGAACACGGCATAGCCATCGTGCATAGCCGAGTCCAAATTCCCCGGATCGGCGTCCAGACTGGGCATATCCTGCAACAGGATCGTGAAATCACCCGTCGCGGTGCCGGGTTCCCATCGGGCCATGCTGAGCGCGCCGCGAATGTGCGCAAGGCCGGTGTCGCTGGTGCGTTCGTGCGCGATTGGCGGCAGCACGCGGTCGGGGTCGTTCTGGGTGCCACCCTGGACCAGCCCATTGGGGCGCGGTTCCCAATCGAGGACCATCGCGCGGTAGAACACCGTGCCGTCAAATCGGCCTTCGCGGACATAGCGCAGGAAATTGGCTGCGGTAACGGGCGCTCGCTCCACCTCCAGCGCCAGCAGGATATCGCCTTCGCTGGTCTGCAGCTCGACATATTCAAGCCGGGGCGCGGGCATTTCCTGCGCGGAAAGGCCGACCGGAAGGGCGAAGGCCACAGCTATGGCAGAGACGAATCGGAGCAACATCGTCCATTTCTGCTCGCGTCCGGTGTCCCGTGCAAGAGCACACTCGGGTTCATCGGACATTCAGTTCGTCGCACGCAATGCACGGTTCGTCGTAATTCAACGCAAGGGAGATAAGCGATGAATCGAGAACCTAGCCCAAATCGAACGCCCGCCTGGAAGCTATTCTGGGCCGGATTGATCGGCGCGGTGCTGATCGTGCCGCTGATCATGGTCTATGCCCTGGTCTATGACCGGGAGAGCACATCGCAAAGCGCGCAGGAGACCATCACCGCCGGATGGGGCGGGGCGCAGACGATCACCGGCCCGGTGCTGGTTATCCCCTACACCGAAATGGTCACCACCGCTGAGACGGTGGACGGCGAAAACCGCACCACCACCAGTCGCCAACGGCGCGAGCTGTTCGTTTCACCCGTGATCCAGAGCGTGGACAGCGCAATCGATCCCGACCGAAAGGGCTATGCCATCTATGAAACCGTGGTGTTCGATGCTGCGATCAGCGGCACCGCGCGCTTTGAAATGCCCACAGAGCTGAACCGACTGGGGGTCGATCCCGCCACCTTGCAGCTTGATCAAGCGGAACTGCGCTTTGGCGTATCCGATCCGCGCGGGTTGAAGGATGATGCGGCAGTTTCCGCCAATGGCGCTGACTTGCCGCTGCAACCCGGTCACGGCCCCGCCGCCACTGGGGGAGCGGGCTTTTCCGCGCCCATCGACTGGGATGGCAGCGCCGCGTTGGAGATGAGCTGGCAATATGGCCTGCGCGGCAGCCATTCGCTCAGCTTCGTGCCGCGCGGTGGCGAAAGCGAGTGGCGCATCACTTCCCAATGGCAGCATCCCAGCTTCACCGGCAGCTTTCTGCCCGATAGCCGCGAGATAACCGCGCAAGGCTTCACCGCCGCCTATGAAGGCATCACCAATCTGGCGCTGGGTAGGCCGCTGGTGGCGTTGGAGGATGATGCGGGCACGATGCCGGCCAGCATTGGGCTGGTTGATCCGGTTGACCTGTATAGCCAGGTGGATCGGGCGGTGAAATACGGCTTCCTGTTCATCGGCTTCACCTTTGCCGCCTTCCTGATGTTCGACATTGTGGGCGGGGCGCGGGTGGCTTCGGCGGAATATCTGCTGACCGGGGCGGGGCTGGTGCTGTTCTTCGTGCTGCTGCTGGCCTTTGCCGAGGTGATCGGCTTTGGCTGGGCCTATTTGGTGGCGGCAGTAGCGGTGATCGGTCTGCTGACGGCCTATAGCGCGGCGGTGCTGGGAACATGGCGCCGAGCGGGCTTTATCGGGGCGATGCTGGCGGGGCTGTATGGGCTGCTGTTCGTGCTGCTCAACATGGAGACCTGGTCGCTGATGATCGGTTCGCTGCTGCTGTTCGCGGCGTTGGCCGGGATCATGTTTGCCACCCGCCGGGTCAACTGGAATGCCGTGGTGGTTGCCAACAACACTGCGGTCTGAAGCATAGGGGCGGGACGGAGCAATCCGATCCGCCCCCTTTGCTGTTGGTCGGCTCGTTTCGGCGATTGGTCGAGGAGGCGGCGAAACACTCCCGCACCGATGCAGGATAGCCCGATGCGCAATCTTACCGTTAGCCTGTGCCTTTCGCTCTGCGCCTGTTCGACCACAGGCGCGGCCCAAAACGCACCCTATGTCCTCCAACCGGGGCATATGGATTTGGAGATCGGCCCCGACGGCAACACGGTTATCTTTGACGCACCCGATGGGCTGGTAGTGGTCGACAGCGGCCGCCACGCGGCCCATGCGCAAGCCATTCTCGATCATGCGGAGACCATCACGGGAAAACCAGTGGCCACACTGGTCAACAGCCACTGGCACCTCGATCACACCACTGGCAACCGCGATATTCTGGCCCGCTTCCCGCAGGCGGGGCTGGTGGCTACCGGGGCGATGGAGGCAGCACTCGCCGGGTTCCTCGCGCGCAGTCGGACCGCGGCGGTGGAGCGCTTGGCCGATCCCACCTTGCCCGCTGATGCCCGCGCCCGGACGCAGCGGACACTGGCAGCCTTGGATGATCGCGCGGCGATGGTCCCGGCCAATCCGGTGCTGGCCGATGGGCCATTGGAGCTGGGCGGACGGACCTTCATTGTCCATGTTGCGCCAGCAGCCGCGACCGAGGCCGACCTGTGGCTGATCGCTCCGGACGAAGGGTTGGCGGTGGTCGGCGATCTGGTGGTGGCGCAAGTGCCGTTCTTCGATACTGGCTGCGAGGATGGCTGGCGCCGTGCGCTCGATGCGATTGCGGCGGAACAATGGACCACGCTGGTTCCCGGGCACGGCGAACCGATGACCCGGGCCGATTTCACCCGCTGGCGCAGTGCCTTTGACAGCTGGCTCGATTGCGCCGCTGGTAAGGCCGAGGCCAGCGGTTGTGCCGAAGGCTGGATGGCCAACGCGGCGGGGTTCTATGCCGAGGATGAGCGCGAGAACGTCCGCTATCTGGCAGAGGCGTATGTAGCCGAAGTGCTGCGCGCGTCGGCCGATCAGCGCATGGCCTATTGCGTCACCGCCGCCGCAGCCGATCCGGCGTGAGCTGGTCGACCCGGTTTACCCCCATCAGCTGCATGTCGCGGCGGATTTCGGCATCCAGCAGGCCGATGGCGCGCTCCACCCCCGCTTCGCCCGCCGCCGCCAATGCATAGAGATACAGGCGCCCGCCGCTGACTGCCCTGGCCCCGGTGGCCAGCGCCTTCAACACATGTGATCCGCGCCGCACGCCGCCATCGAGGATCACCTCCACCCGATCGCCTACGGCTTGGCATATCTCATCCAGCTGGTCGAACGGCGCGCGGCTGCCGTCCAGCTGCCGCCCGCCGTGGTTGGAGACCATGATCGCATCGATCCCCATATCCGCTGCGCGCCGCGCATCGCCCACCGACATGATGCCCTTGAGGCAGAACTTGCCGCCCCAATCATCGCGCAGTTGTTCAGCCGCTTGCCAGTTCAAACCGGGGTCAAGCATCGAGTTGAAATAATCCTGGATCGAGATCGAACTGCCCGATCCTGCCGTCACATGGGTGGACAGATTGGGCAGGTCGAACTTCTCGCGGAACAGGAAGTTCAGGGCCCAGGCCGGGTGGGTGGCATAGGACAGGAAGCTGGAGGGCGTGAACTTGGGCGGGGTTTGAAAGCCGGTGCGTTTGCAGCGTTCGCGATTGCCCGAAACCACCGTGTCCACAGTCAGCGTGATGGCATCGAACTTCGCCGCCCTGGCCCGTTCGACCAGCGCGGCGTTGAGGCCACGATCCTTGTGGTAGTAATATTGCAGCATCTTGGGGCCGGAATAGTTGGCGCCCACCTCTTCGATGCTCACGCTCGACAGACTGGAGATGCCGAACCACAAGCCGAACTTCTCGGCCACCGCAGCGGTGGCGCGCTCGCCCTGCCAGTGGAACAGACGCTGCAAGGCTGTGGGGCTGAGCATCAGCGGCAGCGGGGTAGTGCGGCCCATGATTGTCACCGATGGGTCAATGTCGGTTGCTCCGGCCAACACATCGGGCACTAGATCGACATCAGCAAATGCTTGGGTGTTGCGGTCCTTGGTGGTCTCATCATCGGCCGCGCCGTCAATGTAATGGAACACCGGATAGGGCAAGCGGCGCTGCGCCAATTCGCGGAAATCGGCGATGTTCTGGCAATCGGCCAGACGGCGGACGGTATAGGGAAATTTCTTGCTCATCGCAGGCTTGTTACAGAGGTGCTTGGCTAGGGGAAAGGGCATTCATTTGGCGTTCAGACTACAGGTGTAGTCATAACCAAGGATCGAGGGGGAGGGGCACACCATGCCGACAGAGGACGAACCTGCTGCGGAACGAATCAGTGATGCTGAACATGCGGTGATGGAGGCGTTGTGGCAGCGCTCTCCGCAAAGCGCGGCTGAGGTGTGCGATGTTGTGGCCGGAGCGCGCGGATGGTCGATGCCCACAGTCAAGACGCTGCTGGCGCGGCTGGTGGCCAAAGGCGCTCTGGCAACGCAGCCAGAAGGTCGCCGTTTTCTATATACGCCGCTGATCGAGCGTAGCGCCTATCTGGGCACCGAATCGCGGCGACTGGTCGATCGGCTGTTCGGCGGCCGCGCCGCACCACTGTTCGCCCATCTGGCAGAAAATGAGCAGCTGACCGATGACGATATAGCCGAGATCACCCGCCTTTTGCGGGAGCTGCGCAAATGACCCAGTGGTTGATGGATACTTTCGTGTGGACCAGTGCGCTGATCGCGCTGGCGCTGGTGCTACGCCGTCCGGTGGCGCGCTATTTCGGGCCGCAGGTGGCCTATGCGCTTTGGGTGCTGCCCTTGCTGCGTCTGGCGATGCCGCCGCTGGTGTTGCCCGCCAGTTTTCGCCCCGCTACGGACAATCAGGCGGGTGAGGCCGCGGCTCTGATCCTGGCAGACGCACCGGCTGCGGTTGCGGTTTCAGGTTTCACGCTGACCGATCTGATCCTGCCGCTGTGGCTGGGCGGGGCAGTGCTGTTTCTTGTCTGGCGCGCCAGCGACTATGCCCGGATGCGGCGAGAACTGCTGGCCCAAGCGCGGCCAATGGGTGAGGCGGGCGCAGTGCGGCTGGTGGAAACGCCCGAGGTGGTCTCCCCCGTGGCATTCGGTCTGCGGGACAAGGTCGTGGCTCTGCCACCCGGATTCATGGCACAGCACAACATTGCCGCGCGCGATTTGGCCTTGGCGCATGAATTGGCACATCACCGGGGGCATGATCTTCTGGCCAATTTGCTGGCTCAGCCATTGCTGGCGCTGCACTGGTTCAATCCGCTCGCTTGGGCAGGCTGGCGGGCAATGCGCAGTGATCAGGAAGCGGCCTGCGATGCCCGCGTGATTGTTGGCCGTGAGCGGTCGGAAAGGGCCGTCTATGCGCAAGTGATTGCCGGATTTGCCGCTGGCCCAAGGCTGGCATTGGCCGCACCGATGGCCTGCCCTGTTCTCGGCGAAAAATCGATCATCCACCGTTTGAGGAGCCTGACCATGACCGATGTGTCATCCACCCGCCGCAAGCTGGGACTGGCCGCGATTGGCGCAGGCGCATTGGTCGCGCTGCCACTGACGGCATCGATCAGCTACGCCCAGAACGAAGAGGCCGCTGAGGCCGTCCCCCAGCGCATTGAGCGGATCAGAGTTCAGCGCGTTGAAGGTGAAGGCGAAGCGGCCGAGGCAGGTGAAACACAGATCCGCCAACGGATCGTGATCCGCCGCGATGCACCGGTCGCGGTTGCTCCAGTAGAAGAAGCCGAGTTGGCACAGGGCGGCGAGCCGCCGGTGCGCCAGCGCATCATCATTCGCCACGACAGCGATGACAACCACGGCCTAGCGCCATCCGCGCGCGACTGGGACGCCGGTTGCGGCGAGGGCGAAGTTGAAAGCCGCAGCACCAGCGAAGACGGCTCCAGGGAGACGTTGATTTGCCGCAAGACCCTGCAGCGCGATGCCGTCTCGGCCATGCGCTCGGCGCAGCGGGCGATTGAGGGCAATGGCCAACTACCGCTCGAAGATCGCGAGCGGGTGGTGCGCGAACTGGAGGCGCAAATTGAGGCGCTGGAGGCCGAAGAAGTCTCCTTTTCTCCCGTGCACGAAGCCAAGCCGATGGTTGCCATGGCTGGGGTGCCGATTGTGCGGATCAGGCTGGGAGATCACGCGATCCTGTTGATTCCAGAGGCGAAATTGCGAGTGAGCAGGTTGCCGCAATAATCAACCCTTTTCAATCCAACGCCTGCACCACTGGCTGTGAATAGAAGCCCGCTGCATCAACACGCGGGGTTGCGGCAACTTCGGGTTCGTCGTCATCCTCCTCACGCGCGCGATCAGCTTCTCGTTGGGCGTTGAGGCGGGCGACGAGTTCCGGGGTGGCCGGGCTGGCGGGATAGGGGCAGGCCATTTCCTCGCCGATCCCTTTGAGATAGGCCCGCCGCATCAGCCCGGCGGCAATCGCCTCACGAAACTCGAACTCCTGCGCTCTGGCACCCGAAAGCTCGCGGATCACCCCGCGAAAGGGAATGAAGCTGCCCAGCACGCGCTGCGCCAGATTGGTCACCGATAGGTTGCGTTCGGTCGGTGGGTCGGTGTCGAAATCATCCCCCAGAACCGCATCCAGATCGCCCACTTCGCGCAGGATATCGCTACAATTGGATATGCCACGGCGGCTGTAAGGTTCGGCGCGGGCGGCGATCAGCGCCGGCGGAACCTGTTCCTGGGCAAGGTTGAGATCGGTCAGTGGGGTCAGGGCTACGTCTTCCAGACTGGCATTGGGCTCGGTTACGGGCCGCTGCTGCGCGCTGGCCGGAACGGCACACAGAAGCACACAGACTGCCACAGAGGCCCCGAAAACGGCCCTAACGGCGCAAGTCCGCGAAAGTATCGCACTGGTCTTCATCACCTGACTGCAAGCCCTTTCTCAGCCATTCCATCCGCTGTGCGCTGGACCCGTGGGTAAAACTTTCCTGGTTCACCGACTGGCCCGAATTGCGCATCAGCGTATCATCACCGATGGCATTTGCGGCGGTCATACCTTCCTCCAAATCTCCAGCATCGATAAGGTTCCGGTTGCGGGCGGCCCACACGCCGGCATAGCAATCGGCCTGCAGCTCCATCCGCACCTGCAACTGGTTAGCCGAGCGGGCGTCAGACTGCTGCGCGCTGCGGACCTGTTCGGCAATGCCGGTCAAATATTGGATGTGGTGGCCATATTCGTGGGCGATGACATAATAGCGCGCGAAATCGCCGCCCGCGCCCATTTGGCGGGCCATCTGATCGTAGAAGCTGGTGTCGATATAGATGCCCTGATCAGCCGGGCAATAGAACGGCCCCATCGCCGCCGAAGCCCCGCCGCAGCCTGAATCTGTTCCGCCTTGGTAAAACACCAGCTCTGGCTGCTGGAACTGCATATTGGCCTGTTGGAACAACGGCTGCCATGTCTCGTCGAGCGAGGCCAGCGCGTTGCAGCTTTCGTTTGCATAGGCATTGTCGTCGCAGATTTCGGCCGCGCTTTCATTGCCATCAACGGGGGCCTGCTGGCTGCCGGTGGTCTGTTGCACACCCTCGACCATGCTCACCATCTGCCCCGGCTCAACCCCGAACACCAGCGCGCCGATCAGCACCACCACGATGCCGCCGCAACCAAGGCCGCCCGCGCCGCCGATATTGGTGCCGCCACCACCACCGCCACCGCGTCGCACTCTGATCGAGCGTGGATCGAACTGGTTGAGCCGCATGGAAACTTCCCCTCAATTTTTTGTGCGCTTGCGAAATGGTGCTGGACCTTGATCGTCCTGCCGTGGGAAACCTATGCCAGAGAAATGCATGGAGTCGAGAATGTTCCTTTCAGGTAAGCGCGCGCTAGTCACTGGTTCCACTTCGGGCATAGGCCTCGCCATCGCGCGAGCCATCCGGGCTGAGGGCGCCGATGTTGTGCTGAGCGGTTTTGGTGAGGCGGGTGCGATTGCCGCCTTGTGCGAGGAATTGGGCGCGACCCACGTCAGTGCCGATCTGACCTTGACCGAAGGTGTCGAGCGGATGATGGCTGAGTCCGGGCGGGTGGATGTGCTCGTCAACAATGCCGGAATGCAGCACGTCGCCCCGGTGGAGGACTTTCCTGTGCCCAAGTGGGATGCGATCATCGCGCTCAACCTGTCGTCCGCCTTCCACACCGCAAGGCTGGCCGTACCGCAGATGAAAAGCGCAGGCTGGGGCCGGATCATCAACATTGCTTCTGCCCACTCGCTCACCGCCAGCCCGTTCAAGGCGGCCTATGTCGCGGCCAAGCACGGTATCGCAGGACTTACCAAAGTGCTGGCGCTGGAACTGGCCGAACACAATATCACCGCCAACTGCATCAGCCCTGGTTATGTCTGGACGCCGCTGGTGGAAAACCAGATCCCCGACACGATGGCGGCGCGCGGCCTGACCCGCGAACAGGTGATGCGCGATGTGTTCCTGGCCAAGCAGCCGACCAAGAAGTTCGTTGCGGTCGAGGAAGTGGCGGCGATGGCTGTGTTCCTGTGCGGCGATGCGGCGCAGAACATCAACGGCGCGAATATGAGCATCGATGGTGGGTGGACGGCGGAGTAGGGAATTCCGCCACCCCACTAGCCTCTGCCACCCCATGCGGTTACATGGGCCGCCACGAATCGAAAACCGCACATTATGGTGGCACCCATGGAAATCGAGACCGGCCTTACCTTCGACGACGTTCTGCTCCGGCCGGGCGAGAGCGATATTGTGCCGTCTCAGGCCAGCACCCGCACATTCCTGACGCGCTCGATCGCGCTCAACATCCCGGTTCTGTCGGCCGCGATGGATACAGTGACCGAGGCCGATATGGCGATTGTCATGGCGCAATTGGGCGGGATTGGCGTGCTCCACCGCAAC
This sequence comes from Altererythrobacter xiamenensis, assembly GCA_945906905.1. GTDB lineage: Bacteria > Pseudomonadota > Alphaproteobacteria > Sphingomonadales > Sphingomonadaceae > Alteraurantiacibacter > Alteraurantiacibacter xiamenensis_A. The sequence goes on along the minus strand of CAMDSM010000046.1, from coordinate 5,961 downwards.
CTAACGATCGAGGAACAGTGCGTCGCGGTGCGCCGGGTCAAGCGGTTTGAAAGCGGCATGGTCATCAACCCGATCACCATCACCCCCGACGCCACATTGGGCGATGCCCAGGCGCTGATGACGCATCACCGGATCAGCGGCATTCCCGTGGTCGATGCCAATGGCAAGCTGGCGGGCATTCTCACCAACCGCGATGTCCGCTTCGCTGACAATCCTGCGCAGCCGGTGCGCGAACTGATGACCAAGGACAACCTTGCCACCGTATCTGAAGGGGTCAGCACCGATGAAGCACGCCGCCTGCTCCACGCCCGCCGGATCGAAAAACTGCTGGTGGTCGATGCCAATTACCACTGCGTTGGCCTGATAACGGTCAAGGATATCGAAAAGGCCGTGCTCCACCCCGATGCCACCAAGGATGCCACCGGGCGGCTGCGGGTGGCGGCTGCGACGACCATCGGCGACAAGGGCTTCGAGCGGACCGAGGCGCTGGTCGATGCAGAATGCGACGTGATCGTGATCGACACCGCACATGGCCACAACAAGGACGTGGCCCGCGCGGTGGAGCGGGTGAAAAAGCTCAGCAATTCTGTGCAGGTGATCGCCGGCAATGTCGCGACGGCTGAAGCTACCCGTGCGCTGGTTGGTGCAGGCGCTGACGGCGTAAAGGTCGGCATCGGCCCCGGCTCGATCTGCACCACCCGCATTGTGGCGGGCGTGGGCGTGCCGCAGCTGACCGCGATCATGGAAGCGGCCAGCGCGGCGGGCGGAGTGCCCGTGATCGCTGATGGCGGCCTGCGCACCAGCGGCGATGCGGCCAAGGCTTTGGCGGCAGGCGCCTCGACCGTGATGATCGGCAGCCTGTTGGCAGGAACCGAGGAAGCGCCGGGCGAGACGTTCCTCTATCAGGGCCGCGCCTATAAGGCCTATCGCGGCATGGGCAGCGTGGGGGCGATGGCGCGCGGCAGTGCCGATCGCTATTTCCAGCAGGATATCAAGGACCAGATGAAGCTGGTGCCCGAGGGGATCGAGGGCCAGGTGGCTTTCAAGGGACCGGCGCGCGATGTGGTTCACCAGTTGGTGGGCGGGATCAAGGCGGCGATGGGTTATACTGGCAGCGCCACTATCGAGGAGTTGAAGAAGCGCGCCAAGTTCATCCGCATCACCAATGCGGGGTTGAGCGAAAGCCACGTCCACGATGTCTCGATCACCCGCGAGGCCCCGAATTATCCGACTCGATAAGCGGTGACCCCTTCGGCCCGCGTCCAATCCGCGATCATCATTCTGGATAGCATCATTGCTGCCGCCAAGGCGCAAGGCGCTCCGGCAGACCGGGTGCTGGCCGATTGGGCGCACAGTAATCGCTATGCGGGATCGAAAGACCGCCGCGCCGTGCGTGAGCTGGTTTATGGCGCGATCCGGGCTTGCGGTCCTGTGCCGCTGTCAGGGCGCGCGGCGATGCTGAGGCTGGCGGCGGACGATCCGCTGATCGCCCCGCTGTTCGACGGCTCCCCCTATGGCCCGCCCGCGATTGGCGCGGGCGAAGTGGCAGCAAGCGACGGCGTCGCCCCGCAGTGGCTGGTCGAGCGGCTCTCCGCATCGGATATTGCGGGCGACGAGGCCGAGGCGCTGCTTGGCCGTGCGCCGCTCGACATCCGCATCAACAGTCTGAAATCCGCTGCGTTGGAGCTGCCGGTTGAGGCCGAGGAACTGCCCTTTGCCAATGGCTTGCGCCTGCCTGCTGGTACGCAGATTGAACAATGGCCGGCCTATCTCGAAGGGCTGATCGAGGTGCAGGATGCTGGCAGTCAGCTGGCCTGCATGGCGGCGGCTGCCGGGCCGGGTGAGACTGTGATCGACCTGTGCGCAGGGGCTGGCGGCAAGACTTTGGCGCTGGCAGCGTCAATGGCCAATGCCGGCACGATGGTCGCCGCCGATACCGATCGCGGACGGCTGCAACGCCTCGCTCCACGCGCGACGAGAGCGGGTGCCTTGGTGGCGGCAACCGTGTTGCTCAATCCCGGTCGTGAGCTGGAAGCGCTAGGGCATTGGCAGGGCAAGGCCGATCTGGTGCTGGTCGATGCGCCATGCTCGGGCACTGGCACCTGGCGGCGCAACCCTGAAGCGCGCTGGCGGATGACCCCGCAGGAGTTGCTGCGCCTAACCGATCTGCAAGCGCGCCTGTTGACCATCGCTGCCAAACTTGTGAAACCGGGCGGACGGATCGCTTATGTCACCTGCTCGCTGCTCGACGAGGAAGGGGCGGGGCAGGTGGAGACCTTTCTGGCCGCCAACCAGCAGTTTTCGCCAGCAATCCCTGAACTTGCGCTGGGCAGAGTGCGCGGGCCGGGATGGCGGCTTTCGCCCGGTCGCGATGGCACCGATGGATTTTTCATCGCCAGCTTGTTCAGGTCATGATAATTCCCCGATCCTATGGCTGATCTGCGCCAGACACCTGTGCCCGCACTCAAGGAGTTCGTGATGCGTTACACCCCGGCCGCCGTGGCCCTGTCAATGTTCCTCGCGGTCAGCTCCAGCGCCGGTTTTGCCGCTGGTGAGGAACCCGACCCGCAAGCTCAGGCGTTGGCGCAAGCGGGACGTGATCTGCTGGCAGCCGGTGATTCTCAAGGCGCGATTGACCTGTTTGAGGCTGCACTGGTGGTCGATCCGGCGTTCACCGCGGTCTATGTCGATCTCGGAAATGCCGCGCGCGTTGATGGCTTGCAGGGCAAGGCGATCCACTATTACCGAGAGGCGCTGGAACGCGATCCAGAAAACCTCGCCGCCATTTCGGGCGAGGGCGAGGCGCTGGCCGAAAAGGGCTCGCTCGACAGCGCCCGCGAGAATCTCGCCCGATTGGAGGAACTGTGCGGGTTCGATTGCGCGCAAGTGGACGAACTGGCCGCCGCCATCGAACGCGGCCCGGTTGTGCGGGTGATGACAGCGGAAGCGGTTTCGCCTGATGCGGATGTTTCGGCGAATTAGTTCAGATCAGATCTGAAAACTCTGCCACAAGCACCTGATAAACATCCCGTTTGAACGGCACGATCAGATCTGGCAGCAAGTCCGGCGCAACCCATTTCCACGCGCAGAACTCCGGGTGTTTGTGAGCCGCAAGGTCGATGTCGGCATCCTCTCCGGTAAAGCGCACCAAATACCACGCCTGCCGCTGGCCGAGATATCGGCCCTTCCACAATTTACCAGCCAGCTCTGGCGGTAGATCATAGAACAGTTCGCGGCCCAAGGTGCCGATGATGCTGAGGTGGTGCGCTTTGACGCCCGTCTCCTCCTCAAGCTCACGCAGCATCGCGGCATCCATATCCTCGCCCGGATCGACGCCGCCTTGCGGCATTTGCCAGAAATCGGTTTCTGCCCCGTCAATCCGCTTGCCAACAAAGGCTTGCCCCGCGTGATTGATCATCATCGCGCCCACGCATGGTCTATAAAATTCGGGATTGGGTATGTTCATATTGGCTGTGGTTAGCCAAAGCGGTGGAACAATTCCATCGCCCCGTTGCTAGGCGAACAGAAAAACTTGATTGCTCAGTGCAAGGCGTAACCTTAGGGCGCGAACCACGATAACAGGTGGCAGGCGTTTTGCGCGCGTGGACAGGATTTGAGAATGGCGACCCAATTGGCTGACGATGTAGCCCCCAAGACAACCGACGCAGCCCCCGATGCCGGCCCCGATGCCGTCGTTGTCCGCTTTGCGGGCGACAGCGGCGATGGCATGCAGCTGACCGGTGGGCAGTTTACCTTGTCCAGCGCGCTGGCGGGCAATGACTTTGCCACGTTCCCCGATTTCCCCGCCGAAATCCGGGCGCCGCAAGGCACCCTGTTTGGCGTGTCGGCGTTCCAGATCAATTTCGGATCGACCGCAATCGACACCGCGGGTGATGCGCCCGACGTGCTGGTGGCGATGAACCCGGCAGCGCTCAAGACCAACCTTGATGCGCTCAAGCCCGGCGGCCTGATCATTGTCGACACTGGCGAATTTACCAAGCGCAACCTCGAAAAGGCCAAATACGAGGTCAGCCCGATTGACGATGGCTCCCTTGCCAAGTGGCAGGTGCTGGCGTTCGATATTTCCGCGCTGACGATCGAAGCGGTCAAACCCCACGGCCTTGGCAACAAGGATGCCCTGCGGTGCAAGAACATGTGGACGCTCGGGCTGGCGCTGTGGATGTTCGATCGCGATCGGCAGCCCCTGATTGACTGGCTCAACGGCAAATTCGCCAAGCTGCCCGATGTCGCGGCGGCCAATATCGCTGCTCTGAACGCGGGCCATGCCTACGGGGAAACGGCAGAGTTGGCTGGACCGCTTAAGCAGCTGCACGTCAACCCCGTTGAAAGCGCGCCGGGCTTGTATCGCACGATCACTGGCGCCGAGGCGGTATCACTTGGGCTGGTGGCGGGAGCGCAGCTGGCGGGCCTTGAGATGTTCTTCGGCGGCTATCCGATCACACCGGCCTCGGCGATCCTGCATCATCTGGTGCGCCTGAAGGAATTTGGCGTCACCACGTTCCAGGCTGAGGACGAGATCGCCGCGATCTGTTCGGCTATCGGGGCCAGCTGGGCCGGGCAACTGGGTGTGACCAGTTCATCTGGCCCCGGCATAGCCCTCAAGGGTGAGGCGATGGGCCTGGCGGTGATGACCGAGCTGCCGCTGGTGATCGTCAACAGCCAACGCGGTGGGCCCTCTACCGGCCTTCCGACCAAGACCGAGCAGAGCGATCTCTATCAGGCGGTTTATGGCCGCAACGGCGATGCGCCAATCCCGGTGGTGTCTGCCCGCAGCCCATCCGATGCGTTTGAATGCGCGATCGAGGCGTGCCGGATCGCGGTGCAATATATGACCCCGGTGATCCTGCTGACCGATGGCTATATCGCCAATGCGGCTGAGCCGTGGCTGGTGCCCGATCCGGCGGACTATGCCCCGTTCCCGGCGGCCTTCCTCACCGAAAAGAACGGCCCGGATGGCACCGTGCTGCCGTTCGCGCGTGACGAGAAGGGCGCCCGCCCATGGATCAAGCCGGGCACTCCGGGTCTGATGCACCGGATCGGCGGGATCGAGAAGAACCCCGGCACCGGCAATATCGATTACTCGCCGCAGTCGCACCAGACGATGACCGACGCCCGCAAGGCCAAGATCGATGGCGTCGCCAATGGCATTCCCGATCAGGAGATCACGCTGGGCCAGGCTGGCGGCAAGTTGGCCGTGGTGGGCTGGGGCAGCACCTATGGCCCGATCCATCAGGCGGTCCGCCGCGCCCGCGCCAAGGGCGTGGATGTCAGCCATATCCACGTGCGCCACATCTGGCCGCTGCCCAAAAATCTGGGTGAGCTGCTGCATGGCTATGATCACGTGCTCGTCCCCGAGATGAATACCGGCCAGTTCAAGACCGTGCTGCGCGATCAATATCTGATCGATGCCAAACTGCTGGCCAAAACCTCCGGCCAGCCCTTTACCATCGCCGAACTTGAGGCGGCGATTGCCAGCTTCTTCGATTACATTGCGGGCAATGAGGGCGGCGAGGTTTCTGCCGATTCCACCCAACTTCCCAGCATCAAGGCAGTCAATCCATGAACGAGATGACCAAGATCGAAACCACGCTCAAGGACTGGGAAACCGACCAGGAGGTGCGTTGGTGCCCCGGATGCGGGGACTATGCGATCCTCAAAGCGGTGCAGCGCACGCTGCCGCAGTTGGGCGCTGATCCGGCCAACACGGTGTTCGTCAGCGGCATCGGCTGCTCCAGTCGCTTTCCCTATTACATCGAAAGCTACGGCTTCCACACCATCCACGGCCGCGCGCCAGCTTTTGCCACTGGCATCAAGCTGGCCAATCCGGCGCTCGATGTGTGGTTGGTTACTGGCGATGGCGATGGGCTTTCGATCGGCGGCAATCATCTGATGCATGTGCTTCGGCGCAATGTGAACATGCAGATCATGCTGTTCAACAAC
>CAMDSM010000045.1 GCA_945906905.1 Altererythrobacter xiamenensis | reverse complement strand
GCCAAATATTATCTCATGACCAGCGAGCCGATATCCGGAATCGAGGCCGAACGGATCGGTTTGGTTTCCTTCTGCGTGCCCGACGACCAAGTTATGGAGCGGGCGCTCGAAATTGCCGTGCGCCTTGCCAAGGGGCCACCCGCGGCAATCCGGTGGACGAAACTTTCGTTGAACATGTGGTCGCGCGCTGCCTGGCCGGCCTTCGAGGCCTCGCTTGCCTACGGGATCCTTGGTTTCACCAGCCCGGAAGCACGCGAAGGTCTGGATGCTTTGAAGGAAAAGCGTCCGCCATCGTTCAATCCGGTTTCCTACGTCTAACGATTTTACATGAGCAACCAGATGACCGATCAGAAAAGAACCTACATCGTCACCGGTGCTGCCGGCGGCATCGGCGGGGCAACGGCTCGGCGATTGTTGAGAACGGGTGCCAATGTTCTGGGCGTAGACATCAGTGCCCGGCGTCTCGCGACGTTTATCGAGACGTGCGACGGACTGGCCGGGGCGGTTGCAACCTATCGGGCGGATTTATCGGATGATGATTCAGCCAAGGCAGTAGTTGCTGAATGTCTAGCAAGATTCGGCGGCCTTCACGGCATTGCCAACGTTGCTGGTGGCATGATCGACATCGTTCCTGAATCGATGGACCGACCGTTGGCGCAGATCAGTCTTGCCTATTTTCATCGCACCTTCGCCGTCAACGTCGATACCGCTTTTCTGATGGCCAAACACAGCGAGCCGCATTTCGTCGCCCAAGGCTATGGCAAGATCTGCAACGTGGCGTCGCTCGCAGCGTTTGCCAACCGCCGCGATCTCGGCGACGCCGCTTACAATCCTGCAAAGGCGGCAGTGGTCGCCTTGACGCAAACGCTCAGCCTGTTGCTGGGTGGCAGCGGCATTCGCGTCAACGCCGTCGCGCCCGGGCTGGTGTTCAGCGACAAGGTGACCGAGACGTTTGGCGGTGCCTATGTCGACCGGCACCTCCAGGCCACCGCGCTGGGAAAATTCGCCACAGTCGATGACGAAGCCGAAGCGATCGCCTTTTTGCTCGAACCCAGCTCCGATGCGATCACGGGAGAGGTTCTGCGTGTGTCTGCGGGAACGCGATGATCGCTGCAACTTTGCCTGATCCTTCGGCCATGGAGCGGCGCATCGAACTGCTCCTGCAGCGCGAGCAAGAGCTGGCGCAAGCCCCGCGTGTCTCTGAACTTCGGCGCGTATTTGGCGGCAATGCGCGCCAGGCGTGGGCTTTTGAAGCCGAATGGGACGAGCCTAGCGGCCTCCGTCATCTGCCCTGCATCCTGCTCAGCCAAGTGCCCGGCGGCCATGTGGCGTCGGATGTCACGGCAGAATATGGGGTACTCGCCGCGCTCACTGGACATGCTATCCGTGCACCATCCGCAATTGCCCTCGATGCCTGCGGCGATGTGACCGGGGCACCAGCGATCATTCTTGAACGCTTCAATGGCTCAGCCGACGCGGTCGCATTTCTCAAGCCGAAAAATCCCGCTGTGTCCCAGCAGCTCACGCTTGAATTGGCCGACGTCACTGCGGATCTACATCAATTTGATTGGCGCAATTCCGGCTTGGCGACGCACAGCGACACCGATGCGCCGCTAAGGCAGATCGAACTCTGGGAGCAACGCTATTTCGATGGCCGGTTGCATCCGCAACCGCCGCTCACGCACCTGTTTCATTGGCTCAAGGATCATCTTCCCGAACCAGCGCAACTCAGTCTGGTCCACGGTGATCTTCGCCCCGGCAACTTCCTGTATGAAGAGGGGCGGATCACGGCGCTTCTGGACTGGGAAATGGCCCATATCGGCGATCCAGCGGAAGATCTGGCGTGGATCTATCGCTCACTTTGGTCGCCAGAGAAGTTCGTTCCGCTTGAAGTGTTTGCGCGTCGTTACGAAGCCCGCGCTGGTGCGCCAGTCGATCGCGAGCGACTGGCTTACTACAGGATTTTCAGCGAGGTAAAGTTCGCGACATTGTCGATCATTGCTTCGGCTTCCTTTGCGAGCGCGAAGACAGCGAACTTCCGTTATGCGGATCGCGCAGCGAAGGTTCCGGGTTCACTGGCGAACTGCTTTGCATGGATCGCAGCAGGCCGATGGAATGCACGTGATGTTGCAGCCTGACGTCGGCCAACTTCTTCGCGAACTGCGGACCGCGCTGGGTGAAACCGTGCTTCCTGCGGTCATCGAGCCCGGCGCGAGCCGACAGTTGAAGGCGGCACTTCATCTTCTGGGGCGGCTGAGCCGGACCTGGGATTTGCCGCCTGTGCTGGTGCGCGCCGACAACGCGGATATGGCCGATGCGACGTCGCGGATTGAGGCCCGGCTTGCGGCCGATATGGTGATCGAGCCAACCACCTGCGACAGCGCCCGAGAATACAGCGCCCGAGAAAATGACAGTCTTGCAGAGCTCGCCCCGCGCAACGGGGTGAACGACCCCGCCCTGGCCACCGAGATGGCTCGCAATCTATCGTTGCGCAGCGCCTTGGAAGCGCTCGAACAGCGGGTGCGCGGATTGCCAGTTTGCGAGACCAAATCCTTGTGCCTGGACGAATTGCACGCGCTTTTCGCACGAATGACGGACCGGGAATCCATGCTGGTGGGCGACATTGCTGTCACCGGCGACGCCCTCAAGGAAAGACCGCAGGAATGAATTCGTCAAAGCCACTCGAAATGGCGCAAGTTGCTCTCAGTTCGCCAACAGGCGGGATGCTACCCGTGCGCGTAAGCCGCCTAGAGGCAATCGCCGCCGATGTGGTCGCCATTTCGCTTGGCAAGACCGATGGCACGGACTTTCCGGAATGGTCAGCTGGCGCCCATATCGATGTCTTGATCGATGGCGCGCTGGAACGCCAATATTCGCTTTGCGGCCGGCTCGAAGATCGGACCCAGTTGCGCATTGCTGTCCTTCGGGATCCGGCCAGCCGCGGCGGATCGCAAGCGCTGCACGAGAAACTTCACCTAGGCGACACACTCTTCATCCGCGCGCCGCGCAACAATTTTCCGCTCGTCGACGCGGATGAAACCATCTTCATTGCGGGCGGTATCGGCATTACGCCGATCCACGCGATGATTGCCGAACTGGAGCGCGAAGGCAAACCGTGGAAGCTGCTGTACGGAGGGCGATCACGAGCGACGATGGCCTTCCGCGACGAACTGGCAGAATATGGCGAAGATCGCGTGCAGATCCAGCCCGAAGACGAAGCCGGATTGCTCGATATCGCCGCCTGGATAGGGGAGCCGCGCCCGGCTTGCGCGATCTATTGTTGCGGACCCGAGAGACTAATCGCCGCGGTTGAGAATGCTTGTGTGGGCTGGCCTGAGGACGCGCTCCACGTCGAACGCTTCCGTCCGGCCGACGGCGCGCTTGAAGGCAAGGACGAAGCCTTCGAGGTGGTGCTGGCGCGCAAGGGAATTTCCATCGAAGTTGCGCCCGGCCAGGCTATCGCTGATGCTCTGGAGGCCGTCGGCGTCCACATCCCACGGTCGTGCAACGAGGGAACCTGCGGAACCTGTATTACCAAGGTGCTGGAAGGGACGCCGGATCACCGGGATTCGTTTCTGCGTGGGCGAATGCGCAGCGAAAACAAGAAGATCATGGTTTGCTGTTCACGGGCCCTGTCTGCCCGGCTGATACTCGACATCTAAACACAGGCGGATTTGAGCCGCCAATCGGGAGGGAAGTGGAAATGACGCTGGACCGGTTCGGCTATGACGCCACAGTGCCGCACAGTAATGGCGACCATGCCCTGGAGGTTCTATCTGGTCCGGCGGCCCTGATAGGTGCCAACGGGATGCGCGCGGGGCCCGATCAGCGCCTTTATGTCGCACAAGCCTTCGGCAATCAGATCAGCGCTGTCGATCTCCAGACCGGTCTGGTTGGTATTGTCTCGCCGGCTGACGGCATGATCGTTGCACCCGATGACCTGGCCTTCGACTCCCACGGGGAACTGTTCGTGACCGAGGTCATGAGTGCGCGGGTGACGGCGATTGCACCTAACGGCACCATCCGTGTGATTGCATCTGATGTTCCGGTCGCAAACGGGATCACGGTCCATGCGGATCGCATTTTCATGAGTGAATTCAGGCCCGACGGGCGGATCCTCGAACTTTCAGCCGCAGGCACGTCGCCGCGCGTTGTGGCCGAGGGGCTGATGATGCCCAATGCGCTCAACCTTGGACCCGATGGGAGCCTCTATTTCCCGCTCGTGCCACTGGGCGAGATCTGGCGTGTCGCGCCCGACGGGGGCGTGCCCGAGCGCGTGGCCGGGGGGTTCGACATTCCCACAGCAGTGAAATTCGCGCCCGACGGTGCGCTGGTCGTGGTTGAATCTGGCTCAGGCACGGTAACCCGGCTCGATATTCAGACGGGGCAGACGGTCCGGCTTGGACGGACCGCCTTCGGCATCGACAATCTAGAATTCACCGCCGACGGGCGCCTGTTCATTTCGCATTTCACCAATGGCGCGATTACCGAAATTCAAGCCAACGGCGCCACCCGCGTTGTTGTCGAGGGCGGCATGTCGGGCCCGTTTGGCCTTGCCGCTGGCAGCAACGGAGAGCTCATCGTCGCCGACGGAATGAGCTTGGCAATCATTGAGCCAGGCGGCAAGTTGGAGCGCCCCTCGATGCTGCTTCAGCATGGGTTTCCAGGCTATGTGCGCGGTATTGCGGCGACGGCGAGCGGTCTGGTCTGCACGAACAGCGCTGGTGCCGTTCTTACTTACACTCCGGGTGAAGAAGCCATAGTCATCGCAGCTAATCTTGACCGCCTGATGGCGGTCGCAGTCGCAGCCAACGGCGATATCGTGGTTTGCGAGGCAGGCGCGGGCCGGGTCTTGTCGATCGATGGTGGCGGAAACGTCACGGTTCTGGCGCGCGGCTTGTCCGATCCCACAGGTCTGTGCATCAATCGGGAGGGGACGATCTTTGTCTCGCAAGCTGGTGCCGGGCAGGTCACAGCGATTTCGAATGGCGAAGTGGCCACCGTGGTCGATGGCTTGTCGCAGCCGCACGGACTGGCCTGTCATGGTCGCACGCTGTTCATCCTGGATCGTGACGCGCGAACGCTTCTGCGCCACGATCTCGACCGAAACGAGACCATGGTGCTGGCAACAGGCCTGCCGACCGGGCCTGGGACAGGGCGAAAGATCAATTCTCTTCCCGGCATCGCCAATCTCATGCCTGGGCCCCTGCTCCCGTTTGCGGATCTTGCTGTGCTACCCGACGGTCGGCTTTGCATCGGCTGCGACGGTGATGGCAGCATCCGGATGCTCGCGCTGCGGGGCTGACAATTTAGAGCAAGGCCCAGCCTTTGTCGCCGCGCAGGCAAGCCTCATAGGCATCGGGCTCGAGCGGTTGCAGGATTCCGGTCGTAACCTCGCCGTCGCAAGTGATCCGGCAATGATGTTCGGCAAGGCCGCGCAACATTGTGCGGGTGGCCGGATTGCCAAGGTCATAGCAGTCGCCCTCCACGAACGGCTCGCCAACAGCTTCACCCTGGAACCGCGTTCCATCGGGCGTGCCACCGTAAAGGCCGCATTTCATGAAGGCGGTCTGATTCCCGAGCCGCTCAAAGTGCACGCGCTTCACGTCGCCGTTGTCGAGCGTGTAGTTGATCACCCCCTCGACGAAGATGTGGGTGTCCTCCTCGAACCGCAGCCGGCGATCCGTCCGGACGACCTTGCCGTGACCAGGCCGAGCATCGCCGTAGCGATAGAGCACGATGGCACCCCAAATGGCGAACTGGCTGAATGCGATCCAGTTGCCGCCAATCCAGCCCGCTTTTGGCACCTTGCCATCGGGCTGGAAGCGCGGGCCGCCGATGCCCCGGCCGATGCCCCAGTGGCGATCGCGCGTGCCACGGCCGGTTGCGCGGGTCAGCTCAACCCGGGTGCCGTCGATCATCGCCCAACCTTCGACTTCGCCGAAGCTTTCGAAACCCGATGTGACATGACGTTGGCCACCCGGCGGCGAGCCATGGGTCAGCGATGAATAGGCGGAGCGGTAGACCTGCCGATGGGTGTCGTGCCAATGCAGATCATAACTGATCCCCCACTCGTTCTCGTCGAGCACATGACGCCAGTGGCGAAGTCCGGCCAGGATCGTGGGCTTGATCGGGCCAATGTGCATGGCCTCGCGATCCGCACCAAGTTTGCGAAACGCCCGCACAGATCGCTGAATGCCGCGATAGGTGACGATGACGTAGGCTTCGGCCGCATCCTGATTGGGGTAAAATGTTCCCCCCGTTACGATCAACAAGTCGCCGGTCTGGTCGTGAAAGACGTTCCAATGCCGCTCGAAGAACCGGGGATCGGTGGTAAAGGCGACACGAACGGGATCGGGCGTTTGATGGATCAGATGATCGTCAATCGGGGCGAGCGGGAACTGCTCACCGAAGTAATCGTCGCTCTGGGTGGTATCGGTCATGTCAACCGAAGCGGCAATCGCGTGGGTCCGCGCGTAACCATCGAATTGATCCAGGGGATATCATCGACATTTCCCTCGAGTGAAATCGCGCCGTAACGCTCAATGATTGCCTCCAGCGCGATTTGCCCTTCGATCCGCGCGAGCGGCGTCCCCAAACAGAAATGGTTCCCTTTTCCAAAAGCCATGTGCGGATTGGGATTGCGCGACACGTCAAGACGATCAGGATCGTCGAACACATCCTCGTCGCGGTTCGCGGCCAACAGCATCGCGAATACCCGCTCCCCTTTGGTCAATTGCTTGTTGCCCAATTCCATGTCCTGGGTAACGATCCGACCAATCGACAGGACCGGGCTATCAAAGCGAAGAAACTCTTCGACTGCCGTTACCATATTGCCCGAGCCCGACCGCAACACGGCCATCTGATCCGGATTGCCCGCCAAGGCCAGCAGCGAATTATTCAGCAGGTTGGCAGTGGTCTCGTGCCCACCATTGAGGACCATCATCATACTTCCGATGATTTCGTCATCGTTGAGCTGGCGCCCATCGATCTCAGAATGGATCAACTGCGACAGAATATCCCCTTTCGGTTCCACTCGGCGTTGCTCGATGAGATCCTTGAACAGCGCTGCCATGGCGAGCGCGCCGCGCCGCGCCCGATCATACTTGTCCGGCACCCCGCGTGCGCTGCCGATAAAGAGCATCATGTCATCCGACCAGCTTTTCACTTCAAGCAGGCGCGTGCGGTCGACACCAAGCAGGTCCATCACCACCATGCCCGGCATCATGATGGAGAAATTCGGAATGAAGTCGATCGTTTCTCCGCGCGGGAGCTTGTCCAGCAACATGTCGACGATACCGCGCACGCTTTCCCGCAGCGATTCAAATACCGGGAGATTGAGCACAGTCGCCATGTGTCGGCGCAGCCGCGTATGGTCGGGCGGATCGCGAAAAACCATCCAATGGTTCAGCCACCGCAGAATTTCTGATGCGGCATTTTGCGCTGGACCTGGAAGATGCTTTCGGACCGAGGTCAATCGCTCGGCCGAAAACACTTCGCTATCGGTCAGGATTTCGGTTGCATAGTCGTAATTGGTAACCACCCAGCCCGACATGGGCTCGCTCCAATGCACGGGATCCTCATGGCGCAGACGCGCGAAAAGCGCATGCGGATTGCGCAGGGTCGATGGATCCGCGGGATCGTAGATCAGTTCGTCAATATCAGTCGCCATATCATTTGCCATTGAGGGCCCCGCCACTTTTCTGGAATTGGGTCATGCGGGCTCGGCCCGCAGCCGCGAGAAGATCAGCTCAAGATGATCTTCGAATATCTCAGCCGGGTCCTTGCCCTTGAAAACATAGCCCTTGAGCGCGCGCATATGCGACAGGAGGATTATCTCGGCGGCCAAGAGTTTTTCATCGACAATGCGAAACTCTTCCAGCACGATGCCGGCGCGAATGAGGTCGCCGAAAAAATCCGCGATCTGCTTTTCCTGTGCGGTGTAGCGTATTTTGGCTTCTTCCGAAAAAGACTGATACTCGCGGTAGGCGACCAGCACGGCGTTCGACGAGTCCCAGTGCCGGTGCCAATAGGTTCGAATTGCCGCTGCAAGCTTGCTGGTCACGCCTTTTTCGGCGGAAGCGGCCCCCATCATCTCTTCAAAAAGGTTGAGGTTGATCTCGTCGCACACCATTTCGAGCAGATCGTTCTTGGTGTTGATGTGGCGATAGAGCCCGCCGATACTCATTTCGGCGCGCTCGGCCACTTCGTTGACCGAGATCGCATCAAAACCGCGCTGCTGAATCATCTGCATCACGACTTCCGAAAGGTAACGTCGCCGTTGCCTCATCCGCTCCTGGCGAATGCCGCGCGCCTTTGTTGGCGCAAGAGGTTTAGGCAAGGCGTTGGCCATAGCAGTTTGGTTCTTTTAATGAGCGATTGCTCGCAATACCCTTGGATATTGCAGAATGGTTGGCGAGCGTCAACGGCTAATACCCCATCAATTCGTCTGCCGAAACCATAGGCGGCAACGCAGATGCTTGGTGCCCGTTGGAAGCCCATTTGTCCTTGACGAGCCCCGGACCAGCCGCCTAGATATATGCGAGCGCTCGCTCGCGAAAATAGCGTGTCACGGCATTTCGATCAGGCGGCGCGATTGTGGGTGGCACTTGAAAGGAAGCCAAATGCTGCCGCAGTATCAGCACGACCATCTATGCTCTGACGTGATCTATCACAATGCGCGTATTTATCCGCACAGGGTCGCATTGGTCTGCGGGCCTGATCGCTTGACGTGGGACGTGCTTAACAAGCGCACCAATCAGCTTGCCAACAGCCTGCATGCGCTTGGACTTAAAAAGGGTGACAAGGTGTGTATGTTCATGCCCAACTCGATTCCCGCCTTCACGCTATTCTGGGGGGTCGTCAAAGCGGGATGTGTCATCGTGCCGCTGAACGTCATGCTCGATGGTGCCTCGCTGGCGCGGCTGATCAATGCCTCCGATGCACAGATCATGTTTGCCGATATGGCGACCGCGCAATTGGTCGATGAGATCCGCCCGCAGCTTACCAACATCGGTGAACCGCGCTTCCATATATTTGGTGGCGCCAGACCCGGCTGGGAAAGCGCCGAGGCCGCCGTTTCAACCGGACCGGAAACCGCCCCGGTGGTCACCATCCGGCCCGAAGACCCGATGACGATCATTTACACCTCGGGCACGACCGGAACTCCCAAGGGGATCGAGCACAGCCACTTTGGTCGGCTCAATTATCCCTATGGGTTTGCAGCAGGCCTGGGCGTCACGCGCTATTCGGTGTCGATCTGCGCAACGCCGATCTACGCTTCGGGCACATGGATCACCATGCTCCCGGTGATGTACAACGGTGGCAAGATCGTTCTTTTGCCGAAATTCGGCGCCCGCGCTTTCCTTGATGCCGTGGAACAGGAAGGCGGGACGCACAGCTTCATGGTGCCGGCGCAATATATTTCGTTGCTGCAGGAGCCTGTAGCTGGCCGCGATCTTTCCACGCTGCAAGTCCTGGTGAGCGCTGGCCAGACGATTGCCCAAGCCACCCGATCTGCGCTTGCCGAGCAATTTCCCACGGCCGGTCTGTTTGAGGTTTATGGCATGACCGAGGGCTTCTTCACGATCGCCAATCCGCAGGATTTCGCACGCGGCAAACCAGGCACCGTAGGCATGCCCGGCTTTCTGGAAGATATTCGCATCATCGATGAAAACGACCAGGAACTGGCTCCGGGTGAAACGGGCGAGATCGTTGCTTACGGGCCCGGCATGATGCTGGGCTACTACGGACGACCTGATCTTACCGAGCAGACCGTCTGGGTCTCACCCGAAGGTAAGACCTTCCTGCGTAGTGGCGATCTTGGCCGGATGGATGAGGACGGTTTCCTGTTCGTATCGGGCCGCAAAAAGGACATGATCAAATCCGGCGGCATCAACATCTATGCAACGGACCTGGAGGAGATCCTGATGGAGCACCCGTCAGTGGTTGAGGTCGCGGTCATCGGTGTGCCAGATGCAAAGTGGTCCGAAACGCCCATCGCATTGGTGATTCCGGCCGTCGACAATGAAACTACCGCCGAACAAATCCGCATCTGGGCCAATGCGCGATTATCCAGGTATCAACGTCTCTCACAGGTCATCTTCCGCACGGACCTGCCCCGCGCCACTTATGGAAAAGTGCAAAAGGATCGTCTGCGCGCAGAATATACTGAGGTGCCCTCGATTCCGGCGACAACTGGCCCCTCGCACAATACAGGTGAGTAACCCCAAGACCGATCCAGTTCTGCTCGAAATCAACGGCGCGATCGCGGCCAATTCGCGAGGGCAACAGCCTCGGTGCCTCGGTCTGGACATGGCTTTTGGAATGATGGCTTGACAACCGCAAACGGGTGGGTCAATTTCAAGAAACAAACAGTTGTTTTTTCAGCTATGGCGCGGGTTTTGGTGCTTGAAATGGCATTGCGCATTGCATTTGGCGGTGCAATCCATGACCCTGTCCGCGCTGACTGTTCGACAAGAATATTTCTCGGGAGAAGATGATGAGCAAGCAGCCTGATTTTGACGCTGTGGTGATCGGCGCCGGCATCACGGGCATGTATCAGCTATACAAGCTGCGCGAGCAAGGATTCAGGGTCAAGGGTATCGAAGGCGCGCCCGATGTTGGCGGCGCGTGGTTCTGGAACCGCTATCCCGGCTGCCGCGTCGATTCCGAAAGCCACACCTACAGCTATTATTGGTCGGAAGAACTGAAGCGAAAGTTCAACTGGACCGAGCGTTTTGCCGGCCAGCCCGAAGTGCTCAGCTATCTGCAGATGGCAGCCGGAGTGATGGATATCCGCAAGGACTATCTGTTCAATCAGCGGGTTCGCACGGCAACCTGGGACAACGAAAACCAGTTCTATACCATTCAGCTGGAAGAAGGCGGATCGGCACCGATCACTACCCGCTTCCTGTTTTCAGCCATGGGGCCTTTGTCTGCCCCGCAGATGCCCAATGTACCCGGCGTCCACACATTCGAGGGTGACTGGTGGCACACAGGCCGCTGGCCGCGCGATCCCGACAGCAATGCTGGCGCCAAGATAGACTTCACCGGCAAGCGCGTGGCCGTGGTCGGCACCGGCGCATCGGGCGTTCAGGTGATTCAGGAAATGTCCAAGGTCGCCAAGGATCTGTATGTTTTCCAGCGCTCGCCCAACTGGTGCTGCCCGCTGGGCAATGCCCCCGTTAGCCAGGAAGAAATGGACGGGATCAAGGCCAATTACGAACAGCTCAACGATTTTTGCAACACCACGATGTCGGGCTTCCCGCACAAGTGGATTGACCGCGATACGCTCGATGTCCCAGCCGACGAGCGCGAGGCAAAATACGAAGAGCTGTATAAAGGCCCCGGCTTCAGCCTGTGGCTGGGCAATTACCGCGACTATCTGGAAAATCCCGATGCCAACGCTGTGGTCACCGAATTTGTCAAAAAGAAGATCCGCCAGCGCGTGAACGACCCGGTCATCGCCGAAAAGCTGACCCCGCGTGATCACGGCTATGGCACCCGCCGGGTGCCGCAGGAAACCAAGTATTTCGAATGCTACAATCAGGACAATGTCCACCTGATCGACCTGCGCGATACGCCTATGACTTCGGTAGAGCCCAAAGGCATTCGCACCTCCGATGGGCAGCTGTATGAGGTTGATGTCATTGTTTATGCCACCGGCTTTTACGCCATCCGCGGCTCGCTCAGCCGGATCGAGGTTTACGGCAAGGATGGTCGGTCGCTCAATCAGGTGTGGCGTGACGAGGGGGTAAAGACCTACCTTGGCCTGATGGTCGATGGTTTCCCCAATTTCTTTACGCTTGTCGGCCCGCAGAACGGGACAGTTTTCTGCAACATTCCGCGCTGTTCGGCAGACGCGATCAATTGGCACGATGGTGTGTTGCGGCACGCCAAGGACCATCACGTGAAGGTGATCGAAGCCAAGCCCGAAGCGCAGGAAGAATGGAACGACCTGTGCGTCGAAAAGCTGTCGCACGGCCTGATCGGCAAGGTCAGTTCATGGTTCACTGGTGTGAACAAGAATGTTGCCGGGGCACAGAAGCGCGAAGTATTGTTCTATGCTGGCGGCGCGCCACAGTGGCGCGAATTGTGTGATGAGATTCAGGCCGACAATTGGCGCGGCTTCCTGTTTGACGGCCAGCCTGCCAGCAAAGTCAGCGAGCCTGCATGAATGTAGCCACGGCCCTCGAAGCACGGTTGTCGCTGGTCGGCAAAACCGCTGTCGTCACAGGGGCCGCCAGCGGGATCGGTCTGGCGACGGCAAAACTGCTGTGCCAACTCGGCGCAAGAACTGTCTTGCTCGATCTGAATGCAACGGGGCTGCAAGGTGCAATGGCGCAATGTGACGGACTGCCGGGCGAAGCATCAGCGTTCCCACTCGATCTGGCCGACGCCAAGGCCATCGAAACAGTTTTTGCCGATATCGTAGCGCAATGCGGCGGGATCGAAATTCTGGTCAATTCAGCCGCGATGAACCAATCGGGCGCGAGCGTAGATTATGATCTGGAGACGTGGCAGCGCGTGGTCGATGTCAATCTGACCGGTCTGTTCGTCACCTCACGGCTGGCTGCACGTTCGATGATTGCGCGTGGCACCAAAGGCGCGATCGTCAATGTCGTTTCAGTTGGTGGGCTCAGCGCAGGAATTACTGGCCGGGGCAACGCCAATCCATCGTATCGGGCGACCAAGGGCGGCGTGGTCAATCTGACCAGGGCGCTGGCGGTGGAATGGGCCAGAGACGGCATCAGGGTCAACGCCGTGGCTCCGGGCTATGTCCGCACGCCGATGGTCGCCCGCCTGACCGATGATCCGACACGCGAGGCAATGGCCGCAGAAAGGATTCCGCTGGGCCGCTTTGCCGAACCAGAGGAAATTGCCTGGGTCATCGCCTTCCTCGCCAGCGAAGGCGCATCGATGGTCACCGGCCAGATCCTGCCCGTCGACGGCGGCCTTTTGGCATGACCCAAGGCCCGCGCGATGGCTGAACGCAAGAAGCCGCAGGTTCATCCGATTGATGAAGCGTGGCTGGCCCTGGGCGCCGAAGAACCCCTGTTGCCGGATTTGGAGCTTGTCGATTCCCACATTCATCTGTGGGACTTTTCAGATCCGCCCTATTATGCCGATGACTATGCCGCCGATGCATCTTCGGCAGGCGTTTCGGCGTCGATCTATGTCGATTGCACCATGGCCTATCGCGACCATGGCCCGGTCGCGATGGAGCCCGTCGGCGAAGTCGAATTCGCCCGGGCGCAGGGTGAAGCTTGTCAATCTGCGGTCGATGTAGCGGCCGCTATTGTCGGCTGGGCCGATCTCAGGCTGGGCGATGCCGTTGACCCGGTGCTGGAAGCGCTGGAGGGCGCTGGCGGCGGGCGGTTGCGGGCCGTGCGATGCCGGGCGAATTATGATCCCGATCCCAACGCCGGTTATGGCGCCATCGGGGCCAGCGCCGACCTGATGAGCCTCGCGGATTTTCGCCGTGGTGTTGCCCGAGTAGAGGCGCGTGGACTGGTGCTTGACCTCTATGCCTTCCATACGCAGTTGGCTGAAGTCGCCGAACTGGCAGGAGCCTTTCCGCAACTGCCAATTGTCCTCAACCAGATCGGTGGGCCGCTCGGCGTTGGCCCTTATGCCCTGATCCGCGAACAGGTTTTTGCCAAATGGTCGGCTGGGCTGAGCGCGGTGGCAAAGTGCCCCAATGTGTGGCTCAAGGTCGGCGGCTTTGCCATATCGCGGCTGGCTATTGTCGATGCACGCGGGCTCGATCGGCCCCCTTCATCGGCTGAAGTGGCGGACCTGTGCCGTCCGTGGGTGGAGCATTGCTTGGCTGAATTCGGCGCAGGCCGCTGCATGTTCGGCAGCAATTTCCCGGTCGACAAGGTGGCAATGCCGCTGCTGACTCTGGTGAATGCGATGAAGCGGCTGACGGCGCATCTGCCCGCTGCCGAGCAGCAGCAGTTTTTCGCGGGTAATGCGCGGCAGGTTTATCGCATTTAGTGCCGACGATTTTTGCCGGAAGATTTTTGGAAGGATTGATTGAGTAATGGCAACTTCGCCCCTCGCTGGCATCCGGGTCATCGACCTCTCGCGGGTGATGGCAGCCCCCTATGCCGGACAAATGCTGAGTGATCTTGGGGCTGAAGTGATCAAGATTGAGGCGATTGCGGGCGACGACACCCGCACCTGGGGCACGCATTATTTCCGCGCTGCCAATCGTGGCAAGAAGAGCATCACCGTCAATCTCAAGGAGCCGCGCGGCCAGGATATCGTCCGCCGGTTGGTGGCCGATGCCGACATCGTGCTGGAAAATTTCAAGGTCGGCGATCTGGCGCGTTATGGTCTGGACTATGCCAGCTTGAGCAAGGACAACCCCCGGCTGATCTATCTTTCGGTAACTGGTTATGGGCAAACCGGGCCCCGCAGCGTGCAGCCAGGCTATGACACGATCATTCAGGGAATGACGGGCATCATGACGCTGTGCGGCGAGCCGGACCGCCCGCCCGCCCGGGCAGGCCTGCCGATTGTCGATGTCATGTCCGGCCTCGTCGGCACGATTGGCATCCTGTCTGCGCTCCACGAACGCGCGACCAGCGGCAAAGGGCAGGAGATTGATGTCTCGCTGTTTGATGTCGGGATCATGATGCTGGTCGATGCCGGGCAGGATTACCTCGATCACGATCACGTCCAGAGCAGGCTCGGCGGGATCAACCGCAATTTTGCGCCCGCCCAGCCGTTCCATACAACCGACGGATGGGTCACGCTGGCGGTTGCAACCGATGAGCAGTTTCGCCGCATGTGTCTGGCCATGGATCTGGAGCCGCTGGTGCAAGACCCGCGCTTTCTCGACAATTCCTTGCGGGTTGCCAACCGGATTGCCTTGGCCGAATTCATGGCCGAACGGTTTGCCTTGAAGTCATCTGCCCAGTGGGAAGTGCTGTTTCAGGAGCACAAGGTTTCGCTCAGCCCGATCCACGATATCGCCGAAGCAGTAGCTGACAAGCAGAGCGTGGCCCGCAATCTGATCTGGCAAATGGGCGATGGGTTGCGCTCGTTGGCCAATCCGCTGCAACATATGAGCAGGACCCCGGCGCGCTCGGCGGGGAGTCCACCCGAACTGGGGCAGGATACACAGGCGGTTCTGGGTGACTTGCTGAACATTTCGGCTGTTGAACTGGCAGGCCTGATCGCCGACGGTGTGATCGGGGCTCCGAGTGAAAAGTAGCCGCCAATCTGGTTTGTAAACTCAAAATGATAAAACTGAAGGGGGATCAGGATGTCCGAAGATGAAGTAGATGGCGTGCAGGACAGCCGGGGCGGAGCCTATCCGTGGTATGCGCTCGGTGTTCTGATCATTGCCTACACGTTTTCCTATCTTGATCGGCAAGCCCTGACCTTGCTCGTGGGTCCGATCAGGGCATCGCTCGACATTTCGGATACACAGCTCAGCCTGCTGCACGGTTTTGCTTTCGCGATCTTCTACACGATCCTCGGCCTGCCGCTTGGACGGCTGGTGGATCAGCGTCGGCGGACGACGATCATTGCGACGGGCGTAGCGGTCTGGAGCATTATGACTGCCTTTTGCGGCCTGGCGCGGGATTTCACGCAGATGTTTCTCGCCAGAATTGGCGTCGGCGTGGGCGAAGCTGCGCTTTCACCTGGTGCTTATTCGCTGATCAGCGACTATTTCAGCCCACGAACACGGCCCATTGCGATGAGCCTGTATCTCAGCGCAATCTATGTTGGCTCGGGCCTTGCGACGATCATCGGCGGCACAATCATTGCCATGATGCCCGCCGTCACGCTGCCCATGATTGGCTATCTTGAGCCGTGGCAAGGCGTGTTTATCGTGATCGGTCTCCCCGGCTTACTAGTCGCCTTGTGGATCTTGACGATGCGCGAGCCGAAGCGGACGGGCAAGAAGGCCGGGCTGTCTCCAAAATTGAGCGCGACGCTGGCCTATCTAGCGGAACACAGAAGCACCTATTTCTGGCTCATCTCCGGCTATGCGCTGTTCACCTTGATGTGGACCAGCGCCATGGCCTGGTATCCGACATATTTCATGCGCATTTTTGGCTGGACCCCGGCCGAAGTCGGAACGCGCTTTGGCCTGACGATCATGATCGCAGGCGCATTGGGCGTCACCTTCGGCGGTTATCTGGCCACGGTGCTGCGTGATCGCGGGGCGTCAGACGGCAATATCAAAGTCGGCATTCTGGCCGCCGCAATCGCCTTGCCGGCCGGAGTAATCAGCGCAGTTCTGGGATCGCCTTGGCTGGGCCTTGCCGCTATTTTCGTGTTCCAGTTCGGCTGCGCCATGCCCTTTGGGGCCGCCGCCGCCGCCTTGCAGGATATCTCGCCAAACCAGATGCGCGGCCAGATTACCGCGATCTACCTGTTCGCCACCAACATGGTGGGGATCGGCCTTGGCCCGACGGTGGTGGCGCTGATTACCGACCGGGTGTTCCACGATGATCTGGCGCTGGGTCAATCGATCATGTTGACGGTGGCGTGCAGCGGCCCGCTGGCGATCGTGTTCTTGATGATGGCCCGCAAGCCCTATCGCCAGACCATGGCCGAGCGCGACTTTGAATGAGTGAATTTGGGAATGAGCTGACTAGGCAGTCAGATCGGCTCAGCCAGACCCAACCGCCTGGCAGCAAGCTCGGATAGCCTGAACTTCTGCGGGCGGCCGGTTGGCGTGAGCGGAATGTCGTTCTGTTCAAGCACCAGGACGTGTTTGGGAACCTTGAATTTTGCCAACCGTGCGGCGCAAAATCCGCGCATGGCTTCGCTATCGATCACAGTGCCTTCCAAGGGCACCACACACAGGCACCCAGCCTCACC
>CAMDSM010000044.1 GCA_945906905.1 Altererythrobacter xiamenensis | reverse complement strand
GCGAACGAATATGTGACCGCGCAACGCAAGGTGCCCATCAGGGGCCTGCATCCAGCGGTTGACGAGAAGAAAGGTTCAGGAACCAGTGACGACCAAACGCAAGACCACCATGCCGGCCCTCAGCGGCGAGCAGAGCCTCAACCGCTATCTGTCGGAAATCAAGAAATTCCCCCTGCTAACGGCCGAGCAGGAATATATGCTCGCCAAGCGCTATCAGGAACATGACGATACCGAGGCCGCCGCGCAATTGGTGACCAGCCACCTGCGCCTGGTGGCCAAGATCGCCATGGGCTATCGCGGCTATGGGCTGCCGGTGAGCGACCTCATTTCCGAAGGCAATGTCGGCCTGATGCAGGGCGTCAAGAAGTTTGAACCCGATCGCGGCTTCCGCCTCGCGACTTATGCCATGTGGTGGATCAAGGCGAGCATGCAGGAATTCATCCTGCGTTCGTGGAGCCTTGTGAAGATGGGCACCACGGCGGCGCAGAAGAAGCTGTTCTTCAACCTGCGGCGGATGAAGCGGCAGATGGAAGCCTATGAGGACACCGACCTGACCCCGGCCGAAGTGACCAAGATCGCCACCGATCTGG
Source organism: Altererythrobacter xiamenensis (assembly GCA_945906905.1). Classification (GTDB taxonomy): domain Bacteria; phylum Pseudomonadota; class Alphaproteobacteria; order Sphingomonadales; family Sphingomonadaceae; genus Alteraurantiacibacter; species Alteraurantiacibacter xiamenensis_A. Next base: position 16,411 of record CAMDSM010000044.1, on the reverse strand, counting down.
GCGTGCCGGAGCAGGAAGTCGTCAACATGAACCGCCGCATGATGATGGGCGGCGACGGCTCGCTCAACGTCACCATGCGCCACGGCGAAGAAGGCAGCGGCGAATGGCAGGATTTCCTCGCCGATGATCGCCCCTTGCAGGACGTTGTCGTAGCCGAGGCCGAAGAGGCTGACATGCGCCGCGAAATGCTGGTGGAAGCGATGGGTTCGCTCAACGATCGCGAAAAGCACATCCTGACCGAACGGCGGCTGGTCGACCATCCGCAGACGCTGGAGGAGCTTTCGCAGGTCTATGATGTTTCGCGCGAACGGATCAGGCAGATCGAGGTGCGGGCGTTTGAGAAGTTGCAGAAGGCGATGCAGCGGATTGCGGGTGAACGGTTGATGCCGGTTGCGGCATAAGCCCTATTGAGATGCGGGTGGTCTAGGCTAAGGACTGCCCAATGCCCACCCGCATCGCCCTATGGACCGCCAAGGCCATCGCCTTTTTCATCGCGCTCAGCCTGGTGCTGGTGGTGCTGCTGCGGTTCGTCCCCGTGACCTATACCCTGACCATGCTGTTCGACGAAAACGCCGTCACCCGCGATTGGGAGCCGTTGTCCCAGATTGATCGCAACATGGTCAGCGCGGTGATCGGGGGGGAGGATAGCAAGTTTTGCACCCACAATGGCTTTGATACCGAAGCCATCGAGGAAGCCATCGAGGAGCGGCTTTCCGGCGAGCGTGAGCGCGGGGCCTCGACCATCAGCCAGCAGACCGCCAAGAACGTGTTCCTGTGGCAGGGCGGCGGGTTTTTCCGCAAGGGTCTGGAGGCGTGGTTTACGTTCCTGATCGAGACCTTGTGGAGCAAGCGTAGAATCATGGAGGTCTACCTCAACGTCGCCGAAACCGGCATCGGCACTTATGGGGTGGAGGCGGGATCGTGGCGCTATTTTGACCATTCCGCCGCCCGCCTTAGCCGCGATGAAGCCAGCCGCATCGCCGCCGCTCTGCCCAGCCCGAAGCGGCGCGAGGTGGTCAACCCATCGGGCTTCACCCGCCGTTATGGCAACACCATCGAGGCGCGCATTGGCGTGGTGCGGCGTGACGGGCTTGATGCCTGCGTTTACGACTGATCGACATGGGCGGCGCGCACTCACATTCGCACGGGCATGAGCACGCGCACGGCCCGGCCAACCACGGCCGCGCTTTTGCCGTGGGCGTGGTGCTCAATTCCGCCTTTGTGGTGGTGGAGGCGACCTTCGGGTTCCTGTCAGGCTCGATGGCGCTGGTGGCCGATGCGGGGCACAACCTGTCCGATGTCCTCGCCCTGCTGATCGCCTGGGGGGCGAGCATTGCCGCGCGCCAGCCGCCTTCGGCGCGCTTTACCTGGGGACTGAAAAGCTCGACCATTCTGGCGGCGCTGGCCAATGCCATGCTGCTGCTGATCGCGATTGGCGCGATAAGTTTTGAGACCGTCCACCGCCTGTTTGATCCGGTTGAGCCACAAGGCGAAACGATGATCTGGGTGGCAGGCCTTGGCATAGTCATCAACACCGCCACCGCGCTGATGTTCATGCGCGGGCGGGCGCACGATATCAACATTCGCGGCGCTTTCCTGCACATGGCGGCGGACGCGCTGGTGAGCCTTGGCGTGGTGCTGGCGGGTGTGGCGATCCTGCTGACCGGCGCGCACTGGATCGATCCCGTCACCAGCCTGGTCATCGTGGCGGTGATCGGCTGGGGAACCTGGAGCCTGTTGCGAGACAGCGTGAAACTGGCGCTGCACGGCGTGCCCGATAGCGTGGACGAGGCGGCGGTGCGGGCTTTCCTGAGCGGCCTGTCCGGCGTGGCTTCGGTGCATGACCTGCACATCTGGCCGATGAGCACGACCGAAACCGCGCTGTCCGCCCATCTGGTGATGCCGCTAGGCCATCCGGGCGACATGTTCCTGCACGATCTGGCCGAGGAGCTGGAGCACCACCACCATGTCGGCCATGTGACTGTGCAGGTGGAGACCGAGGGTAACGGATGCGAAGGATGCGGGCATGAGTGAAACCACGCGCGAAGGCGGCTGCACATGTGGGCATGTGCGCTATCGGCTCGCCGGCGGTCCGATCATGGTCCACAACTGCCATTGCCGCCTGTGCCAGCAGCAGACCGGCTCCACCAGCGTGCTCAACGCCTTCATCGAGACCGACCGGATCGAATTGCTGGCGGGAGATCTTGCCGACAATGTGGTGGTCGGCGGCAGCGGCAATGCCCACACCATTCGCCGCTGCGCCCGCTGCGGCACCGCCATATGGAGCCACTATGCGCGGCTCGGAACGTTGGGCGCAGGGGTGCGGGTGGGCACGCTGGACGATCCGGCCAGCGTGACGCCGGACGTGGTGATCTTCATCGAGAGCAAGCTCCCCTGGGTGCCGCTTCCCGAGGGCATTCCGGCATTTCAGCAGTATTACGACTTTGCCGAGGTGCTGAGCGAAGCGAGCAATGCGCGCCTTTCGGCATTGGTGAAGCGGCGAAAAGCGGGCGAGGGATAGGCCCTCAGGCCGCCTCGTCCTTACGCTTGTGCTTGCTGCCGTCCATCACCCGCACGGGTTCCTTGCGGCCAGCGACCACGTCGGCATCGACCACAACCTCGGTGATATCGTCCATGCCGGGCAGGTCGAACATTGTATCGAGCAGCAGCGCCTCGACAATTGAGCGCAGACCGCGCGCGCCGGTTTTGCGGGTGATCGCGCGCTTGGCGATTTCCTCCAGCGCTTCATCGGTGAAGGTGAGGACAACGTCCTCCAGCTCAAACAGGCGGGCATATTGCTTGACCAGCGCGTTCTTGGGCTCCTTCAGGATGGTCACCAGCGCCGGAATATCCAGATCGTGCAACGTGGCGATCACCGGCAGGCGGCCGACGAATTCGGGGATCAGGCCGAACTTCAGCAGATCTTCCGGTTCGCACTTCTGCAGCATCTCACCCACCTTGGCGGTGGTGGGATCGGAGACATTGGCGCCGAAGCCGATGGAGCGCTTTTGCAAGCGATCGCCGATGATCTTTTCGAGGCCCGAGAACGCCCCGCCGCAGATGAACAGGATATTGGTGGTGTCGACTTGCAGGAATTCCTGCTGCGGATGCTTGCGGCCCCCTTGTGGCGGCACCGAAGCGGTGGTGCCTTCCATCAGCTTGAGCAGCGCCTGCTGCACGCCTTCGCCCGAAACGTCACGGGTGATCGAGGGATTTTCCGCCTTGCGGGTGATCTTGTCGATCTCGTCAATATAGACGATGCCCTGCTGCGCCTTTTCGACGTTGTAATCGGACGATTGCAGCAGCTTGAGGATGATGTTTTCCACGTCCTCACCGACATAACCCGCCTCAGTCAGCGTGGTGGCATCGGCCATGGTGAAGGGCACATCGAAAGTGCGCGCCAGCGTTTGGGCCAGCAAGGTCTTGCCGCTGCCGGTGGGGCCGACCAGCAGGATGTTGGACTTGGCCAGTTCAACATCATTGCCTTTGCCCGAGTGCTTCAGCCGCTTGTAATGGTTGTGGACCGCGACCGAGAGCACGCGCTTGGCGCGTTCCTGGCCGATCACATAATCGTTCAGCGTCTCACAGATTTCGCGCGGGGTGGCGATTTCGCCATCCTTCTTGCCGGCGATGCCACCCTTGGTTTCTTCCCGGATGATGTCATTGCACAGCTCCACGCATTCATCGCAGATGAACACCGTGGGGCCGGCAATCAGCTTGCGCACCTCGTGCTGGGACTTACCGCAGAAGCTGCAGTATAGGGTGCTCTTGCTATCGGAACCGCTCAACTTTGTCATAACCTTCCCAGACGTGCCGACATACATGGCACAGGAATCATGACTGCCAGTTTAGGCCCGGCAGCCAGAATATCAATCGCGCCTACTCTAATTCCCCCGATAGAACAGAGGCTGAATAAGCAGGGTTGCCAAAATGCTACAATTCCACTTGCCCACATTACCGCCAGTATGCCCGCAAAATCAGTCCGGAGCGCCGCCGGTGCCCGATGGCTTGTCGCCGCCAGCCTCGTCGGTTTCAGACTTGGGGCGGTGGGCAAACACGGCATCGACCAACCCGAACGCCTTGGCCTCGTCGGCCTCAAGGAAGGTGTCGCGGTCCATCGCCTTTTCGATCTCTTCGAGGCTTTTGCCGGTATATTTGACATACAGATCGTTCATCCGCGCACGAATGCGCAGGATTTCGCGGGCCTGAATCTCGATATCCGAAGCCATCCCGCGCGCCCCGCCCGAAGGCTGATGGATCATGATCCGGGCATTGGGCAGCGCCACCCGCATCCCCGGCTCACCGGCGGCCAGCAAGAAGCTGCCCATGCTGGCGGCCTGACCGATGCACACGGTGCGGACCTTGGGCTTGATATAGGCCATGGTATCATGGATCGCCATTCCGGCGGTCACCACGCCGCCGGGCGAGTTGATATACATCGAGATGTCCTGGCTGTTCTCGCTTTCGAGGAACAGCAGCTGGGCGACGATGATGCTGGCCATATTGTCTTCCACCTGGCCGGTGACGAACACGATGCGTTCGCGCAGCAGGCGGCTGAAGATATCGAAGCTGCGTTCGCCGCGGCTGGTCGATTCGACCACCACGGGCACCATCATGCCGGTGATAGGATCGGTGGAAAAGCGGTCACGGTTGTCACCGAACAGGTCGAGCATGGAAATCCTCTCAAGAGTAGATTGCGAGCCTATGTCGCGCGTGGAGGCGCGATGTTCAAGGGGTTTGGCTTCTTGGCTGCTGTTTCGCATAAAGTGGTGAACGAAAGCGGTGCTTGAACCGGGGGGATTCACCGTGCTCGCGGGCAAGGCTTGCAGCTTTGGCGCGGCTTGTCCAAAGCGATTGTGAGGGGACTATCCGATGGCGCGAGCCAATTTTGTGCGCGAGGATGCCGAGGTGCGGCGTCGCAGCCTGATCCAGGCGACCGCCTCCTGTTTGGCGAAGGAGGGCGCGCGCGGGGTCTCGGTGCGCTCGATCTGCCGCCGCGCAGGCGTGTCTGCCGGGCTGCTGACGCACTATTACGCTGGTATCGGCGATCTGATCGTCGCCGCCTATCGCGATACCGGGAGCAAGGTGGCGCTGGCGGTGGAGCGGGCGGTGGCCGAGGCTGGGCCTGATCCGCGCGCCCGGCTGAACGCCTATGTCACCGCCAGCTTCCGCCCGCCGGTGCTCGATCCCGAACTGCTGGCAACGTGGCTGGCCTTCTGGAGCCTGACGACTTCCGATGCCCGCGTCGCGGCGGTGCATGGCGAGCTGTATGGCGAATTTCGCGCCGGGCTGGAGGCGCTGTTGCGCGATTGCTGGGGGGCCAAATGCGATCCTAACGAGGTGCGGCTGGCAGCAATCGCCATCAACGCGCTGGTCGACGGCCTGTGGCTCGAACTGTGCCTGGATGAACGTGGACCGTTCAGCCCGGCAGAGGCCGAGGCGCTGGCACTGGACTGGCTCGACGCGCGGCTGGAACGCGGCTCAGCCAAAAATCCGCCCAAATAGGCTGCGGTCCGCCAATATCGCGTGGGCCGCATTATGCCCCGGAGCGCCGGTAACCCCGCCGCCGGGATGGGTGCCCGCGCCGCACATATAGAGGCCACCCAGCGGCCCGCGATAGCTGCCATTGCCCAGCACGGGCCGCGCCGACCATAGCTGATCGAGCGTCATATTGCCGTGCATGATATCGCCGCCGATCAGCCCGAACTTGCGTTCCAGATCGAGCGGCGAGTGGATCTGGCGGGCGATTACGCTGGCCTTGAAACCGGGGGCCTGCGCCTCGACGGTGTCGATGATGCAATTGGCGGCGGCCTCGCGCTCATCATCCCAGCTTCGCCCGGCGGGCAGTTCGGGGGCGAATTGCTGGCAGAACAGGCTGGCGACGTGGCTGCCGGCGGGGGCCAGCGTGTCGTCGACGGTGGAAGGGATGAGCATTTCCACGATCGGCCTTTTTGACCAGCCGAAGCGTTTGGCATCGAGGAAGGCCTCGTCCATGTAATCGAGCGTCGGGGCCAGGATAATGCCTGAACTGTGGTGTTCGCCGGGTTCTGGCAGACAGGTGAAGCGTGGCAGTTCGCTCAGCGCGACATTCATCCGGAAGGTGCCGCTCCCGGCCTTGAAACCGCGCATCCGGCGGCGGAAATCATCTGGCAGCTCAGACGGCTCGATCAACTTGTTATACAGCAGCGCCGGGCCGACATTGGCGGCGACGATCCCGGCCATGATCTCCTCGCCCGATACCAGCCGCGCGCCCACGGCCTTGCCGCCGTCGACCAGCACCCGCTCCACTGGGGCATTGAGGGTGATCTCCACGCCCGCAGCGGTGCAGGCCTGAGCCATCGCCCCGGTAATCGCGCCCATCCCGCCCACGGCATGGCCCCAGGCGCCCTTCTTGCCGTTCACTTCGCCAAACACGTGGTGCAGCAGCACATAGGCGCTGCCGGGCGTATCCGGGCTGGCGTAATTTCCGACCACGGCATCAAAGCCAAACGCCGCCTTGACCGCCTCGCTCTCGAACCACTGGTCGAGCATGGCGCGGGCAGACTTGGCGAACATATCGAGCAGGTCACGCTTGGCCTCCAGCGGCAGGCTGGCGAGCGGGCGGCCCTGCGCGGCGGCAGAGATCAGCGTGCGCAGGCCTTCGCCAAGGTTGGGCGGGGCCTTGAGCGCCAGCGCGCGCAAGATATCGGCGATCCGTTCGAGCGCGGCGTAATAGTGCGGCAGGGCCTCGGCATCGGCGGCTGAGAATTTGCGAAACTCGGCTTGCGTCCGCTCCAGCCCGCCGCCCAGCTTGAGATAGCCGCCATCCTCCTGCGGCAGGAAGTTGGAGATCGGCCGCTCAATCACGCGATAGCCATAGTCGGCCAGCCGCATATCCGCGATCACGCGTGGTTGCAGCAGGCTGACGGTGTAGCTGGCGGTGGAATTGCGGAAGCCGGGCGCGAATTCCTCGGTCACCGCCGCCCCGCCCACGATATGCCGTGCCTCCAGCACCCGCACTTTGAGGCCAGCGCGGGCGAGGTAGAAAGCGCAGACTAGGCCGTTGTGGCCGCCGCCGATTATCAGGGCATCATATCGCTTTGTCATGGGGTAGGGTGATCCTGGAAACTCGCTTGTTTTACGAGTGTAAGACAGTAGGCTTGTGCAAGCAAGAGTTGTGCGGGAGTTTGGCTGATGAAGCGGTTGATTGTTGCGGTGCTGGGGTGCGTTCTGGCCCTGCTAGGTTCCGCTGTGAATGCGCAGACTAGCTATGTCCATGCCGGGCGGCTGGTCGATGTGGTGGCGGGCCGGGTGTTGACCGATCAGCTTATCACGATCGAGGGGGAGCGGATTGTCGCGGTTGGACCCTATACACAGCCGCCCGCTGGTTTTCAGGTGATCGACTGGTCGGATATGACGGTGCTGCCCGGCCTGATCGACGCCCACACACATCTGGCCGATTGGGGCCAATCGAACAATGTCGCCGAGCCGCTGCTGCATTCGCCGCAGGAAGTCGCCCTGATCGGGGCGCACCATGCGCGCCTGACGCTGGCGGCGGGCTTCACCAGCGTGCGCGATGTGGGCACCTTCCGCGCCTTTGGCGATGTCGCCTTGCGCGATGCGATTGCGCGCGGCTGGGTGCCGGGGCCGCGCATGTGGGTCGCCAGTTCCTATATCACCGTGCCCGGCGGCGGGGGCGAGGTGACGGGCTTCGCTCACGGTGTGGTGGTGCCCGAGGACATGCGCGTGGGCGTGGTCCGCAATGCCGATGAGGCGCGCGATGCCTCGCGTTATCTGTTCCAGCACGGGGTCGATTTCATCAAGCTGATCGCCACCGGCGCGGTGCTGGCCGAGGGGACCGAACCCGGCGCAATCGAGCTGTCCGAGGCCGAGATGGCGGCGGCTGTTGAAGTGGCGGCGCAATATGGCAGCTATGCCACGGCCCACGCCCACGGCGCCGAGGGAATCCGCAGCGCGATCCGCGCCGGGGTCCGCTCGATCGAACATGCCTCGCTGATCGATGCCGAGGGGATCGCCATGGCCCGTGATGCCGGAGTGTGGCTGGTGATGGATATCTACAACGGAGACTTTATCGACGAAGTCGGCACGCGCGATGGCTGGCCGGCCGACATGCTGCGCAAGAATACCGAGACCACCGACGCCCAGCGCGAGGGCTTCACGCACGCGGTCAGGGCCGGGGTGCGGATCGCCTATGGCACCGATGCCGGGGTCTATCCGCACGGGCAGAACGCCCGCCAGTTCGCCTATATGGTGCGCTATGGGATGACGCCGATGCAGGCGATCCAGTCTGCCACGATTCAAGTCGCCGAACTGATGGCCACCACCGACGTAGGAGCGATTGCGCCGGGCCGCTTTGCCGACATGGTGGCGGTGGCGGCGGACCCGTTGGCCGATATCACCGCGCTGGAACACGTTGACCACGTGATGCAGGGCGGCAGGCTGGTGCGATAGCGCCCCTCCCCGAAGGGAAGGGGCGCTTCACACACTTGGGATCAGACAGACGTGCGCCCGATCAATACTGATAGCCAAACCGCAGGCCAAAAGTGCGCGGCTGGTTGGGCACCTGATAGACGATGCCGTTGTCCGGATTGCCACACACCGAGATGAAGCATTGGGTCGACAGATAGGCTTCGGCGCGGGTGTCGGTCAGGTTGGTGACATAGGCTTCCACAGTCCAGCCGCTTTCCACGTTCTCGATGCCGGCCGAGATATCGATCGTGCCGAACGAATCCTGCCGCCCGATCAGCGCATCGTCTGCATCCTGCAATTCGGTGCGGATCTGCGATTGATAGGTGCCCGCCAACTGAACGTGCGCGCCCAAGGTGGGTGACGCTTCCCATTCGTATCGCGCCACCACATTGCCCTTGAAATCGGGCGAGGCGGGCAATTGCGTGCCAGACGCAGCCAGCGGGTCAGCGCAGTTGGTGATCGGAACGCCAGCCGCATCGGTTTCACCGCAATAGTTTTCAGCCAGCTTGGCGTCGAGGAAGGTGAAGCCGGCCCCTACGGTCAGATGATCGTCAGGGGTGATGGTGACATCGCTTTCGATCCCGCGAATGCGGGCCGATGCCGCATTGCGGATTTCGGTCAGGCCGTTGGGACCAAGAATGGCGAACTGGAAATTGTTCCAGTCCTGCTGGAACACGGCCGTGTTCCACCGCACCATTCCATCGGCCAAGGTGTGCTTCATGCCCAGTTCGTAGTTGGTCAGGAAATCCGCGCCGTAAGCAAAGCCGCCGCGACGGTTGCTGCCACCGGGCCGGAAACCGCGCGACCATGTGGCGTAGAACATGTTGTCGGGCGTGGCATCCCAAGTGAGGTTGAGGCGGTGGGTTGTGCCGCTGTCCTTCGAGCGGGCCGGGCTGGCATTACCGCCGCCAGTATTAATGCCCAGGTTGGTGCAGGGTGAGCCTTCGACATAGGCCGGAACGCCCACAAAGCACTGCTTCTCGCCGCTGGAGAAGGCATTGCCGTTCGAATAGCCGAAGAACCCGATCAGCGTGTTGTTATAGCGGAAATAGCGCAGGCCGCCGGTCAGGCTCAGTGTATCGGTCAGGTCAAACGTGGCCTGCCCGAACACCGCAAAGTCACGGTCCACCCGCTCTTGCTTGGTCAGCCAGATGGTGTCGTTCCAGCCGGTTACTTGCAGGAACGAGGCCAGATTATCGATAACATACTGCTGCTGGATGTTGTGCGTCTGGCGCTGGTAGAACACGCCCGCCTGCGCCTCGATGCGGTCACCAATGTTGGTCGACAGGCGCAGTTCCTGGCTCAACTTGGTCATGCGGTCGCGGCCGATGACATATTGCGATGGGTTGATCGGATCGCACGAGTAATCGTTCGCTGCGCAATCACCCACGAAGTAGGTGCCATACCCGGCCACCGTATCGTAGAAATACGCGTAGTCCGAATAGTCGGTCAGCGAATCAATGCCACGGTCAAGGTAGGCGCCCGAATAGACCAGATCGAAATTGCCCACCCGGCCTTCGATCGTCAGCGCGGCCTGGTACCATTCATCGACGCCGTAGTTGTCGCGATAGACCTGCGTTTCCAAGTCACCCAGATTGGGGTTGAACGAAAACGACCCGTCAGCCGACTGGCGCTGGGCCATGAGGGCAGGAGTGATCGTCCAGTTGTCGTCCAGCTCGATCCCCAGCGCGGCGCGCGCGCCATAGGTTTCGACGTCGTTGAAATTGTCCTCGACCAGCGCCTGATTGTCGTCCGTTTCTCCCGAGGTCGGATAGGTGCGGATGCCACGGACGTTGTCGATATAGCCGCCATCACGGACATACCAGCCGACAACCCGCAAGGCGGCCATTTCGCTCAGCGGCAGGTTGACCATGCCTTCCAGCGCGCCGCCAAAATCGCCGCCGTCGATAAGATTGACTTCGCCATCCGCGCTCATGTCATAGCCAGACGGATCGGGCTTGTTGGTGATGATGCGGATCGTGCCGGCCTGGCTGGATGCGCCAAACAGCGTGCCTTGCGGTCCGGCCAGCGCCTCCACCCGGGCGATATCATACAGGTGGACGTTGAGGTTGCCTTGCGCCGTAGTGATCGGCTGTTCATCGAGATAGGTGCCGACCGATGGTAGCGGGCCCGAATGGTTGCCATCGCCGCCACTGGCCACGCCGCGCATATAGACCAGCTGGCTGAACGGTCCGCCGAAGTTGGTGGTGGAGACGCTGGGCAGGAACCGCACATAGTCCTCAAAGCTGTCGACATAGAGGTTATCCATCTGCTCGGCACCCAGCACCTGAACGCTGATCGGCACGTCCTGCAGATCTTCCGAGCGGCGCTGCGAGGTGACGAGGATGACATTGGGATCGACCGCAGCCGTCTGGGTGGCCGCGTCCTGCGCGCTGACTGCGCCGCCTGCCAGCATGGTCGAGCCGAGCAGCAGCCCGGTCAGCAGCTTGCGGGCGGTTACTGTGCGGTGACTACGAATTGAGCTGGCCATGGTCTAACCCCTTTTTTGCGATCCGATGCGGTGCCGGTTTTGTGCCGACGGCCGCTGAAACCTGCGCAATCTGCGCGGCATTTCCCTTGTTTAACGAGTGTAAGAGAACTGTAATCATGCCTCAAGTCAAGTTCGCATTGAAACCAGTTCTGGAAGTGTCCGGCACTATGGCAAACGGACAACACCCGCGGCCGGATCAGGTGGAATAGGGGTATTGGGTCAGCGCCGGGCCGAGCGAATCCTTGAGCGGGCCGAGCCACTCTTCAAAGTGTCGCCACTGGTCCAGCCCGCCACGGAAGATCGGCTCGCGCACCTGTTCCGAACTGGCGGTGCGCACCGCGCGATCGCTTTCGTAATAGCGCAGGCACGCCTCCTCGAACGGCAGGCCGAGGTAACTGAGCAGCCGCCGCGCCTCGCCCTCCAGATCGGCCACCACTGCTTCATAAAACACCCGGTGGACCGCGCCCGGCAACACCTGATCGATATGCGCCATGGCTTGGGTATAGCAGCGATAATAGCCGCCCATTTCGGCCAGATCATACGAAAACGCCTGTCCGCGCGCGAAATGCTGCTTGTAGTTGGAAAAGCAGCAGGCGAGCGGATGACGGCGCGCGTCGATAATCTTTGCATTCGGCAGGATCAGCCGGATCAGGCCAACGTGGAGGAAATTGTTGGGCATCTTGTCGATGAACAACGGTGCATCGGTTTTGCGCTGGATGCGGGTGTGGCTGAGATATTCCTCGCCCATTGCGCGACATTCGTCGGACGACAGGTCAGCCAGCGCTTCGGGATAGGCGCTGTCTTGGGTGCGCAGTTTGCGACCGCCGATCCGCCCGGCCAGCTGCGGGATATCGGGCAGCTCCATCGTCCCTTCAACCGCCGAGTGGCTCGCCAGCACCTGCTCAATCAGCGTCGATCCAGCGCGCGGCATGCCCAGAATAAAGATCGGATCGGGCGCGGGGCAGCCAAAGCCAGAGCGTTCGGCGAAAAATTCCGGCGTGAACAGCGCGGCGCAACGGCTGACGTGGGCCTCGATTTCGGCAGCATCATAGCGCACCAGCGCCCGGCGCGCGGAATTGCCCGCAGCATAATGCCCGAACGCAGCGGGATATTCGGCCACATCCTCCTCGGCCTTGCCCAGGGCAAATTCCAGATGGAAGCGATCCTCGGCCGAAAGCTCCCCTGCTAGGGCGGCGCGCATATTCTGGCGATCTGCCGCATCGAACGAAACGCGCTTCAGATTGGCCAGGCTCCACCACACTTCGCCCATGCCCGGTTCGAGCGCGATCGCCCGGCGATAGGCCTCGACCGCGTCCGACTGGCGGCCGACGGTTTTCAGCGCATGGCCATAGCTCATCCACACTTTGGGCTGATTGGGCTGCTGCGCCAAAACTTTGTCATACAGCTCCAGCGCATCGTCAAACTCGCCGATCCGGCCCAGCACGGCAGCCTTGAGATTGGCGAGGCCAGCATTGTGCGGATCGTCGACCAGCAGCAGGTCGATCTGCTCCAGTGCCTCACCAGCGCGGTTCTGGCGGTGCAGCACGAGCGCAAAATTGTGCCGCGCGGCACGGAAACCGGGGGCCAGATCGAGCGCGCGGCTGAGCAGCTTTTCAGCGTCACCATAGCGGCCCAGGCGGCTGGCGAGTTCGGCCAGCATCCGGATCGCGGCGACATCGGTGGGCGCGCGTTTCAGCCGCGCGCGCAGCAACGGCTCGGCCACCGCCAGCTCGCCCGCGACCAGCGCATCGGCGGCGCGCAGCAGTTCGGGATCGCGGGTCGAGGCGCGGATCGACTGGGCATAGGCTGCATCGGCGTTGGCAGCCTCACCGCGCGCTGTCCACGCATCCCCCAAAGCGCGCCACGCGTCAGCCGAACCGGGATTACGGGCGACGGCAGCTTCGAGCCGGGCGATGGTGCCAGAGCTGGAATCGGTGCTGGTCATGCGCCCTTTATGCCGCGTCCCCGCAAGATTCGTCCAGCACGGCCTGCAACCGTTCGTGGCTGGGACGTTGCGGCTCGGCAGCAATCGGGATCGTCTGGCGCATCCGCTGGGCAAAGCTGCGCAGGCAGATTTCGTTGCGGCCCAGCGGCCCTTGGGCAAAGCGCGAGGTGCCCATGCCGTCTTGCACCCGCTCGATCAGGCCTTTGTCCTCCATATTCACATCGCGGTTGATCCGCTGGTTGAGATAGCGCGCGGCCTGCATCTCGCGCCGGCCATCGGGCAAGGCATAGGCCCCGTCGCGTAGGATGCAGCTGGTGGCGGTGAGCGGAATGAACTGCATGAAGTCGATCTGATCGGGGTAGACATCAAACATCAGGCCGGGGAACAGGCGGTAATAGGTCCAGGTCCGCTGGCGCTCGGGTGGCAGATGGTCGACTTGCGGCAGCAGGTCGCGATAGGCCTGCACGCTGCGATGGGCGCTTTTGCCGCTGCCCGCCTCGGCGTAGATCTTGTCCACGCCGCGATCCACTTCCAGCCGATAGCTGTCGCGTACCAGGGAGCTGAGGCCGGGATGGGCGACGCGGATGTGCAGGGCATCGACGTAGTTGTCGCAGGCGTTCTTCCAGTTGACCTGGCGCACGCGGCTGCGCACCGGCACCAGAGGCTCCATCTCGGCGAACCGGTAGAGGCCCATTTCCTCGGCGATGGGGGCAAGGTATTGGTCCAGACTATCGGCTCCAGCCTGAAAGCGGACATAGACAAAGCCGCCACTGATGGCATGTTCGAGCGGGAACAGGCCGAACTCCGCCTTGTCGAAATTGTCATATTCCTCGATGAACGGCACGCTCAACAATTGCCCGTCGAGCCCGAAGCTCCACGCGTGATAGGGGCAGGTAAGGCGGCCACCGCAATTGCCGGTATCTCCATCGACCAGCCGCGCGGCGCGATGCGGGCAGACATTGTGGAAGGCGCGGACTTGCCCGTCCCGCCCGCGCAACACCAGCGCCCGCTCACCCATCATGGCGAAAGTCTGGTAATCGCCGGGCTTGGCTATATCGGCCACATGGCACACCAGATGCCAAGCGGGCATGAACACATTGGCACGTTCCAGCGCCATGAACTGGGCATCGTTGTAGGTCCAGGCTGGAAGGCTCCAGCCGGATTGATCGGCAACAGGTTTGGTCATCACGTTCATCGCGGGGTTCCTATCGACTTGTTGCGACGTCTGCGCAAATCCTTGAGCATCTCGCGCGCGGCATTGTGGCCGGGAATGCCTGTCACCCCGCCGCCGGGATGCGCGCCCGATCCGCACAGATAGAGGCCGTCCAGCGGCATGCGGTAATCGGCATGGCCCAGCATCGGGCGGGCGCTGAACAATTGATCGAGCCGCAATTGCCCGTGGAAAATATCCCCGCCAACCAGCCCCAGCCGGTCCTCCAGATCCTGCGGCGTCAACACCATGCGCCCCAGCACCGAGGCGCGGAAATTGGGGGCATAGCGGGTGATTGTGTCGATCACAGTGTCCGCCGCCGCCTCGCGGTTGTCCGCCCAGTTGCGGCCATCGGGCAGCACCGGCGCGAAGTGCTGGCAGAACAGGCTGGCGACGTGGCTCCCCGGCGGGGCGAGGCTGGGATCGATGGTGGAGGGGATTTGCATCTCGATTGCGGGCGCGCGCGCCCAGCCGTGCTGGCGGGCATCGTCAAAAGCGGCTTCGAGATAGGGCAGCGAGGGGGTGATCAGAATGCTGGCGCGATGGTGGCGACCCTCACCCGGAAGGCAGGTGAAGCGTGGCAATTCGCTCAGCGCCACGTTCATCCGCAAGGTGCCGCTGGCGCATTTCCAGTCCCGCATCCGCCGGGCGAACGCAGGCGGGACGGCGTCCTCGGGCAGTAGCTGGCCGAACAACAGCTTGGGATTGACGTTGGCAGCGACCGCGCGGGCAGCGATCTCCTCGCCGCTTGTCAGCCGAACGCCGGTGGCGCGATTGCCGTCGCGCAGCACCTCGGCCACCGCTGCCTCGGTGCGAATGTCCACCCCCTGCTCCACACAGGCCGCCGCCATCGCCTGCGTGATCGCGCCCATTCCGCCCATCGCATGGCCCCACGCGCCCTGCACCCCGTTCACCTCGCCAAACACATGGTGGAGCAAGACATAGGCGGTGCCCGGCGTATAGGGGCTGGCATAGTTGCCGGTCAGCGCATCGAAGGCCAGCAGGCCCTTCAGCACCGGGCTTTCAAACCAGTTGTCGAGCATTTCGCCTGCGCTTTTGCCGAACAGGTCGATCAGATCGCGCTGGCCTTCCAACCCGAGCTTTCGCATGCTGTTGCCGAGCGTCAAGGCACCCGCAAGCTGGCCGATCCCACCACCCGCGTTGGGCGGGGTCTCGTGCAGCGTGGCGCGCAGCAGTGCCGTCAGGTGATCGAGCCGGCGGTTGTATTCGGGCCAGGCGGCGGCATCCTTGGGGGACCGGGCGGCGATGGCGGCCAGTTTCTCGGCCTTGTCGCGCGGCAGCAGGAAGTGGTCATCATCACCCAGCGGCACGAAATAGCCCGCCTCACGCAGCCGCACTTCCAGCCCATGGCGGGGCAGGTCCATATCGGCGATAACCTTGGGGCTGAGCAGGCTGACCGAATAGGAGGCGGTGGAATTGCGGAAACCGGGATGGAACTCTTCGGTCACCGCTGCCCCGCCGACCACATGCCGCCGTTCGAGCACGCACACCTTGTGCCCGGCACGCGCGAGATAGAAGGCACAGGTCAAGCCATTGTGCCCGCCGCCGATCACGACGACGTCATATCCCGTGCTTCGCGCCATTGCTGTCCCTTGGTTGATCCGGCGACTTGTTTAACAGATGTAAAACAACTGATCAATCCAGAGTGGCGACGGCTTTCACCAGATCGTACCAATAGCCCAGCGCATTGTTGAAGGCGGTGATCGATATCCGCTCATCACGCCCATGCGCGCGGCTGTCCGCCGGGTCTTCGGCCACCGCGCTGACACCATAGGTCGGAATCCCGGCGTTGCGCGTGAACGAGCCATCGGTGGCCCCGGTGCTGAGTTCCGGGATGATAGGAATGTGGCCAAACCAGGCCCGCGCCACCGTGCTGACGGGCCCGACAACGTCGTCCCGCAAATCCGAGGGCGGGCTGGCGAGATAGGGGAAAATGGTTTCCACGGTCACGCCGTGTGGCCCCGCCAAGGCCTGCAACTGCCCTTCAACCGATGCGGCGCTTTCCTGCGGCAGGATGCGGCAGTTGACCACCGCGCGGGCAGTCTGCGGCAGGGCATTTTCGGCATGGCCGCCCGACAATTGCGTGGCGACGCAGGTGGTCCGGGCCAGCGAGTTGTAATAGGCGTTCAGCGCGAGGCCCTCCGGCTCGGGATCGCCGCTGGCATAGCCCGCCAGCTCTGCCAGCAATTCGCGATCTTCAGCCGGTGCAACCACGCCCCAATTGGCAAAGAAGCCGCGCGAAATGGCGTTGATGTTGATTGGGAAATGATAGTCT
>CAMDSM010000043.1 GCA_945906905.1 Altererythrobacter xiamenensis | reverse complement strand
ACCGGAAAGCCTGATCGGTCTGAATGTGCAAAAGTGGCAGTTACCCGCCGGAAAGGGCGCGCCTTAGCCTCGGGTCAGCGAATCGTCAAGTGAATGGCGCTACCGCTGGCACCGGGGGCAGAACCATGTGCTGCGCCCGCCCTGGGCGATGCGGGTGATCGCGGTGTGCTGGCATCCATGGCAGGGCAGACCCTCGCGGTCATAGACATCGAACTGCTTGGAAAAATAGCCAAGTTCGCCATCGGGCTGGGCGAAATCGCGCAAGGTTGATCCGCCCGCCGCGATGGCTTCAGTAATCACGGCTTGGATCGCGAGCACCAGCCGCTGCAAGGCTGGGCGTGACACCAGCCCGGAGGGTTTGCTCGGATCGATGCGGGCGCGGAACAGCGCCTCGCAGACATAGATATTGCCTAGGCCCGCCACCACCTTCTGATCGAGCAGCAGCAACTTGATCGCCTGCTTGCGGCCCGCCAGCGCGGATTGGAGGTGGGCCGCGCTCAGGCCCCCACTCAGGCCATCGCCCAGCGGCTCTGGTCCCATGGCGGCAAAAGCAGGCCAATCGGCAAGGCGCGCAGTATCGACCAGATCAACGTAGCCGAAGCGTCGGGGATCGTTGAGAGCGAAGCGGTGGCCGCCTGCCTCCAGCATCAGGTGATCGTGCTTCTCATCGGCCACAGGATCGATCCGCCAACGCCCGCTCATGCCCAGATGGAAGATCATGGTGCTGTCACGGTCGGTATGGAGCAGCCCATATTTGGCCCGCCGCGAAAGGCTGGAAACCGTCGCTCCGGTCAGCGCCTGCACCAGTCCGGTGGGGAAGGGATAGCGCATGTTGGGGCGGTTGAGTTGCACCCAGGTGATCCGCTGGCCCTCAAGGAACCGCTCCAGCCCGCGCACGGTGGTTTCAACTTCGGGCAGCTCGGGCATGGCTTGCGGGATTAGGCGGGAGAGGCTGGCTTGTCCACGGTGCCGCGCATTGCAACCTGCCGGGCCGCCTCCTAGGGTTGCGGCCAGTTAACTCAGGAGGCTCCCTTGTCGATTACACTTTATCAGGCCAGCATTCCGGCCTGCGTCACCGTGCTGACCAACATCAAGCTCTGGCTCGACAAGGCCGCTGCGCAAAAGGACGAGGCATTGCTGATCGATGCGCGGCTTGCGCCCGATATGTTTGCACTGGCGCGGCAGGTCCAGATCGTGTCGGATACGGCCAAGAACGTCGCCGCGCGCCTGTCGGACACCGATGCCCCGGCGATGGCCGATACCGAAACCAGCTTTGCCGAGCTGAAGCAGCGCTGCGACAACACTATCGCCTATGTGCAATCGATCGATCCGGCCGCGATCAATGCCGGGATAGATCGCGAAGTCGTGCTCACCTTCCCCAACGGCGGCGGGATGCGCTTTGACGCGCTGACCTATCTCAATGGCTTCGTGCTGCCCAACCTCTATTTCCACGCCAGCATGGTCTATGCCATCTTGCGCACCAATGGAGTGGACATCGGCAAGATCGATTTCCTCGCGCATCTTGCCGACAATGTCTTCCCGCCGCCTGAAACGCCCGCAGCCTGAGCGCTTTTGCTGGCACCTGAGATACTGAACAGCTAAGGCGCGGCGCATGAACGACACAGTATCATTTGGCTACGAAGAGGTTTCAGCGGCCGAAAAGACCACGCGCGTGGGCGCGGTCTTTTCCAATGTTGCGGCCAAATATGACATCATGAACGATGCCATGTCGGGCGGGATGCACCGCTTGTGGAAAGACAAGTTCGTCCGCCGGGTCAAGCCGCAGCCGGGCGAGGCAGTGCTCGATATGGCCGGCGGCACGGGCGATATCGCTTTTCGGATGGAGGAAATGGGCGCCAGCGTCACCGTATCCGATATCAATCAGGACATGCTCGATGTGGGCATTGAACGGGCGATCAAGCGCGGCATTGATACGCTGGTGTGGTCACGCCAGAACGCGGAAGGTCTGAGCTTCGAGGACCGCATCTTCGACGCCTACACCATCGCATTCGGCATCCGCAACGTCACCCACATCGACAAGGCCCTGACCGAGGCGCACCGGGTGCTCAAATATGGCGGGCGATTCTATTGCCTGGAATTCTCGACCATGACCTGGCCGGGAATGAAGGAAGCCTATGACTTCTATTCGCACAAGCTGGTGCCCAAGATCGGCAAGGCGATCGCTCATGATGAGGACAGCTATCGCTATCTGATCGAATCGATCCGCAAGTTCCCCGACATGCCCACATTCGAAGCGATGATCCGCAAGGCCGGGTTCGCCAATACCCGGGTGGAGCCGATCATGGGCGGCCTGGTGGCGATCCATTCGGGCTGGAAGATCTAGCCACGTGACCCGCCCCTCCACGCATATATTCCGGCTGCTCAGCTGGGGCCGCACCTTGGCCCGGCATGGCGCGCTGCGCGGGATTGAGGGCGATCCCAATACGCCGCCGCAAGTGCGCCGCCTGATGCGTGTCGCGCGGCTGGGCACGATCCAGCCGCGCGCGCCCGACTATGCGAGCGCCTTTCGCGCCATTGGCCCGGCCGCGATCAAGCTGGGTCAGACGCTGGCCACGCGCCCCGATCTGGTGGGCGAGGAGGCCGCGCACAATCTGTTGAGCCTGCAAGACAGTCTGCCGCCCGTGCCCTATGCCGCGATTGAGCAGCAGATCGAGGCCAGCTTTCAGCGCCCGATTGGCGAGCTGTTCGCTTCGGTCGATCCCGAGCCCGTCGGTTCCGCCTCGATTGCGCAGGTCCACAAGGCGGTGACGAGCGACGGGCGCAGCGTGGCGATCAAGGTGCTGCGGCCCGGCATCCGTGAACGCTTCGCCCGCGATATCGCCACCTACGAATGGGCCGCCGCCCATCTCGAAGCGCTGGGGGGTGAGGCGGCCCGGCTGCGCCCGCGCCTGACCATCGCCAACTTCAAGCGCTGGACGCTGCGTGAGCTTGATCTGCGGCGCGAGGCAGCCTCGGCCTCGGAGCTCGATGGGGTGATGCAGGGCTTCCCCGATTACCACATCCCGGCCATCGATTGGGACCGCACCAATGGCCGGGTGCTGACGATCGCGTGGGTCGACGGGATCAAGATCAGCAATGTCGATGCCTTGCGCGCGGCGGGCCACGATCTGCCCGATCTGGCGCGGCGGCTGGTGCTGGCGTTCCTGACGCAGGCGATCAGCGCCGGATTTTTCCATGCCGATATGCATCAGGGCAATCTGTTCGTGAAAGCCGACGGCGGCATCGCGGCGATTGATTTTGGCATCATGGGCCGGATTGATCGGCAGGCGCGGCAATGGCTGGCGGAGATCCTCTATGGCCTGACCACGGGCAATTACCGCCGCGTGGCCGAGATCCATTTTGAGGCGCAATATGTGCCCAGCCACCATTCGGTCGACGAATTCGCCACTGCGCTGCGCGCTGTGGGTGAACCGATGCGCGGCAAGCCCGTCAGCGAGCTTTCAGTGGGCCAGATGCTCGACGGGCTGTTCGCCATCACCCGCGAGTTTGACATGGCCACCCAGCCGCACCTGCTGCTGCTGCAAAAAACCATGGTGATGGTCGAAGGGATCGCCACCCAGCTCGATCCCGGCATCAACATGTGGGACGTATCGGGGCCGTTTGTGAAAGACTGGATCCGCGATGAACTGGGGCCTGAAGCGGCGATTGCTGACCGGATCAGGCAGCACGGCGAGACCTTGCTCAAAGTGCCGTCGCTGATCCGGCGGCTGGAGGAGATGTTCCCACCCAAAGGTGGCGCGCCCGATCCGCCGCCGCTGCCGGATGTCGAACTGTTGTGGGAGCGACGCGCGGCGGGCAGTCGTCGCTGGCCGGGCTATCTGCTGGCGGCATTGCTGGGCGGTGGCGCTGTTTGGGGAAGTATGGTGGCCGGATGGTTGGGCTGAAGGGACGTTCCGCGCGGTGGGACCGCTTTGCCCATTGGGCGCCGGGTGCCTCGGCGTTGGTCTTGGCGCTGTCGGTGGTGCTGCTGATTCTGGCGAGCCTGACGCATCGCGCGCAGATTGACCAAGTGCCCGCATCCTCTGCGTTAACGCAGGCCGCTCCTGCTTCGGCAGGTGCTCGCGATACCGATCTGGCCTTGTATGATGTGATTGCCGCAAGGGTGGGCGCGGGCGAGAATTACTACCGCGTGGCAGTGGAAGAACAGCGGCTGCGCGATTTTCCCGTGCGCCCCGGCCTGGCAGTGCGACTGCCCACGCTGGCGCTGCTATTCGCTGCCTTGGGCACCCTGGGCATGGCGCTGCTGGCGGGCGTGCTCACGATCATGATGCTGGGCGCATGGTGGTTGCGCCTGCGCGAGGAACCGGGCGGGGACGAGCATAGCACGATTGCCCTGCTGCTGCTGGTGATCGGCACGGCAACGGGCCTGAAGCTGGAATATCTAGTGCTGCACGAGGTGTGGGCCGGGCTGCTGCTGGCGGTGTCGTTTGGCTTGTATCGGCCGGGGCGCTGGGGTGCGGCGTGGCTGGCCGCGGCCGCCGCGCTGGCGATCCGCGAACATGCGCTGCCGTTCGTGCTGCTGCTGGGAGCAATGGCGGCCTATCGTCGTGACTGGCGCGAATGTGCCGCCTGGGGCGGATTGGTGCTGGTGTTCCTGATCGGGCTGGCGGTGCATCTGGCGCAAGTGAGCCCGCTGATTTCCGCCGTCGATCCCGCTTCGCCGCCGTGGATTGTGTGGCGCGGGCTGGGAGGGTTGACGAGCAATGTCACGCTGTCGACCTCGCTCCATCTACTCCCCGGCTGGATCGCGGCGCCGCTGGTGCTGTTGCCGCTGCTGGGCTGGGCCGGGTGGAAAAGCGATGCCGGGCTTATGGGCCTGCTGCTGTTTGCCGGATACGGCCTGCTGTTCATGATCGCGGGGCGGGATAACAACTTTTACTGGGCGCTGGTGGTCACCCCGTGTTGGTTCATCGGCCTGGCCTTTGTTCCGCGCGCGGTAAGATCGCTGTGGAATTCGGCGCGCGGGCATTGAGCGCGGGGCGCTGGCAAGCCACAAGGGCGGCATGACGCTGTGGCGAGATCCTGTCGGCTGGTGGTGCGCGCTCGGGCGGCCCTTGGCGCACGTGTCACGCAGGTGGGCAATTGGCTTGCTGGCGGCATTGCTGCTGGCGCTGGCCTGGTCGTCATGGTCCACGGTGCAGCTGGCCAAGGCCGACGACGCGCGGGTCGCTGCCAAGACTGGGACACGAATCGGCGATCTGCAGCTGTATGACCGCATTCACACCCGCTTTGCCACTGGCGAAAGCTATTACGCGGTCGCGTTGGACGAGCAGCGCAGCCACAATTACCCCACCCGGCCATTCGTCACCGTGCGCCTGCCGACCCTGGCATGGATTGATGGAAATGTGAGTGAACCTGTGTGGAAAGGCATGGCGCTGGCGCTGCTGGTCGGCGTGCTGTTGGCCTGGATGGGGGCGCTTTCGGCAATGGCACCGCTGGTTCTGCGGGCCGAGGTGCTGGGGGCCATGGTGTTGCTGTTCGTCGCCGGGATCGGCCTGTATGATGCCCGCGCGCTGCAATTTCACGAACTGGTGACCGGCGGATTGCTGACGCTGGCGCTTGGGCTCTACCGCCCGCAGCGCTGGTGGCCGAGCCTGTTGCTGGCCGCGCTGGCCTTGGCGATCCGCGAGCTGGCGCTGCCGTTCGTGCTGCTGTGGGGCGTGCTGGCGATGTTCGAGCGGCGCTGGAAGGAAGCGGCTGCGATCGCGCTGGTGATCGCGCTGTTTGCAGGTGCGATGGTGTTTCATGCCCAGGCGGTGGCGCCGCATGTGCTGGCCAGCGACCCGGCCTCGCCCGGTTGGGACGGGTTCAACGGGCCGCAGATGGCCTTGTTCTCGCTCGCCAAGCTGACCGCGCTGCTCTATCTGCCGATAGCGATTGCCGCGCCGATTGCGCTGCTGGCCTTGCTCGGCTGGATTGCCCTTGGTGGACGGCTGGGGCTGTTCGCCACGATCTGGTTCATCGGCTTCTTTGTGGCCCTGTCGCTGTTCGCGCGGACGAACAATTTCTACTGGGTGCTGGTGGTGTTGCCAGCCTATGGCGCGGGCCTGGCCTTTGTGCCCCGGGCTATCGCGGAGCTTGTGCAAGCGGCGCTGGGCAGGCAGAAAAGCCTATCTTAACCAACATCCGCCAATGGATGTTGCGCAAAGGACCGGATGAACTGATGGACAAGCCACGCATTCTGCTGGTCGTGGGCGGGGGAATCGCCGCCTACAAATCGTGCGAACTGGTGCGCCTGATCCGCAAGGGTGGCGGCGATGTCACTTGCGTGCTGACCAATGGCGGCGCGCAATTCGTCACCCCGATGGCGCTGGCGGCGCTGTCGGGCAATCAGGTCCACACGAGCCTGTGGGATCTGAAGAACGAGGCCGAGATTGGCCATATCCAGCTCAGCCGACAGGCCGATCTGGTGGTTGTGTGCCCGGCCACCGCCGATCTGATGGCCAAGATGGCCGCTGGGATTGCCGATGATCTGGGCACCACGCTGATCCTGGCGACTGACAAGCCGGTGCTGGCGGTCCCTGCGATGAATGTGCGGATGTGGCAGCATGAGGCGACACAGCGCAATGTCGCCTGGCTGGCGGACACCGGCGTGCGGGTGATGCTGCCCGATGAGGGCGAGATGGCTTGCGGCGAATTTGGCCCCGGTCGTCTGCCCGATCCGGAGATGATCTGGCTGGAAATTGCTGACATGCTCGGGCTCGATCCGGGAGATGCCGGGCACGATCAGGTGGCCGCCTATCTGCGCCGAATGGCCGAGAGCGAGCAGCCTGAGGGTGAGGACGGCGATGATACGCCCGCCGCAACCCCTGCGCCCAGCGGCTTTGGCGGATTGATTGGCTCGCTGATCCAGCGCACCACCGCGCACCGCATCAATCAGGCCGATGCCTCCTACGAGGACATGGCCGACCTGCCCGAAGCGGCGGACCTGCCCGATGATTATGTCGGCCCCGATCTGCCCGAGCCAGACCTTGCGGGCGGCCCGGTGCTGGCCGCCAAGGGCTCTGCCGTGGCCGCCCCGCCGACCGACCGCGAAGCGCTCAATCACGAGGTCAACGCCCGTCAGGCTGCACCGCAGCCGTTCGAGGGCGAGGAGGCGGCAATACCGGTAGCCGCCAGAGAACCCGCAATCGCCAAGGCAATCGCCGATCCGCTCGACGGCCAGCCTTCTTTCGCCTCCACCGAACACCGTCCGCTTTTCGGCAAACATGTGTTGATCACCGCTGGCCCGACGCATGAGGCGATTGATCCTGTGCGCTATCTCGCCAACCGATCGTCTGGCCGGCAGGGCTTTGCCATCGCCGGGGCTGCTGCTGCGGCGGGCGCGCGGGTGACCTTGGTGACCGGGCCGGTCCATCTGGACACCCCGTCGGGCGTTGACCGGGTCGATGTTGAAAGCGCCGAGGAAATGGCCAAGGCGGTGAAGGAGGCGCTGCCCGCCGATTGCGCGGTGATGGTGGCCGCCGTGGCCGATTGGCGCCCGCGCGAATTCCACGCCGAGAAGATCAAGAAGCGCGGTTCTGCTCCGCCCGCGCTGATGTTGACCGAAAACCCCGATATCCTCGCAATGGTTGCCGCCAGTTCTAAGCGGCCCGACCTGCTGATCGGCTTTGCTGCCGAGACCGAGAATGTAATCGAAAACGCCCGCAAGAAGCGCAAGAGCAAGGGCGTTGACTGGATCGTGGCCAATGATGTTTCGGGCGCGCCGGGTGAAAGCGTGATGGGCGGCCTGCGCAACAAGGTCCACATCGTGCGCGAACGCAAGGTCGATGATTGGGAGGAAATGGACAAGGATGAGGTCGCCTTCCGCCTGGTCGAGGAAATCGCCGAGCAGCTGGAGAAGGTCCATGATTGAACGCCGGTTGCAGATCAGAATCCCCGTCCGCATCAAGCGCCTGCCGCATGGCCACGGCCTGCCGCTGCCCGCCTATGCCACGGCGGGGGCGGCGGGGATGGACGTTGTGTCGGCAGAGCCGCTGATCCTGCGCCCCGGTATGCGCCACGCGGTGACCACGGGTTTTGCCGTCGCCATCCCGCCGGGCTACGAGATGCAGGTGCGCCCGCGATCAGGTCTGGCGCTGAAACACGGCATCACCGTGGCCAACGCGCCCGGCACTGTGGATGCCGATTATCGCGGCGAGGTGAAGGTGATTCTGGTCAATTTGTCAGACGACAATTTCACGGTTCAACGCGGTGACCGGATCGCGCAACTGGTGGTCTCGCCAGTGACTTTGGCCAGCTGGGCTGAGGTTGAGGAGCTGGACGATACCGAGCGGGGCGAGGGCGGGTTTGGGTCCACGGGCGGCCATGCGGGGCTCTAGAGCACTTTCCACCGCACCCGGGTCATCGTGATTGTGTCATAAGGCCCGCTGGCAAGGCGCGGCGCGAAGCAGGGGCTTTATCGCCCCTGCAAGCGACGCAACGCTGTCCAGCGGGCCTTATGACACAACCGCTTAGCGGCGGGCCGAATCTGGCCCATTGCAGCGTTGCTCGTCTGTCACGATGCAATGGCATCGCTCCATCCTCGCGCCTCGCACTGGGCCAGTTTCGGCTCCGTCACGACGATCCGGGTGCGGTGGAAAGTGCTCTAGGGCCTGCCACACTTGCGGCATTCCTCTGCGCAGATGAGCGGCGGTAAGATGCTGTCCATGCGGGCATATGGCGGCAAACAGTTTGTGAATTGCGCCATGGTTTTGGCGTTGCTGGCCCTTGCGCAAGTGGCCAATGCCTGCCCGCCACCCCCGCCATTGCCCGGGTCGCAGCGGATCGAGGGCGAGGGCGACGAGGCTTATCGTGTGCGGTTCGAGCGGCTGCAACAGGCAGAACGTGCGCGCGTCGCAGCTGAACTTCATCAAAGCCGACTGTCGCGCCAAACGCTGGCTTGGCTAACGGCGGAACAGGTTGCAGTGGTGCAGGTGGCGGGCATTTCCCGAACCGCCTACCGCGACGGCTCACCCGGCGCATCGCCCGCTGCGCGGCTGCGGGTGTTGCTGCGGCACCGGGGCGAAGGCAGCAACCGGCAATTCCTGCTAGGTTATCAAGGTAATACCAGTTGCGGTCCCTACGGCCCGATCAGGCTCGACGGACTGGCGGAAGGGCAATTGTTCGTGGTCTTCGCCCGCCCCGGTCGTCTGGGAATGGACACTGTGACCGAGGTCGTGCGCGAGGACGAGGCGGTCACCCCGGCAACACTGGCGCTGTTTGCGCAAGCGCGGGCGCGGCGCTGACGCAAACCGAAGTGCCCCTCACCGCCCCCCGCGCTGCACCGGCTGATCTTCTGGCGCCACCGAAATCCGCACCGTATCGCCCGAATTGCCGGGGAAATCGGTGAACATCGCTTCGACCAGATTGGGCACCAGATATTGCAGGCGGTTGGAGGTGGAGACCGCTTCGGCCTGGCCTTCGAACAGGCGCTCGCCCGTGTCGGCATAGTCGATCTTCAGCGCCACACCGCTGGTGTAGATGGTGTAGCTCTCCTGATCACGCCCGAAATAGGAATTGTTCCAGCCATAGCCCCAGTGACGGTTGGGGATATAGGCGACGTGGGAATTGCCCGCCCGATCGCGGAACAACACCGGCTGATAGCTGAACCACGGATCATAGAACGGATCGTTGAAGGACGAGCTGCGGCGCACCCGCTCGCGCCC
This sequence comes from Altererythrobacter xiamenensis, assembly GCA_945906905.1. Classification (GTDB taxonomy): domain Bacteria; phylum Pseudomonadota; class Alphaproteobacteria; order Sphingomonadales; family Sphingomonadaceae; genus Alteraurantiacibacter; species Alteraurantiacibacter xiamenensis_A. Next base: position 7,507 of record CAMDSM010000043.1, on the reverse strand, counting down.
GTCATCCACGCCATAATCAAAGCGCACCAGCAGAGTGGCGCTTTCGGGGCTGGCGGCCTGGGCATAGCCAAGTTGCGCCATCTGCGCCTCGACATAATCGGCATAGAGTGCGAATTCGAGGCCGCCGGCCAGATCGGGATCCTCGGCAACCACGGCAAAGCTCTGACCCTGCGGTGCGGGCAATTGCGACTGAAAACGCGAGACATCGGCGCGGAACGGCGTGGCGCAGGCGGCGAGCCCAGCCAGCAGCAGCCCGGTGGCGGCCAGTTTCAATCCCTTGGTCAGGCGTGAATAGAGCAACATGGCACATCTTCCTGTTTTGGCGTCGGACAACTGAACCTGCATTCAACCCCAACGGCATGAGAACGCAAGTGTTCCATCATGCCGGGGATATGGCACTTGCGGCCTTAACCGGGATTGAATGCGAATCAGCCGCGAATTCAGCCGCGAATTAACCCCAGCGCATCATAGGCGGCCTTCAGCGTCGGCCCGCCAATCTCGCGTGCCCGCGCCGCGCCGCGCGCCAGAATGGCGTCGAGTGATTCGCGGTCCTCTTTCAGTTCCACAAAACGTTGCCGGATCGGCCCCAGCACATCGACCACCAGATCGGCCAGCGCAGGTTTGAACACGCCGAAACCTTGCCCGCCATATTGCGTCAGCACGGCATCGGCGCTGATCCCGGCGAGCGCGGCATAGATCGACACCAGATTGAGCGCATCGGCTCGGCCCTCCAGCCCGGCGACATCGCTTGGCAGCGGTTCGGGATCGGTCTTGGCCTTCTTGACCTTCTTGGACATGGTGTCGGGATCGTCGGCCAGGTTGATCCGGCTCATATCCGATGGGTCGGACTTGGACATCTTGGCGCTGCCATCGCGCAGGGACATGATCCGCGCCGCTTCGGGCGGCACGATCGGTTCGGGCAGGGTGAACACCGGCGCATCGGCGGCGCAGAAATCATTGTTGAACTTCTGGGCGATATCGCGCGCCAGTTCCAGATGCTGCTTCTGGTCCTCGCCCACGGGCACATGCGTCGCCTGATACAGCAATACGTCAGCCGCCTGCAGCACCGGATAGGTGAACAGCGCGACGCTTTGCCCCTCGCGGTTCTTGCCGGCCTTGTCTTTCCACTGGGTCATCCGGTTCATCCAGCCCATCCGCGCGGTGCCGCCCAGCAGCCACTGCAGTTCGGCGTGGGCGGGCACCTGCGCCTGGTTGAACAGCACCGAACGCGCAGGATCGACCCCGCAGGCGACCAGAGCAGCGGTCATCTCCAGCGTCGACGCGCGCAAGTCGGCTGGGACATGTGGCATGGAAATGGCGTGCAGGTCAGCGAGGAAGAACAAGCACTGGCCACCGTCCTGCGCCATCTCATCCTGCATCCGCACCCAATTGCGGATCGCGCCCAGGTAGTTACCTAGGTGGAGCGAGCCCGTGGGCTGGATGCCGGAAACGACGCGCATGTTTGGTCCCTTTTAGGATATGGCTGGAGGTTGCTTGGGCTTGCGCCGTAGCTGGGCGATCAGGTCTTTGTCGAGCGCCCCGGTGAGATAGGCGACCACGAAGAACACCGCCGCGCCAACACCAACCAGCACAGCCAGCGACCACACCCGGTCAATCACCGACCCGCTATAGCGATCGGCCATCAGCGGCAGCATCCACCACAGGGCCGCCACCATCGCCGCAGTCGCCACGATCTGGCGCGCGATCCGGGCTGCCAGCTTGGTGGTGAAGTGGAACCAGCCGCGCCGATGCAGGATGATATACAGCACCAGACAGTTGAGCGTCGCCGAAGCCGCTGTGGCACCTGCCAGCCCGACAATGCCGTAACGCCCCACGACATAGAGGTTGAGCGAAACATTGAAGATCAGTGAGGCCAGCGCGGTCCACACCGGGGTGCGCATATCCTCACGCGCGAAGAAGCCGGGGTTGAGGATCTTGACGATCACATAGGCCGGCAGACCCGCCACCAGCGCCATCACGATATTGGCCATAATTGCACCGTCTGCCGCGGAGAACTTGCCGCCGACGAAAAAGGCCGCGCAAAAGGCCGGGGCGCATATCGCCAGCGCGGCGGCTGCCGGGAAGGTGAGCAGGGTGGCGATCTCGAAAGCATTGCCCTGCAAGCGCTGTGCCTCGGCCGCGTCCCCAGAGTGGATGTGCCGCGACAGCATTGGCAAGATCGCCGTGCCCAGCGCAATGCCGACAATGCCCAGCGGCATCTGGTTCAGCCGGTCGGCCAGCTTGAGCAGGGTGAGCGACCCTTGCGGCAGGCTGGTGGCGAAGAACGTGTCGACCAGCTGGCTGATCTGGTAAATCCCCGCGCCGAATGTGGCTGGCAGGATAAGCAGCCCCATCCGCCGCACTTCGGGCGTCAGCTTGGGCATCTGAACCTTCAGCCGCACCCCGGCCCGGCGGGTTTCCCACGCGAGATAGAGGAACTGCGCCAGGCCCGAGAGCGATACGGCCACTGCCAGGATCTGAACCACAACGGTATCATCGCCGCTATCGCCGCGCAGGTGGGAGCCATACAATATCCCCGAAATCAGGAAGATATTGAGTAGCACCGGGGCCAGCGCGCCCGGCCCGAAGCGCGAGCGCGCATTGAGCAGGCCCGACAGCATCGCCACCAGGCTGATGAAAAACAGATAGGGAAAGGTCATCCTGCTGAGGAAGACAGACAGTTCGAACTTGCCCGCCACCTCGCCATATTCGCGCGCCAGCAGCCAGACGATGCCGGGCATGGCGACCATGCACAGCGCGCTGAAACCCAGCAGCACCCACACGAACACCGACAAGACATCATCGGCGAATTTCTCCGCCGCTTCCTCGCTGCCGGGCTGGCCATCACTGCCATGCAGCGCGCGCGAATAGAGCGGCACGAAGGCGACCGAGAAGGCCCCTTCGGCAAACAGGCGGCGGAAGGTGTTGGGCAGGGTAAAGGCTAGCTGAAACGCGTCCGCCGCCATCCCCGCTCCCAGCACCCGCGCCAACAGCATGTCGCGGGCGAAGCCGAAAATGCGGCTGATCATGGTCAGCCCGCCGATCGTGCCGACGTTGCGGATCAGGCTCATCTTGCGGGGCCCGCGTTCCGGCTCAGAACCCGCTGGCGGCAGGGGCCTCGCCAGCCGCGTCACGCTCACGCTTGGCGGCCAACTGCTGGACATACAGACCGTTGAAATCGATCGGATCGAGCAGCAACGGAGCAAACCCGGCATCGCGCACGGCATCGGCAATCACCCGGCGGGCGAAGGGGAACAAGATGCGCGGCGCTTCGGCATAAGTGAAGGCGTGCATCTGATCTTCGGGCATGTTGCGCATGCCCACTAGGCCACAGAATGCCAGATCGATGATATAGGCAACACCCTGCTCGGCCTTGGCAGTGGCGGTGATCTTGAGTTCGACTTCGGACACTTCGTCGCTGATTTTCTTGGCCGCGATGTTGAACTGCACATCCATCTGCGGTTGGCTGTTCCACTGGAAGCTCTCAGGCGCCTTGGGGTTTTCGACCGACAAGTCCTTCACATATTGGCTGATGATCCCGGCCACGGGCAGGGTATCAGCGCCATTGGCAACAGGGCCAGTGGGAGCAGGAGCGGTATCGAGGGTGGTCAGCACGTCGCCTTCTTCGGCCATGGTCAATTCTACTTTCGTATCGCAGGCGGCAGCAGCAAGGCAGCCGGGCAGGTTGGGATTGAAGTTCTGGCTGGCGCGCCTAGCACCAGCGGAGGCGGGCTGCAATGTTGCGCTGGCGTATCAGATTGCCGCAAATATGGCGTTCATGCGTTGTCCATTTGTAATTCGGTCCTATCTGGGGCACAAATACATCTTGCGCTGTTCGGTGCGTCGGTCTTGGCCATATCATTGTCCTGCCGATGCCAATCGGGACCAATCGGGAATTGCCTGTGGTTTTTGAAATTGTCATCCTCGCCATGATCGCCGCCTTTCTTGGCCTGCGGCTCTATTCGGTGCTCGGTCGCCGGGCGGAGCATGAGGAGGAGATCGTGCCAAGTGCGTTCGAGCGGCCTGAAGAACCCAAGCGCATTCCCCCCGCCGCCCCGCTGGTTCCCGATGCCCCGCGCAGCGAACGCCCGACGACAGGATTTGCCCCCGCAATCGAACAGGGCCTGCGCGAAATCGCCGCTGCTGATCGCCGGTTCGATCTGCTCGGCTTCCTCGAAGGCGCGCGCGGTGCCTATCAGATGGCGCTCGAAGCCTATTGGCGCGGCGACAAGGAAGAACTGGCGCAACTGTGCGATAGCGATGTGCTGGAGAGTTTCTCCGCCGCCATTGCGGCGCGTGAAGCAGAAGGCCACACGCTCGAAAATCGGCTGATCCGGATCGAGGATACAACGGTTCATTCGGCCATACTCGATGGCCAGATCGCCCGGATCGGTTTGCGCTTTGTCGCCGATATCGCTGCCGTCACCCGCGATTCCGAAGGCCACGTGATCGCCGGATCGCTCGATGATGCGGTGGAAAGCCGCGATGTGTGGACCTTCAGCCGCGACGTGCGCAGCACAGTTCCGGCGTGGTTGATTGACGAAACAGACGAAGGTTGATGCCTGACGTCGCGCAACGAATAGTGGGCGCGCGGCTTCCTCGGGCTGGCAAAGGCTGGGCAGTGTTGCCCGCGCTGGCACTGTTGGCCGCCTGCGTCAGCCTGGTGCCGGGCGTGCGGCCGCCGCCAGTCGTTGCGCCTGCCGCACCTGCCACCGCCGCCCTGCTGGGCGTGGCGCGCGGCCCGGCGGTGAGCAGTTTGGGGCTGCTGCCGAGGGACAGCGCGGCGGCGCTCGATGCCTTTCAGGCCAGCTGCCCGGTTCTCACCCGGCGCACCGATGAGAGCGGGCTGACCCGACCAACCGACTGGACCATATCCTGCAACAATGCCCCCAGCTGGCCGCGAGACCGCGCACCCGCCTTCTTTGAAACCTATTTTGAAGCCGTCCGCGTGGGCGATGGGGCGGGTTTTGCGACCGGCTATTTCGAACCCGAGATCGCCGGATCGCGCACCCGCCGGACGGGCTTTACGGTGCCGGTCTATGCCATGCCGCCTGATCTGGTGCGCTGCTGGCGTTCGGAAACTCCTGTTGCCGAACAGACCGGCCGCGCGCCGCTGGGGCGGATGGACCTGCGCGGGAACTGCACCGATTATTACACCCGTGCCGAGATCGAGGACGGCGCGCTCGATGGGCGCGGGCTGGAGATTGGTTGGGCGGCGGATGCGGTCGAATTCTTCTTCCTGCAGGTGCAGGGTTCTGGCCGCCTCGTCACGCCCGAGGGTGATGTGATCCGCATCGGTTATGCCGGGCAGAACGGCCATTCGTATACCGGCATCGGCGGGCTGATGCGCCAACGTGGGCAGCTCGGCAGTGGGCCGGGGCAATATGCCGGATCGATGCAGGGGATCATGCAATATATCCGCGAGAACCCGGCAGAAGGCGCCGCGTTGATGCGCGAGAATGCCAGCTGGGTGTTCTTCAGCGTGGTGGAAGGCGATGGTCCAGTTGGCAGCATCGGCATTCCGGTGCGGGCGGAAAGCTCGGTCGCGGTTGATCCCAAATATGTCCCCTATGGTGCCCCTGTGTTCCTTTCGACTGACCGGGCCGAGGCGCGTGGCTTGTGGGTGGCGCAGGATACTGGCGGGGCGATCCGTGGCCCCAATCGTTTCGACACCTTCTGGGGTGCGGGCGAGCGGGCACGCGAAGTGGCTGGCGGGATGAGCGCGCGGGGGCAGGCCACGCTGTTGTTGCCGCTCGGCACACTGGACCGACTGGGCGCCGAGTGAAGTCTCCGCGCGGGTTATCGGCTGACGAGGCGGCGCTTTGGGCCAGCCTCTCGGCCACCGTAACGCCGTTACATGCTCCCCGGAAAGGGGAGGGGGATCAGCCGCAGGCTGGTGGAGGGGCTCACCTAACCGCGCCAATAGTCCGCAAGGTCAAAGGCCGCATCCCACCGCCTCGCCCCATTCCCACACCAACCGCGCCACCACCGTCCGCCTCCGGCCTCGATTCGCACTGGGAGCGGCGCTTGGGCAAAACCAGCACTGCGCCCGATTTCACCCTCGACCTGCACGGCTGCACGCTCGATCAGGCGCATCGACGGCTTGATGACGGGCTGATCCAGGCCAAGGCCATGGGCGCGCGGCTGGTGCTGCTGATTACCGGCAAACCACGCACCGTTGAAGCCGCCGACCGGGGCGAGAAGCGCGGCGCCATCCGCGCCAAGATCCTCGACTGGCTGGCGGCAGGCCCGCACGGATCAGACATCGCTGCCGTGCGCCCGGCTCAGCGCAGGCATGGCGGCGAGGGCGCGCTGTATCTGGTGCTCAAACGCCCGCGTTGATTAGCGAAATGGCCCCCGGCAACGCCGCCTCGGGCTGCCAGGGGCCGATTTGCTCCGCTTACTGGTGATACTTCGCCATCGTCAGGTCGAAGCGGTCGGCATCCATCACCTTGACCCAGGCCTTGACGAAATCGGCGACGAATTTGCCGCGGTTGCCATCTTCGGCATAGACTTCGGCCACGGCGCGCAATTGCGAGTTGGAGCCGAACACGAGGTCTGCGCGGGTGGCGCGGTATTTTTCCGCCCCGGTCTTGCGGTCCGTGCCCGCGAACTCCTCGTCATCGCTGCCTTCAACCACCGACCATTGCGTGCCCATATCGAGCAGATTGGCGAAGAAGTCGTTCGACAGCACGCCCACTCTGTCGGTCAGAACGCCATTGGCGGTATTTCCCGCAACCGCGCCCAACACGCGCAGGCCCCCGACCAGCACGGTCATTTCAGGCACCGACAGGCCGAGCAATTGCGCCTTGTCGATCAGCATGTCCTCGGTCTTTACGCTCGCCTTGGTGCGCAGGTAGTTGCGGAAGCCATCGGCGAAAGGTTCGAGCGGCTCGAAGCTGGCGGCATCGGTATCCTCTTCGCTGGCATCACCACGCCCGGTGCTGACCTCTGCCGAAACGCTGTAGCCGCCATCCGCAGCGGCCTTTTCAACCGCCGCAGTGCCCGCCAGCACAATCGCGTCAGCCATCGAAAGATTGCCGCGCAGGCCATCAATCGCAGCCAGCACGCGTGCCAGTTCCGCCGGATCGTTGACCGCCCATCCGCTTTGCGGAGCCAGCCGCACACGCGCGCCATTGGCACCGCCACGATGGTCCGAATTGCGATAGGTCGAGGCCGAGGCCCAGGCCGCCTTGACCAGCTCGGCCACTGAAAGCCCACTGGCCAGGATCGCCGCCTTGAACGCGGCAACATCGCCAGCAGCAGGCGCCGTGCCCGCTGCAACCGGATCTTGCCAGATCAGCGTTTCAGCCGGAACTTGCGGCCCCAGGTAACGCGCCTTTGGCCCCATGTCGCGGTGGGTCAGCTTGAACCAGGCACGGGCAAAGGCATCGTCCAGCGCCGCCTGATCATCGCGGAAACGCTCTGATATCTGGCGGTATGCCGGGTCCATCTTGAGCGCCATGTCGGCGGTAGTCATGATCGTTGGAACCTTCTTCGCGGGATC
>CAMDSM010000042.1 GCA_945906905.1 Altererythrobacter xiamenensis | reverse complement strand
CGCCAGCACTGCCTGGGTTTGCGCCAGTCCCGGTCGCAGCAGCAGCTGGCTGGCGGCGAACATGTCTGCCGGGGCTGCGCTGTCGCCCGAACGGGCGGCGAGCATCTGGAAATAGGGAGCGAACAGACCGCGCAAGGCCGAGGCGGGTTTGCCCTGACTGTCACCTACTAGCTGGCGAAACAGAGTGATGGATTCGTCCTCGCGCCCCGAGCGGGCGAGCAGCCCGGCCAGTTGCGCCTTGGCGCTGACCAGCGCGGGCGAATCGGGGTAATTGCCTTCGAGCATCAGCACCGCCTGCCGGTGCAACCCCTCGGCGCGGGCGACATCGCCGCGCGCTTCGGCCAGTTGGGCAAGCTCAGCCAGCACTTGCGCTCGAAGCCACAACATCGAGACGACGCGCCCTTCGCGCACCGCCTCGATATCCGCCAGCGCTGCCAGTAGCGTGGTTTCGGCCAAGGCGGCCTGTCTGGTCAGCCGCAGGGCTGAGCCGCGCAGATAGCGGCCTTGCCCTTCGAGCAGCTGGATCCGTTCGAGCAAGGTCAGATCGGCCCCTGCGCCCGAAATGGCATTGCCCTGTTCGGCCGAAAGCCGTGTCGCCAGGGCGTCGTCGATCTGTAATTGCAGCGAGGTTTGCAAGCTGTCGGTGATAGCTGGCAGCGGGGTATCGAGCAGGCGTAAGGCATCACCCGCATTGCCGCGGTTGAGCGCGTCAATCGCTTGGAAATTGCGCGATAGGCGAGCAAGCACCGGATCGACCATGGCGACTGATTGGGCCTGCTGGAACAGGCTGGCAGCCTCGATAAAATTGCCCAGGGTCGATTGCTGCAAGCCCTCGTTGAGCATGGCTTCGGCAGCGTCAGGCCCCTGCAAGGTGCCGGCCGAGACAGCGAAAAACTCCGCTGCCTCGGCAAAATTGCCTGCGTTGGAGCGGCGATAGGCTTCATCGAGCGCGATTTCGGCTGAAATGGCTTCGGCCTGCGCCCGGGCAAAGCCCTGAGCGTCACCAGATTGGGTCAGCGGCACTTCCACTGTGCCTTCAACCAAGCGGTCCGTCGCCAGCGTTCCCAGGCCAAGGCGCAAGGCATCGGCATAGGCGGCCAGCCCGCTGACAGCGTACACCCGGCCATTGCGCGTTCCCGCGATTACCAGCCGTTCAATCGGGTTTTCGGTGGTGGTGCACAGCTGCGCCGAAAGATTGGTCAGCCCCGCCGGTGCCGCGTCGAGGCTGGTCGGGCGGCACTGCGCGCCCGATCCGGCCAGACTGGCAAGGGCGGCTTGCGGCGTGCCGGTGCCCCGCACCTGCATCGCGCCGACCGCGGCGGCGGCATCGCGGCACACGATCAGATAGTGCCGGTCAAACAGGCCTTCGCCCGCGCGTGGAGACTGGATTTGCGCCTCGCACAGCCCGTTTGATCCGATCGGCACCGAATCGCGCAGACCGACAGAGGTCGCTTGGGCCAAGGCGGCTTGCGGTGCGCCAGCCGAGCCAAGCGATGCAACCAGTGCTGCGATCAGCGGCAGAGTGAATGTGTGCCGGGCGAATGTGCGCAAGGTTCCGCGCTTGGTGGCCATGCCCATCACTCCTCCTCCTCGGTTTCGTCGTTGCCATAGGTAGCGCTGTCGCCGCCGCTGGTGACGCCGTCGCTGACAACGCCCTGATTGCCCACCGGCGGCGGGTTGACCTGCAACGGGAATTCCATGCCGAAAGCGGTATCGCCCTCGACCTGACTGACAATGTCGGCACTCGTCACCGTTTCCGGTGGTTCAACATAGTCTCCACTGGTGATCGGCGCACTGACCGATGGCGGAGGAGGCGGAGGCGGTGGTGGCGGAGGCGGAGGTGGCGGCGGCGGAGGCGGTGGTGGCGGGGCGCCGCACTGGTTCAGGACAATGTTGCAATCGTTCAGTGTCGCTTCGGCCGTGAAATCATTGGCTGGGTTGAAGGTGTCGAAGTCCACAAGAGCAAAGAAATCATCATTCGTGGTGAAGGTGGTGTCACCATTATCGCGGGCACCAAATGTGACGACGCGCAAGGGGCCCCCGCCTAAATCAGCTTCCCGCCGGACTACCAGTCCACCGGGGCCGACGATGATGCCAGAGAAGGTCGCGCCAACGCCGGTGTTCTGCGTCAGCACATGGTCAGCACCAGAGATTTGCACCCGGTCTGCGAAGATGAACGAGCCGTCGACCGTGACACTGGAATTGTCGATCAGCAGCGCGGCAAGGGCTGGATCGTTCGGATCGGAGCGGATCAGGCCGAGCAGATTGGTATCAGCCGCAAAGACAGAGCGCCCGCCCAACGAGAGCGTCCCTGCGAGGCCCGGGGTACTGGTATTGGCGTCAAACATTCCGATTGAGCCGGTTGGCAGTTCGATCTCCAGCCGCGTGGTTCCAAAAACCCCAAGTGTATCGCTGGCAGCGGCAGACACCATGTTCAACTTGCCCAAAACCAGCATCGTGCCCGAGGTGGAGAAGCCGAAATCGCCTGTCCCGCCAGCCTGAAGCGTGCCGAACAGGTCAAGATCGTGGATTTCGACATCACTGATGGCAGTGTTCTGGGTGATCGCCCCGGTGAAGGCTACGATGGCGCCATCGATCCGGTCAAATTCTGCCTGCGTCAGCGTATAGCCAGGCGTTTCTACCGTTCCACCCACCACTGCTGCAAAATTGGTTTCAAGCGATTCGAAGCTGAGCCCATTCACCGCCGTCAACTGCGCACCGTTGTTGATCGCCATATCGGCCGACGCCAGAGTGACATTGGCGGCCTTGATGCTGGGCAAAGCGCCGTTGTCGCCGGTGACTGTCAGCAGGCCGCCGGCAGTGGCATAAAAGTCTGCGGTAAAATTCAACCCGTCCGACGAACCCAGAATCTGCCCGCCGCCCGAGGTATCGAAGGTGATATTGCCCGAACTGGCGATGTCAGCGAAAGTCAGGATCTTGATCTGCCCGCCCAGCAGCGCCTGGAGGCGTGAATTGTGCGTTTCTGGCGCTGGGTCGTTCAGATCGAGCGCGCTGGCGTTTAGAGTATCAACCGTGAGCGTGCCGCCGGTCAACACGTCGATTAGGAACGTGCCGGCGGTGCCGGTGCCCAGGATCGGAACCAGCGCATCGGCGAACACATTGAGGGTGTTCGTTGTCAAGCTGCTGCTGGCGTTTTCCACCACCAGCTGCGCGATGCCGCCCACTGCGAGGCCGATGTTGGCGCTGGTCGCGGTGGTGTTCAAGCCGACCGTGGTGATGTTGGAGCTGCTGCCGCCGGTGAAGCGGGCCTGCGCCGAACCCGATTGGGCATCGCCAGCATCGGTGTCGGCCTGATTGTTGCCAGCATTTGCGCGGCTTTCCACTGACAGTCCAATACCGACCGCGGTTGAGCCAGTGACCAGCAGCGAGGCTGTGCCCGACTGCGAATTGCCGCCCGCCGTAGTGCCAAGGCCACCGAGGCCGATGCTCTTGATGTCCACCCGCGATCCGAGGTCGCCAAAGCGCAGTTGGGCAGTGTTGCGCACCGTCAGGAAGGCATCGCCAGCATTGGCATTTCCGCCCGCACCGTTGTTAAGATTCTCCCCGCCCTGTGCCGAGTTGATGATGGACGATTGGCCCGAAAAATCAGCAATCGCCCCGTCAACCAGCACCGAAAGCAGTCCGCCACTGGCACCACCGCCGGTGGCATTGCCCACGGCATTTCCGCCGAGCAATGTGTTGAATGCTGTCAGCGCGCTGTCGAAGGTTGCGCCGCTGAGGATCGAGACCGTGGTTGAGCCATTGGCCGCGCTGCCGCCGGAGGTGTTGTTGCTGGTGCCAAAGGCAGTGCCGCCGATGGAGGTGCTGCCCACCCCAAGGTCGCCCGATGTCAACAGCGCACCGCCGAACACCTGCAATTGCACGGTGCCGCCTATGGCTGGGCCGCCTTCTCCGCCATCAACATTTGATGTGCCACCGATGGACAATGCGGAAATTTCCGGCCGATTGGTGTTTGGAGCAAGCACGAATGAGGCGCTATCGCCAACCAACACGTTTACAGTGCCAGCTGTGCCCTGGCCGCCCAACCCGGCTCCGCCATTCGAAGTGCCGCCTTGCGCGCGTGACTGGATCAGCGGGCTGCCCAATGCGCCGACTGAAAGTCTGCTGTTGGTATCCTGGACTGTGACTTCGACGAAACCGCCAATGGCATTGCCGCCGTCGTTGCCGGTGGAATTGCCGCCGGTCAGCCGGACCAGCGCCTGCAAGTCGCCCACACTGACCACGGACCCGTTCGCAACAACAAGTCGAACATCACCGTTGTTGGCATTGCCGCCGCTCCCGGTGGTGGAGGCCCCGCCGGTGGCGAAGCTGTGGAGTTTCAGGTGCCCGGTTACCGTGGTCAGCTGTGATGAGGTGACATTCAGGTGCACGTCCCCGCCGGTAGAAGTGCCGCCAACACCGCTGACGCTGATACCGCCGGTGGACTGTGCCAAAAGGTTGATATCGCCGCTGGCATCGATCAGGCTGTCACCATTCAGGCTAACATACAACCCGCCAAAGCCATCGAAATTGCCTTGCGCATTTCCGCCGGCACCGGTGGTTCCAGCGCCACCCTGCGTGCTGGCGATCAGGTCAATGGTATTGAGCTGAAGCAGTCCGGCATTGGAAAGGTTCAGCTGGATCGCGCCGCTTGTCGCCTCGCCGCCGGTTGTGCCCGCGCCACCAGTGCTGCTGTTGGTCACCAGCAGGTTATGTGTCGCCATCGCGAGCGTGCCACCGTCGATTTGAACATTATCCTGTCCGCCTGACGCTTCGCCGCCAGTGCCTGTTGCGCTGCTTCCGCCAACAGCGCGATCGACGATGCTGACCGGGCCAGTGGCAGTAAAGGTTCCGGCACCGACCACCGCCAGATCGAGGAAGCTGCCTTGCGCGTTGCCCCCGGCCCCGGTGGACCCACTGCCACCCTGGGCCAGGATGTCGATCGATGCCTGGCCGGCGGTTAGCGTGCCGGCGACAGCGAAGTTCAGATTGCCTGAAGATGCTCCGCCACCAGTCTCGCCGTTGCCGCCGAGCGTCGATGAATTGATTGTAACGGTGCTGCTGTCGGCCAGCAGACTGCTCCCGCCGTTGATGATGAGATCAAAATTTCCGGCCGTGGCTTCGCCGCCCACGCTGCCAGTTCCGCCCGATGCGCTTCCCCCGCTGGTATTTGCCGTCACCAGCACAGTTCCGCCGATGTCGATCAGGCTGCCATTGCTCGATTCGATTGAGGTTGAGCCGCCAAAGGCGTTGCCGCCCGTCAGTCCGCCGGAGTTTGGTCCGGTGGTATTGGTGTTGGTGCTGAGGTCACCCGTGATCTGGATCGTGCTACTGGTAAAGGCCTGCACATTTACCTGTCCGCCATTGGCGATACCCACCGGATTGCTATCACCGGGACCGTTCAAATTCATGGCCGTGGCCTGAGCCAGCATGGTGACATTGGCGCCAACGGTCACCAATCCGTCGGCGCCACTAGTTGTCAGCAATGCTCCGCCAGCTGTCGCGCTACCGCCGGAATTGAACAGCAAGGTGCTCGATGAAGGACTGGCGCTGGCATTGATGGTCAGCGCCCCATCGATATCGATCGTGCTGGAAGATGCGTTGACTTCGGCATCGCCGCCGAAAGCCTCGCCCGCCACCAGGGTGCCACTGTCGACGCCCAGTGTGCCAACAGCCGTCACCGTGGCATCGCCGTTGATCGTCACTAGGCCGCCGCCGAAGGCGGAGATGTGCGCATAGCCTGGCAGCGCGTTCATGTCCGCCGGATTGTTGAGGGAAAATCCCGATACGCCAACATCATTGGACGAAACAACAGCATTACCCGTGATCGTCACCGCACCAATGGCGGTTGCCGTGATCCGGGCAATGTTTCTGCCATAGAGGAACAGATCGCCATCGATCGCGGTGCTACCCGAGAAAGCCGAAGACACTTGCGCCAGATCGGACGAGTGGGCCACTGTGTCGCTGGTGATCTGTGCCGCATCGATGATGAGCTCGGCCAAGACTGACCCGGTGACGCTATTTGCGGTCAGGTCATTCACAACCTGCGTGCCGCTGACATCGTAATTGGAGGCCAGGACTATCACCCCGTTTTCAACCGATGCGCTGATCGCCGGATCGAAGCCAAGATTACCACTAAAAATACTGGTGATCAGCCCGGACTGTCCGCTGGTCACACCATAGATCACGTGGTTGTCGCCCGCCATCAGGCTGGCAGGGCCGCCAGTGGTGCCCAGATGGGTGATCGGATTGGCCGACAACGAGCCCACCGGAATCGTGATATCGAACAGGCCGCTCGAATGGGCCAGGGTAATCTCTTGCCCGGCCGCAAAAACGGTACTGCCGTTGACAAAACTGGTGCCCGAAGTGGTGATCTGCGGCGAGGCGAAAACCAGATAACTGTTTTCGGCGCTGGCGAGGAAATCGGCCCCGGCATCAACCTGGATTGAACTTGTGTCACCCGACACACCTGCCAGCTGAAGCGGACCTGCCCCGGATACGAAATAAGAAAAGCTGGTGATGTCGGGTGCCAGCGTGGTCAACACCAGCGAGCCGACATCGAAGGAGGCGTTGCTGCCGATCAACAGGCCGGTGGGCGAATAGAACATCACATGGCCGCCCGGCACCGGCGGGCCGGAAATTTGCTGCAACTGCGAAATTACAGCGCCATCGATCACCGCAACGTCGCCGTTTGTCGATGGCAGGATGCGGTTGATGATGGCGAAGTTCTGGCCGCTGGAATCACTCTGGAAAATTGCCGTGCCGGTGTCGGGCAGGAAAGTCAGCGCATTCATGCTGCCGTCTTCCAGCGGCGTCCAGTCAACCACCGCGTCGAGCCCGGTTACTGTGATCGTATCCTGATTGGGCACCAGGCTGTCGATGCTGACGGTGCCTTGCACGATATTGGGCGTTGCCTGAATCGCCTGCGCTAGTGCGCCCGATGCCCAGACCATGCTGCCAAGCGCCAGTGCGGCGCTCCCACACGTGGCCAGCAGCTGCGATTTGCGGTTCATATTGCGATCCATCTCAGAACCTCCAGGGAAGCAGGCGGCTGGTCAGCGAGACCAGCAGGCGGACATCACCGCGTGGTTGATTGGCCAGACGCTGGGCGTCGGTTCGCTCAAGCGGCACGGCCAGGACGATATCGCCTTGCATCCCGCGCCCATAAGTAAAGCGCAGGCCCCCGCCGAGCGAGAACAGGCGGTCAGGGTTGAAGGCCCGCTGGCTGGGATCGCGATCGCGTACGGTGGCGGCATCAGCAAAGACATAGGGCTGCAAGGCGAAGGCATCGAGGCTGATGGGGACCAGCGAGCCATAGCGCAGTTCGAACCTGCTGGTCACGCCGCTGTCGCCGGTGATGGCTGCAGGATCATAGCCGCGCCCGGCGGAGAAATTGCCGCCACTCAGCTCCTCGAAAGCGGGCAGAGGGTCGCGGGTGAATTGTCCTGTCAAGTCGATCGCGATCGCCACCAGCGGGGTCGGGCGGAATTCGCCGCGAAATTCGGCCCGCAGCAGCATGGCCGTGGGATTTTGCTCGATCCGGCTCGGCAGTTCATTGGCCAGAATGCAGACTACTGGCGTGGTGCGGCAATCGCGGTTGGCCCCCAGAATGCCCAAACCCTGGCGCAGTTCCATGCCCAGCGCGACGCGGGTGCGCGGCTCATAGGGCGAATAGCCACCGCGGCGGGCGACAGAAGCAAGGTCAGTCTGGACCAGATCAAGCCGCAACCAGCCGGTGCGGACATTGTCACGCGACAAGCGCAGGCCATTGGCCTTCACATCCTGATCGACCAGATCGACCCCGCCCGTGGCGTGGAGCGAGCGCGCTTGCGTGCGCAGCAAGGGATAGCTGGCATGCAACCCGGCAAACAGTGTGTCGCTCTTCACGTCAAAACCGGGCAGGCCCAGCGTGGGCTTGGTCCAGCCCATCGTCACCTGTCCGCCCAGCGAGAGGCCTTCCGAGCCGACCAGCATGTCATGCCCCAGTTGCAGCGATTGCTGCTCGGAAAAATCGTGGCTGCTGTATGCCAACACAGTGGTGCGATCACCCATTCCGGTCAGATCATAGAATTCGGCCCGCAGCAGCCCACCGAAGCGGCCCAGAGCACTGGCGCCATAGTTCTGCAGGTTGAGATCGATCACCGTGCGCCGCCGCACCACCGCCACTTCGCCGATCAGATCGCCCGGCTGGCCACCCGCCGCAGCACGCAGCGACAGGCGCACGTCGAGCCCGGGAATATCGTCGGCCAGCAGCAGATAGCGCTCGGCGTCATGGGTATTGAACACTGGCTGGCCAACCAGATGTTGCAGATAGCGCGCCAGCAGCGCTTCGGATGGTCCGGCATCGCCGCGCACACGCAACGCGGTCAGCCGGCCCAGCACCACACGCAATTGAGCCGCGCCGCCTTCCAGCCGTTGCTCGGGTATCTCGACCGCCGCCAGATAGCCTGCATCGGCCAGTAACTGGGTGGCATTGGCGCGAATATCGCACAACACCGCCAGCGGCAGCTCGCGCCCGAGAAAGCGGGCATAGGCGGGCGACAGATCGACATCGGAGGCCGCTTCGGCCCCGGCAAAGGTAACGTGCGACAGGGTTATGTGGACATTGGCCAGATCGGCGCTGTCAAGCGCGCAGGCCCCGCGCTCCAGCTGATTGTCGACAGTCAGCGCCATGCCGCCGCGATCGTCGCTGCGGGCGGCCTGTGGCAACAGTTCGCCGCGGGTGGGCGGGGCGGGTGGGGCAACCTGCGCTTGGGCAGGAATGGCCGCTGCGAGTGTTATTGCGAGCGCCGAGGAGACGCCATATCTTGCCGCCATGGCCTTGGCTTTTGCGGCCCTGACGTTTGAAACCGGGCGCGATCCCCGCCCGAATGACCTGAATTGCGTTGCCTGCACTGTAAACCGCCCGTCCTTCCCCACAGCGACTGGACCCAGCGCAAGACTGTGCCCGATCAAGACGACGCCCGCCGTGGCGAGCGCACAAGTAAACCTAGCGACACTATGCCAAGGGTATGCCTGCAATGCCCACACTGCGCAACGCCGCAGCTTGGTGAAATCGCCTAATTCTCAAATACCCAGCGCCGCCGCCGCCTCGCGCAATTGCACGGCGGCGCCGGGATTGGCGGCGAGCGCGCTGCGATAGGCGGCCTCGGCCTCGGCATCGCGGCCAAGTGTGCGATAACTGCGCATCAGCATGATCCAGCCGTCGACATTGGCCGGATCGCTTTGAAGCCGGGCGGCGAGGCGCGCGACCATGTCCTCTGCCATGTCCTGCTGTTCACTTGGCGGGATGGCAGAGGCGGCGGCGAGCTGATCTGCCGATGGTCCGGGCACGCCGCTTATTGCGGGGGCGGGCAGGATATTGCGGGTGGCGAGCGCTTGCTCCACCTGGTCGGCCAGATCGATCTGCTCGCGCTGGCCGACCTGGTTGATCGTACGCACCAGATCGTTCTCCCACGGCGCGCCAGCAGGGGTATCGGCCAACAGCGCCAGCCAATCGGCCAGCGCGCCTTCATGATCGCCCGTCAGATCCTTGCTGACGGCCAGAAAATAGCGCGAGCGTGGATCGCCCGAATCGATTGCCACTGCCCGGCGGAAGGCTTCGAGCGCGGGGGCTGGCATCGGGTCGCTTGCGTTCGCCATCACCCGCGCTTCGCCCAAGGCTGACCACAGCACGGCGCTATCCGGCTCAATCTGCGTGGCTTTGGCATAGGCTTCGGCGGCCTCGGCGAACATGTTCTGGCCGAAATAGGCCAGCCCCAGCTGCTGCCAGGGCACGGCATCATCGGGCGACTGTTCGGCCAACAGACGCAGTTCATCGAGCGTTTGGGGGGCAGCGGTGACCTGTTCACTGGCAGGCGAATCGCTAGCGGTGCCATCGAGCAGCCGCCAGGTGACCGCCCCTGCCAGCAGCGCAGCGGCGGCCAGTGCGATCAGCGCGCCCTTGCGCCATGAATGTGTGTCGCCCTGTTCCAATGTATTTCTCCGATCCTCGGTCACCCTAAGCCAAACTGCGCACGCAAAAAAGCCTTACAACCTTTGGTTTTCTTATCGGATGGATTGATGCATACAGGACGTTAGGGGGGCGGGAATGGCTTCAGGTCCAGACCGTGTTGTAGTGGCGATTGTGGGTTCGGGTCCGGCCGGGCTGAGCGCGGCTGCCCATGCCGCGAAGCTCGGGCTTGCTCATGTCCTGATCGAGAAAACCGATCACCTTTCCGATACCATTTTCAAATACCAGAAGGGCAAGCACGTGATGGCCACGCCATCCAATCTTGTCCTGCGCGCCGATCTGGATTTCGATGCCGGAAAGCGTGAATCGATTCTTGGCCTGTGGGATGAGCAGATTGCCGCGGGCGCGGTGACCGTTCGCTACAATGCCGAAGTGACCGCGATCACCGGCGAAAAGGGCGATTTCACCATCGCCATCAAGGGCGGCGAGCCCGTGCTGGCGCAAAACGTGGTGCTGGCCGTGGGCACGCAGGGCAATCCCAATCTGCTTACCGTTCCGGGCGGCGCGCTGGACCATGTGCAATACCAGCTCAACGATCCGGGCGAATATTTCGACGAGCACATTACCATTGTCGGATCGGGCGATGCCGGGATCGAGAACGCGCTGGGCCTCGCCGCCGATCCGGCGCAGCGCAATGTGGTGACGATCCTCAACCGGGGCAGCGATTTTTCGCGCGCCAAAGCCGCCAATGCCATGCTGTTGCAGGCGGCTGAGGATGACGGACGGATTATCGTCAAGCGCGAAACCGATCCATCCGAAGTGCGTGCTGGCGAGCTGGTGCTGGAAACACGCGACGGCGCTGAAACCATCCGCTGCGACCGGATCATCGCCCGCACCGGATCAAAACCGCCGCGCGGCTTTGTCGAAGCCATCGGGGTTGAGTTCACCAGCCCGGATCGCGAGGCTTTCCCCGCGCTCAGCCCGACGTATGAATCGACCAAGCCGGGCGTGTTCGTGATTGGAGCATTGGCGGGTTATCCGCTGATCAAGCACTGCATGAACCAGGGCTTTGACGTGATCGAGTTCCTCAACGGGAACACCGCACTCAAACCCGCCGATCAACCGATCCTGGAGGAAAAGTTCGCCGCCTTGCCGGGTAGGCATTCGGTTGAGCACTGGCTGGAGGTGATCGGCCGCAATGTTTCGATCCTGCAGGAGCTGTCCCCGTTGCAATTGCGCGAACTGCTGCTCGATTCCAAGCTGCGCGCCTATACGCCGGGCGAAGTGGTGTTCACCCGTAATGAGCCGGGATCATCGATGTTCGCCATCGTCGAAGGCGCAGTGGCGGTGGAGGTCAGCGCTACTGACCCCTCGATCACCGTGCCGATTGGACAAGGTTCGATCTTTGGCGAGGTCGGCCTGATATCGGGCCGCCCGCGTGGATCGACCGTTCGGGCGAGCGAGCCGCTGGTGGTGGTCGAACTGTCACGCACGGCCGCGCTCAAGCTGATCGCAACGGTGCCCAGCGCCGCCCGCGCGGTCAACCGGATCGCGATTGAGCGGCAGTTGCTGCAGATGTTCGGATCGGGCCTGACGGTCCAGGATGTCGCCCCGTTGGTCGAAGCCTCCGAAGTAAAGGACGTTCGCGCCGGGACCAGGGTGATCGAGGAAGGGGCGGACGACAAGGATGTCTATGTCATCCGCCGCGGCTCGATGGTGGTGGAAAAGGACATTGGCGGCAAGCCGATCTTCCTGTCCTATCTGCCCGCCGGGTCATACTTCGGCGAGATGGCGGTGATCGACGGCTCGCGCCGCACGGCCACCGTCAAGGCCGCGATCAAATCGGAAGTGGTGCGCATTCCCGGCGATCTGTTCAACGCCCTGCTCGATGCCAAGCCCGCGCTGCGGGCCCGCGCGATGAAGGATATGGAAGCGCGCCGGACGATCAATTCGTTTGTCGAGGCGCGCAAGGAAAGTTTCGGCTCGGCAGCCGATCTCTATGCCGAAACCGCGCAGTTCCTGATCGACAACGGCATCGGTGAGGCAACCGATGCCTTGCTGATTGACGAAACGCTGTGCGTCGGCTGCGACAATTGCGAAAAGGCCTGCGCCGATAGCCACGAGGGCCTCAGCCGGCTCGATCGCGAGGCCGGGCGTTCTTATGCCAACCTGCACGTGCCGACCAGCTGCCGCCACTGCGAGCACCCGCATTGCATGGCCGATTGCCCGCCCAACGCCATCAAGCGTGGCCCCGATGGTGAGGTGTTTATCGATCCAACTTGCATCGGCTGCGGCAATTGCCAGCGCAACTGCCCCTATGGCGTGATCCGGATGGATGCCAAGCCGCCCGAAAAGCCGGGCCTGCTCACCTGGCTGCTGCTGGGGATTGGGCCGGGTCCGGGTGAGGCGAGCTATGACTGGCGTAAGAAAACCGCTGCCAAGCAGGGTCTGCCGCAGGCCAAGCTGGCGGTGAAATGCGATATGTGTTCGGGGATTGAAGGCGGCCCGGCCTGTGTGCGCGCCTGCCCCACGGGCGCGGCGATCCGCGTGGCGCCCGAAGGCTTCCTATCGGTCACGCGCGAAGGGGGGCTGGATTGATGGCCAGCAAGGCCTCCTCTTCAAGCCGGACCCGTGAGAGCGATCACGAGGGCTTTCTGGCGCACAAGGGGATGCGCTGGCTCAAGCTGGCGCTGGTGCTGTGCGTGGTGGCGATTGCCGCCTATGCGCTTGTCGATGTGACCCCGCGGCACAATGGTGGCAGCTGGCTGGGCTATACGCTGGGCACAATTGGCGCGCTTCTGATCGTGTGGCTGGCACTGCTGGGCATTCGCAAACGCAAGATGAGCGCGGGCAACTGGTCGCTCAAGGCCTGGACTTCGGCGCATGTCTATCTGGGGTTGGCGCTGGTGGTGGTGGCGACATTGCACACCGGGTTCCAGTTCGGCTGGAACGTCCATACTTTGGCCTACGGGCTGATGATGCTGGTGATTATCTCGGGCCTGTGGGGTATATCAGTCTACGTCAGCCTGCCAGCAAAACTGGCCGACAACCGCCGCCAGATGACCAAGGGGCAGATGCTCGATGCGCTGGGTGCGCTTGATCGGCAGCTGGAAAGCGCCGCCCAGCCGCTCGCCCGGGTTGAGGCTGATCTGGTGATCGCCGCGCTGGAGCAGGACACATTCGCTGGAGGCATAGTGGCGCGCCTGTCGGGCCGCTATCCGCGCTGCCGCACCAGCCAGGCACTCGCGCAATTGGGCGGACTTGCCGATGATCCGGCCGAGCAGAAAGTGCTCTCGCTGCTCCGCAAGCGTCAGGCCCAGCTCGATCAGATCCGCCGTCAGCTGCGCTTGCGGGCGATGCTGGAGGTGTGGCTCTATATCCATGTGCCGGTAACGTTTGCGTTGCTGGCCGCCTTGACCGCGCATGTGGTCAGCGTTTTCTACTACTGGTGAGGCGGGACATGGATTTCCGGATACGCAGCATCGATTTCACCGCCGCCGGGCGCGAGATCGTGCGCACGCGGGATGTCAGCACACCTGTTGTCGCGGTCGGCCGTGCTGCCAGCAATACCATCCATCTGCCCGATCTGGCGGTGGAACAGGAACATCTGCGCATCACCCCCACCTCATCGGGCATTCTGGCGCTGGAAGCAGTGGGCACTTTGGGCTTCACGCTCGATGGGCGACAAGTCATGTCGGCCAGCGTTGATCCGGCCAAAGGAGCGGAGGTTGGGCTGGGTTCCTATCGCCTCAGCATCGGGCTGGAGGATGATGGCCTGCCCGTCATCACCGTGCGCCAACGCGCCGATGATCTGGGCGAGGGCAAGGACCGGCTGCGCGGCTTCAGCCTCGTCTCGGCGCTGCCGGGTAAACGGGCGATGGCCTGGGCCGGGCTGCTTGCCATACTCGTGGCCTTTCTTGCTGTGCCGATCTGGTCAAGTCTCTCCCGCACAATCGTCGATCCTGATATCGACGGGAGCGGAGCGGTGCAGATGGATGCCAGCTGGAGTTCGGGCCCCTTGTCATCAGTCCACCACGGGCTGGAGGACAATTGCGAGGCCTGCCATGTCGCGCCGTTCCAGCCGGTACAGGATGCCACCTGCATCTCCTGCCACGAAGGGATTTCCGATCACGCCGAAGACCCGCGCATGGCGCTTGGCCGCCCGGCGCATTCGGGCAGCGATGCCTTGTTGTGGGATGTGGCCCAGGCCTTCAACAAGCCCGGCCCGGGTGCTTGCTCCACCTGCCATACCGAGCATGAGGGCGAGGGCCGGATGGAGCCGACCGCCCAGGCCTTCTGCTCCGATTGCCACAATACGCTGGACGCCCGGTTGACCGATACCGCGCTTGGCAATGCCCGCGATTTTGGCACGCTGCATCCAGAATTCAAGGTGGCAGTGCTGCCGCATCAAGGGGCCACAAGCGCGGTGCGGACATCGCTGACGGACAATCCGCTCGACTGGAACGGCCTGCGCTTTCCGCACGATGTGCATCTGGATCGCACCAGCGGCGTCACCCGGATGGCGCAGCGGTTGGGCCGCAGTGCAGGCTATGGCGCGGCGCTCGAATGCAGCACCTGCCACACACCAACCGCCGATGGCACGCGCTTCCTGCCGGTTGATATGGAGGCCGATTGCGAGGCTTGCCACTCGTTGGTCTACGATCAGGTTGGCACCACTTTCCGCAGCCTTAGCCACGGCAATGTCGATCAGGTCGAGGCCGATCTGCTCGCCGCCGACCGCTCCCCGCGCCGCCCAGTTACTACTGGACGCCAACGGCCGGGCGATTTTGCCGAGGGCGGGATTTACTACGGCAACTTCAGCCGCGTCTCGCCCTCGGTGCTGCGTAGCACCGCGATGGGACAGGATGGGCTGTGCGGCGAATGTCATCTGCCGGGTAATGCCGCAGGTCGCGCCTTGTCGGTGGCCCCCGTCACCCAACGCAGCCGCTATATGCTGAACGGCTGGTTCGATCATCAGGCGCATGAGCAGGAGGACTGCACCAGTTGCCATGCGGCCGAGGATTCCGACGCCGCCAGCGATCTGCTGCTGCCCAATCTCGCCTCGTGCCAGACATGCCATGAGGGTGAGGCAGCGCGTGAGGCCGAAGTGCCATCGGGCTGCGCCATGTGCCATTCGTATCATCCTCCCGCCCAAGGAATATTGGCCGCACCACGGCGCGTGGGGCAGGCCGGGACTGATCGAAGCCAGCGAGGTTTGACATCGACCGCCAGCCGGAGCGCACGCCCATGATCATCGCCCAGATGACCGATATCCACATTGGTTTTGAGCCCGATGCCCGGCCCGAGGAACTCAACCGCCAACGCTTCCGCGCCACGCTCGATCGCCTGCTCAAGCAGCCCAATGTGCCCCACATGCTGATCTGTTCGGGCGATATCACCGACAGGGGCGATGCCGACAGTTTTACCAAAACCGCCGAGCTGCTGGCCGCCTGCCCGTTCCCGGTGCATGTGATGGTGGGCAACCACGATAGCCGCGAGGGTCTGCTGGCGGCCTTTCCCGATACCTTGCAGGACGACGGCTTCATCCAGAGCGCCTTTATGGCCGATGGCTTGCTGGTGGTGCTGCTCGATACGCTGGAGCAAGGCCGCCACGGCGGGGCCTTTTGCACCCGTCGGCGCGATTGGCTGCGGGCCAAGCTGGAGGCGCACCGCGATGTGCCAACGGTAATTTTCATGCATCATCCTCCGGTCGTCTCAGGCATTGCGTGGATGGACCCGCGTCCCGATGAGGCGTGGATCCTCAATATTGCTGCCGCGCTGGACGGCATGGATCAGGTGCAGGCGATCCATTGCGGCCATCTGCACCGCCAGATCACCACCAACTTCTGCGGCATTCCGCTCAGCGTCACGCCTTCGGTCGCCCCCTTGGTGTCGCTCGATTTGCGCCCGATTTCCGGCGACAAACCCGACGCCCGCGCGCTCATCACCACCGAACCGCCCGGCTATGCCCTGCACCACTGGGACGGCACGCGGCTGGTCTCGCATTACGAAAAGGTCAGCGACTGGGACGTGATCGCCTTTTACAGCCCGCACCTGCAACCGATGATCCGTGAGATGGAGCGGGAGCGGGGGTAGATTTTGGGTTACACAGGTGACACAGTGTCACCCAGCGAAATTGGATAAAAACTGATTTTTCGTAATGGCTTGCTGCTCTTTCGGGGTGGGTGACACTTTGGCGGTTTGGGCGAGAGTTTGCAATAATCTGCGCTATTGGTGATTGATTGTTGCGCGGGCGGCGAGGGGCGGGCGAGAAGCTGTTCTGCCCCCGTGCCATGGGTTGCGGTCTGTAGGATAGCGCGCTTGGTTTCACGCAAGGCCAAGAAGTGATTTTTCACACTAAGACACCAAGATTTTGCGCCTGAGGCAAAGCCGCTTTCCAACCACGTCGTCATCAGCTGCGGTGGCGTTAGGAGAAGATGGCCTGCGGCGCACACAGCCTCTTAGTGGCTTAGTGTGAGAAATCCCTCACTTGCCTCTTTGCGACTTTGCGCAAAACTCACTCCACCACCGGCCCAACCCCCGGCACCCACGCCCCCATGTCCACCTCATCCGAAACCCGCCACGGCACCCCGGCGCGGGTGAGGAACAGGTGTTCCATTTCCTCGCGGTTGAAGGGCCGTGATCCCAGGCGGCCGAACACCGCGATCTGGCCGCCGGTTTCGTCCACCGCGCGGTCGCGGTCGAGGCCCTTGGACATGGCGATGGCGGGCGTTGGCGTGCTGGCCCAGGCGATCAGTTCGGGCATTGGGGCGGGGCTGAAGCCGTAGAAGTTGGGCTGGCTTTCGGGGCTGGTCAGCTGCACCACTTTCATCCCGTTGCGGCCATCGGCGACATAGGCAAACAGGCTGGCGTTGGTGGTGCCCAAGGTCACGTCCTCGACATCGTTCATGGTGCCGCCGAATGTCTCGCGCCGGTAAACCGTGGGTGCCAGCGGCCGGGTGATGTTGACGATCACCAGCCCCTCCTGCTTGCCCGCAACATAGGCATAAGTGCGCGCCAGATATATCCGCCGGGCATTGGCCATCGGCACCGTGCCTTCAGGGCGCGCGATGGGATTGCGCAAGGTCGTCACGTCAAACAGTTTCAGCCCATCGGCGTCGGTCACCCACAGGTAACGGAACTGCACCGCGCTCGCCCTTGCGTCGCGCATTTCGCGCACCGCGGCCAGTTGCGGATTGGCTGGATCGTGCAGATCGACCACCACCAGGCCGACATCTGCGGTGATATAGGCGACCTCGCCCGCCAGTGTGATGTGGCGCGCGCCGGCCAGCACGTTGTTGGGGTTCCACGCATCGCGGCCATTGCCAAAGGTCAGCCGCGCCAGATCGTTGTTGCGCAATTCGGCATCGGCGAAAGTATCGACGTTGACAAGGATCAGCCCCTCGACCGCATCGGTGATCACGGCATAGGAATAGATCGGCAGGAACGGCTGCTCCTGATTCATCTCGCGCATTTGTTCG
>CAMDSM010000041.1 GCA_945906905.1 Altererythrobacter xiamenensis | reverse complement strand
GGTCGATGAGGCGCGCGACCGGATACCGGCGCAAGTGCGGCTGGAAACCACCGCTGAGGACGGCCCCTGGCGCGCTGCCCTGCCGCCCGATGCCCGCCGAGTGGGGCAGTTCTGGTATTTCCCGCTGCCCGATAGCGGGATCGAGCCGTTGCTGCGCGCGCTGATTGATGGCGAGGCGGGGATCCGCTCGCTCAGTATTGAACGGGCCGGATTGCACGATGCCTTCGTCGCCATCGCTGGCGAGGCTGCCGCCGCCAGCCTTGTGACCACTGCTGTAAGTGAGGAACTGTGATGGCCCAGATCAATCGAGCCGGACGCCTGTCGCTGTGGCGCGCCGCCTATGTGGTCGCGCGGCGTGATTTCACCGCCATCCTGTTCAGCCGCGCGTTCATCTTCTTCCTGATCGGACCGATTTTCCCGGTCGCCGTGGCTGCGTTGGCCGGCGGCATTGGCGCGCAGGTGCAGACCGAGGCGCTGGCCGCCAACGTCGGCGTGGCCATGTCAGCCGAAGATACCCGCGCGATGCTCAGCGCCCGCGACGATCTGGCCGAGCGCATCGGCCCGGCCATACCGCCGTTCGTGGCGCTGGAGCAGGGCGCGGATTTCGATGCCGCCGCAGTGCTCGAACGGCGCGAAGGCAAGTTGGCAGCAATCGTCAGCGGCACCCTGGCCGAGCCGGAATTGATCGCTCCGCCGGGCAATTTGGCCCGCTGGCAGGGCGGCATCGCCTTGATCGCGGCCAATGCTGCGCGCGGCGAAGCGGTGCGCTATCCTTTGGTCCAGACCGTGGCCGTATCGACCAGCGGCGCATCTGAAAATCGCGGACGCTTTCAAACCGCGCAAGGCGGGCAGCTGGTGCTATTCCTGCTGATCATGCTGCTGGCGAGCATGGTCCTGTCCAATCTGGTGGAGGAGAAAGGCAACAAGATCATCGAGATTCTCGCAGCCGCCGTGCCGATGGATGCCGTATTCATGGGCAAGCTGTTTGCCATGCTGGGGATATCGATGGTCGGCATTGTGGTGTGGGGTTCGCTTGGCACTGGCTTGCTGCTGATGGGCGGCAGGAGCCTGTCGGAATTTGCCAATCCGGGCGTGGGCTGGCCGCTGTTCTTTGCCCTTGGGGCGATCTATTTCGGGATGGGGTATCTGCTGCTGGGGTCGGTGTTCCTGGCGGTGGGATCGATGGCCAGCACGGTGCGCGAGGTGCAGACGCTGTCGATGCCCGTCACCATGGCGCAAGTGCTGGTGTTCTTCTTTGCCAGCATGGCGGTGACACACTCTGGCGACTGGATTGAATTTGCCGCCATCGCCTTCCCGCTCAGCTCGCCGTTTGCGATGCTCGGGCGCGCGGCGGTGGACGAGGCGATCTGGCCGCATCTGCTGGCGCTGGCATGGCAGACCGTGTGCGTGGGGCTGTTCATCCACGCAGGCGCAACACTGTTCCGCAAGAAAGTGATGAAATCCGGTCCGCAAGGGACTAAGACTTCGCGTGGGTTGGGGGCCTTGCTGCGCGGACTGTTCAGCAAGCGTTCGGCCGAACAGGTCTAGGAGCGCGGTCTATGACGATTTCCCGACGCAATATGCTCGCCTGGCTGGGCGCTGGGGCGGCCATGCCGATCGTGGCTGCTTGCGGTTCGCCCGCCAGCGCGCAGCAGACCTTCCGCATTCGCCACAGCGAAGCCGAATGGCGTCGCCTGCTCTCACCCGCCGCCTTTCGCGTTTTGCGCGAGGAGGGGACCGAGCGGGCCTTCACCTCCGCGCTCAACAATGAACATCGCCGGGGCATGTTCCACTGCGCAGGCTGCGATAACGCAGTCTATGCCTCGTCCACCAAGTTTGACAGCGGTACCGGCTGGCCCAGTTTCTGGCGCGAACAGGCGGATTCGGTGGGCTTTGAAACCGACTATCTGCTCGGCTACCCGCGCACAGCGGTCCACTGCGCCGATTGCGGCGGCCATCTGGGCCACCGCTTCAATGACGGCCCCCAGCCCACCGGCAAGCGCCACTGCATCAACGGCGTGGCGTTGATGTTCCGTCCATCGTGATTAGGCGGCCCGGCCTGATCCGGTAAACCTTGAGCGGGCCTTCCTCAAATCCGCCCACCCGCTCCAGCCAGTCCGGCACCTCCCCTGAGGCCAGCGCATTGGCGAAATTGTCCGACGCGGCGGTGCGATAGAGCGCGAAGTCCGCCTCCGCCGCGCAGCCGACGATATAATCCGCACCATTGCGCGCAGCCACCGCTCGCGCCTGCTCCAGCGACCCGGAGAACGCCTCAATCACATCGCGCATGCCCGGCTGGTTGCGGTGATAGCTGGCCATGACGATCGTGTGCGGGCTGTGGGCGAGAATATCCGGTCCGGCGTCCAAGGGCGCCAGCACATGGCCCGGTGGCAGAGCGGCCAGCCGCGTATAGTCGCAGACCCCCGGCTCAATCGGCGCCAGCATTCCCGCCTGCATGGTGGCCGTAGCGAACAGCGGATCGAGCGGCTTGAGCGCCCCGCTGGCCATGATCGGCGTCGCCAGCGCGAAACAGGCGAGCGTTGCGCCAATGCTTGGCAGGGTGGCGGTGAGCGCGCGGGCACGGGGCAGATATGTCGCCAGCAAATAGGCGGCGAACGGTATCGCCAGCAATTGCGCCAGAATCCCGCCGCGCATCAGCCAGAAGGAAAACACTGCGGCGATCAGCGCGATCAGCGCCAATATGTCGCGCGCGCGGCCCGCATCTCCAAGCGCATCGCGGCGCATCTGCCACCAGCCCACCGAGACCAAAACCAGAGTCCACACCAGCATCCCGGCGACCGACAAGGGCTGGCGCCAAATCGGCAGGCCCTCTGTGATATAGCCATACCAATATCGTTGGAGCAGCGGATCGAGCTGGCTGAACGGATTGGCCACACACGGCCCCAACACTACATAAGCCAGCGGACCGCAGATGAGCGGGATCAGCGCGAGGCCAGCCAATCGCCCGAGCGGCTTGTCCTGTCCCGGCAACAGCGGCAGCAGCAGCGCGATCACGCCAGCCGCAGCGAAAGCGGCCATGTGGCCCGGCATCAGGATGTCGCAGAAGGGAAGGGCAAATTCGCTGCTCGGGCGGGTCGCGAAACTCAGCAAAGGTGCGGAAATCGCCAATGCCGCGAGGAAGGCGGGCAGGCGGCGGTCAGCATCCCACCAAGTGAGCAGTCCCAGCACTCCGGCCATTCCAGCAACCAGCACCAGCGCCTCCAGCGAAATCACCAACCACGCCGCCGCCAAAACGCCTGCCAGAACAGCCGCCTTGCGCGAACCACGCAGCAGCAAGGCAACCGCGCACAGCCCCAGCACCGCTTGCGGCGCATGATGGTCAATCCGCATCGGCAAAAAGCTATCGGGCAGCAGCGGGAACAGTGGCAAGGCGACAATGCCAATGCCCAAGGCCAGCGGGCCAAAGCCCAGCCGCAGCATGATCGAGCGCAGCGCAAACAGCGCGGGCAGCAGCCACAACAGCGGGACCAAGGCCGCCGCCGCCGTCTCGCCCACCGCAAGCGCCACCAAGGCCAGCGGCAGATCGACCAGTCGCGACTAGTGCATAGAGGCGCCATGCGGCGGATCGATCCGGTATTGGGTGACGTCAAACCAGTTCTGCCCGGCAAGCAGATCCCGCACCTCGAACAGGCGCATGTGATTGTCCGGCCCGTCGATGGCAAAGCCCTGTCCGGCGGCCAGCGCCAACGTCAGCACGCACCACAGGCCCCACACGGCCACCACGGCAGCGGGACGGACAGCCAATCGGGTGAGAAATTCAGCCACGAAATTCAGGCACGGAAAACGATTTTTGACCGCAGCAGCCAGGTGGCGGCAAAGCTCACCGCAATCGCCCCCAGCTTGGCCAGACGCGGATCAAGCCCAGAACTGTCTCCCGCCCAGACGATTCCGGTGGTCAGGCCCAGCCCGACCATGGCCGAGGCGACGAACAGCGCCTTCTGCCGGGTCCGCTCCACCCCCCGCTCCGCCACGCTGCCGACAAACACCGCGCGGCTGGAGAGCAGCCAATGCGCCACAATTCCCGCCCCATAGGCCAGCGCAGAGGCACCGGCGGCCCACATTCCCGTGGTCAGCAGCGCGAGAAAGCACCCCATATCCACCGCCAGTGCGCCAACCGAGGCCAACACATAGCGGATGAAGCGCACATCGCTCAGGCGCACGAACATCTGGGCCAGCATGTCAGGCAGCCTTACGGTCATTGGCTATTCTTGCAGGCACATCGCGCACCGAAGCCAAGGCCGCAGCCTGATCCGGCGTTACCTCGCGTTGGGGCAGCGCCTTTTCGGCCCCCTCATCGCCCGCCTCGTGATATTCGGCATCCTCGTTGACGCACCAGGTGTCATAGATGCGCGCGCCGGCGAGGATATCCGTTCATGCAGCAAATCCGGTTGTCAGCCGAACGGATCTACCATTTTGCACTGTTCGGCGCTGGATCGCTGACGGCGGGCTAAGAATCGAAGATTTCGAGCTCGGCGGCGATACCGTTGAGCTGCAATGTGACGATCACGTCCTTCGCCCAGGCAATAGCCCGATCGCGCGACTGGCTGGCGACCGGACTGAACATGATGACGCCGCCAAAGCCATCGGTTTCGCCGGTGCCACTTCTGTTGAGCCAGCGCGCCAGGCCCCGCCGCGCATCGCGCACTCTCACCAACACGGTGCCGCATTCGCCTTCGGATATGACGTCGCCGCCGACGAGATACATGGGCGTCGGGACGCAGGTGTTGGCGGCCTCGATTCCGACAGTATTGGCCCAGGTCCAGAGCTGTTCCCATTCCGCATCGCCAAGGGAGCCCGGTGGCAGGATCGGCGGATCGATCGCCTCGAGCAGCTCGGCGTCGCGATCGCCGGGCATCGCGCTCGACAGCGATGGCAGTCTGCCAGGCTTCATCATCCAGCCGGTGCGGACGACCGCCGTCCGCCCAGCGCGGCCGCGCACGCGAATGTCGACATTGAAACGCATACCATAACCTGGAGACGCTTCGCGGCGGATGATTGGGCGATGGTCGCACCCCGGACGGGGTGCAAGGGACCAGCATGACTTGCCGTTCGGCTGTCATTTCGCAGGAGCGGAGTGCATTCCGTTCGGCCCACATTACTCCACTCAAACATGATCCTCGCCACCGTGCGGTGGTCTTGTCGGATCGTGCTCAAAGATAGCTGGTGCGGGCGGTGGGAATCGAACCCACACGGGCTAAAGCCCAACGAATTTTCATACCAGCTACGGCTTTCGCCGCCACCCGGCACCCTTGATTGGGCTGGGGTGTTTGTGGTCTGGACTATCCCTTCACCATGCTCCGGCTGGGCCGAAGGGTAGGTGCTGCCCGTCTAGTCTCTACACCTTCCGCAGTGCTTTCGCGCTGCGGCTTGGCTCGGGATCGCCATCTGACAGGGTTCCCCGAATTTGAGCAGTTCTGCATCGCGGGTTTCCCCGCGAGCACTCAATCTGGCTTAAGTCCGTTGCGTCTACCGATTCCGCCACGCCCGCAATGCCAAGGCGGCTATAGGTCAAGCCCCGCACGCCGCCAAGGGTGTAGAAGGGTAGGGGACACTGGCCGCCCCGTCAGCGTTTCCTTTTCGGGCGCATGATGTTGATCGCAGTGGCGTCGAGCATGTTCTTGATATGCGAGGCATAGTATTTTTCGATCATCTCGACGCTCGTCCGGCAGTTCTTGGCGATCTGATAGATGTCCGCGCCCTCCATCAAGCGCATGCAGATATAGGTATGGCGTAGGCTGTATGTCGTCCGCGGATTGCCCTCCCGATCGCGTTTCAGGTCCAGCTCGTCGAGAATGGTGTTGAACAGCTCGCGCTGGATTGTCGGGAAGATCAGATCCGAAGGTCCGCGATTGTGCCGTTCGACCGTGCGGGTGAAGGGCAGGACCGCTCCCGGCATGGTCTTGGCATAGCCAACCCCGCGTTTGCCGCGAACTGCAATGTGCAAGATTTTCTCGCTCTTGGGTCCGTCCTGCACGATCTCGACGTCACGGACCTGGATGTGCCGCGCCTCGTCCGGACGCAGGCCGGAATTGACCATGAACAACACATAGTCGTGCAGGTCTTCACACGCGCTGCGCCAGCGTTCCTTCTTCGGATCGCGGGCGCGGGCGCCGGTCGCGGTGTAGAGCTGCTTATATTCCTCGGGCGAGAACCAGGCGCGGTGAGAAATTTTGCTCGATGCCCGATAAGGCGAGGTCATGTCGGGCATGTGTTCCAGCCAGCCATGCCGATTCGCGGTCTTGAGCGTCTGGCGAAGGCAGACCATTTCCTGATGAAGCGTGCTTCGCGCAGGGGGCTTGCCACTAGCAGCACTCTTCATCCGATGGATTCGATAATCCTGAATCAAGCCGGACGTGACTTCCGAAAGCACCTTCGACCCGAAAAAGGGGATCAGGTGCTTCTCAAGTCGTCGTTTGTGACCCACGACATAGATCGGGCTGCGCTCGCCTTGGGTGATCGCTTCGAACTCATCGAGAAACCGAGTCGCCGCCTGCTTGAACGTCTTGCCTGATTTCAGCTCCCCGGCTTGGGCCTTGCCCTTCAGACCGAGATACCAGTCTTCAGCGACATCTTTGGCCTGCGCCAAACTTTCCTGCTTCGTGCTACCGCGCCGCTGCTTGCCGCCGACGCTCGCCGCGCACTGCCAGAACCGGCTGTTGGGGCGTCGGAAAACCTGCACTTTTCCGCCGAAAACCTGATGGATCGCCGTCACCGCCAACACCTCAAAAAATGGGCTAAATGCGTTAGCTATGCGTTACCATTTAGCGAGGTCAGATTGGGGTAAAAATGACGCAATTACAAGCGTTCTTAGACATTGAAAAACAGTGGTTTTGGATTTTAAGTCCCCCGCGTCTACCATTCCACCACGCCCACTCCAGCACCACGGCCTAGCGCGCCGCGCGCGCGCTTACCAGTAGCGCTTGCTGGCGATCTCGGCACCTTGCGCCAGCGCGGCCAGCTTGGCCCAGACCACCGCCGGATCAAGGCTGTTGCTGCCAGCGTGAACCGAGAATCCGCAATCGACGCCTGCCACCACCCGCTCGCGGCCCAGAATATCGGCATAGCGGCTGATGCGCTGGGCGATGACTTGGGGGTGTTCGATATAGGGCGATTGCGGTTCGATCATGCCCGGGCACAGCACTTTGCCTTCGGGCAGAGCGTTTTCCTCGAAAAAGGCGAATTCGTGGTTGTGGCGCGGATTGGCGCCTTCGAGTAGCACCATGTG
The DNA here is from genome assembly GCA_945906905.1 of Altererythrobacter xiamenensis. Taxonomy (GTDB): domain Bacteria; phylum Pseudomonadota; class Alphaproteobacteria; order Sphingomonadales; family Sphingomonadaceae; genus Alteraurantiacibacter; species Alteraurantiacibacter xiamenensis_A. The sequence continues at coordinate 10,498 of CAMDSM010000041.1, read as the reverse complement.
CGGCTTGGCGCTCCACACGATGTCGGCGATCAACTCCAGCGCCACGTCACAATGATGCGGGCCGGGATAATTGCCCCAGCACAGGTGCATCCGACACTGCTCGGCTGGAATATTGCGCAAGGCATGGTTGAGCGCGGCGACGTTCATGCCGATGCGCTTGCGGAATTGCTCAAGGTTCAGCTGCGTGAACTGCACATGGCGGCCCATGGCGAGGTCAGGGCAATCGACCTGCAAAGTGATCCCCGCCGCCGCGATCGTCTCGTATTCGTGGCGCAGGCCTTCAGCGAGCGCGAAGACATATTCCTCATCGCTGGCGTAGAACTGGTTGGGGAAGAACAGTGCGGTCACCCCCGGGCTGGCGGCGGACATGAAGCTTGTCTGGCCATTTGCCAGCCGGTTGAGCCGTTCCGCATCCTCGCGCGGGGCATCCATGTCGATCACGCTGATGGCCGATGTGCAGGCAGGGGCAGAGCGTTTGGCCCGCCCCTTGTTGCCGAACACCTGCGCCTTGGCGCCGGGGAAGTCCTCCAGATCGGCAAACTCATACTGCCCCGCCTCGCCGCCAAAGCCCGACAGGCGGTGCTTGATATAGGTGGCGTAACTGGGCTTCGACATCTCGCCATCGCCGACGATGGATAGGCCCGCCTTAACCTGCTCGGCCAGCACCTCGGCGGTGGCGCGATCAATCGCGAGGCCCAGCGCGGCCTCGTCAACCATGTCGCCACCCTCTCGGGCGAGCATCAGATCGAGCAGATATTCCGGACGCGGCAGGCTGCCAGTATGCGTCGTCCTGAAGCTCACGCCAATTCGGCCCGCACAATCGCCGCGCCAACGACCATCGCCTTCATCTTGCCGAAAGCCACTTCGCGCGGAAGGTATTTCAGCCCGCAATCAGGGGCGACGATGATCTTCTCGACCGGCACGTGCACCAGCGCGCGACGGATACGGGCGGCCACGACCTCCGGCTCCTCTACCGCATGGGTAGCCAGATCAAGCACGCCCAAAATAATCGTCTTGCCCGGCAAGGACTCCAGCACCTTGGTATCGAGATTGCTTTGCGCGGTTTCGATGCTGATCTGCTGGACGGCGCTGGCGGCCAGTTCGGGCAGGAACGAATAGCCCTCGGGCCGCTCGTGGATCAGGTGGGCATAGCCAAAGCAGATATGCAGCGCGGTGGTGCCCGTGACCCCCTCCAGCGCCCGTTCGAGCGCTTTGAGGCCATAGGCGCGGGCCTTGTCGGGGCGAGCCTGCATATAGGGTTCGTCCAGCTGCACCACGTCGACCCCGGCGGCGAACAGATCCTTGATCTCGTCGTTCACCGCCGCCGCATAGGCCACGGCCAGCGCTTCCTCGTCACCGTAATAATCATCCTGCGCCTGCTGGGCCATGGTGAACGGGCCGGGCACGGTGATCTTGATCGCCTTATCGGTATGCTGGCGCATGAACTCAACATCGCGCACCTGCACCGCATGGCGGCGGCTGATCGGCCCCACCACGCGCGGCACGGGCACGGGCTCACCCGACCGGTCGAGCGCGGTGCCGTGGTTATCCATGTCCACGCCATCAAGCGCAGTGGCAAAGCGGTTGGAATAGCTTTCGCGTCGCATCTCGCCATCGGTGATGATGTCGAGGCCCGCCCGCTCCTGCTCGTGGATGGCATAGATGGTGGCATCGTCCCACGCCTCCTCCAACATGTCCTCAGACACGCGCCACAGCTCCTTCTGGCGGGTGCGCGGCGGGAAGCGGCCGGCCAGCTTGGCACGGTCGATCAGCCATTCGGGCTGGGCGTAGGATCCGACAAGCGAGGTTGGCAGCATGGGCAGGGTCATTATGGATCCTCTCAAATCGACGGCACGCAAAGCCAGCAGGCGGTTCGCCGCCCCGATGCAGACAAAGGGCATAGGGTTATGGTCAGGCGGCTTCTTCGCTGCGGAAATTGTTGTTATTGGTGTGATCGCCCGCCAGCCAGCGCTTCAGTTCGTCATGGGCCTTGGCTTTTCGGGCCGCATCGCCAGCCGGCGCGCGTGGATCGTCGAGCGTGAATTCCACCGTCATGCCATTGGGATCGACCACATAGACCGAGCGGCAATAGCCGTGCTCCAGCACATAGGTCGCTTCCAGACCGGCGGCCTTGATGCGGGTTTCAACCTCGGCCTGAAACTCCGCTTCCACTTTCAGCGCCAGATGGACGAAGGGCGTGGCCGGAATATCGGGCACGAACAGCTCCTCATCCTCCTTGTTGGCGAATTGGAAGAAGGCCAGCGCGCCGCCATCGGCAATGCCGAAGAAGCAGTGGCAATAGGTCCGCAACTTTCCGAACAGCTCATCGCTCTCGCACCATGTGGCGACCAATGGCAGGCCCAGGATATCCTCATAGAAGTGGCGCGTCGCCTCCATGTCCTTGGTGACATAGGCGGTGTGGTGCAGGCGGCTTGGCAGGTGTGCCATCGTATCTCTCCATTTCGCCGATTCCACGGCGCTTGAAGCGGACTTTATCAACTAGCGGCGCTGACGCAATCAGCGGCCGAGGATTTCCGCATTGTCTGCCCCCAATTCGGGCGGCGGGGTGACGCTGGTTTGACTTTCCCCATCAAAGCGGATGGGATTGCGGATCGTGCGGAACGTGCCCCGCGGCCCCTCGCCTTCGACCACCAGATTGTGATGCGCGGCCAGCTCGCCCTCAACCACTTCCTTGGAGGAATAGACTGGCGAATGCGGCACTTCGAGGCGTACCAGCCGCTCCTCCCACTCCGGCCGGGGGCGGGTGGCGAAGATCGGGGCGAGGAAGCTGACCACGCCTTCATAGTTGGCAATCCGCGCCGGGCGGCTGGCAAATTCGGGCCGCTGCAACATGTCGGGCTGGCCAACCGCTTTGGCGAGGTTTTCCCAGAACTTGGGCGGTGAGGACATGTGCAGCGCGATCCAGCCGCCGTCGGCACATTGGAATACATAGCTTTGGCTGACATGCGGGCGGCTGCTCGGCCCCATCACCTCATTCTCGCTGAGATAATGGGTGAAATCGTCGAGGTTGAAGTGGCACATCGCCTCAAACATCGATGTTTCAACACGGCGGCCTTTGCCGGTTTTTTCACGCTCATACAGCGCCGCAAGGATGCCATAGGCGGCGTAGAACCCGGTCACAGCGTCACCTATCGCCGGCCCGACAACGCGCGGATTGGCCGGGTTGACCAGCAGCCGCAGGAACCCGGTGGAAGCCTGCGCCACGGTGTCAAACGCCGGGCGGTCCTTCCACGGGCCATCGTTTCCGAAGCCGGAAATATCGGCATAGACGAGCCGCGGATTGATGCCCTGCAACCGCTCCGCACCCACCCCCAGCCGCGTCGCCACGCCGGGGCGGAAGTTCTGGATGAACACGTCCGCAGTTTTGATCAGCGCGTCGAACGCGGCCAGATCGGCGGCCTCCTTGGTGTTCAGCTCAACCGATTTCTTGCCCCGGTTATAGGTCTGGAAATGCGGCGAATAAAGATCGCCCTTGAACGCCCGGAATGGATCGCCCGTGCCCGGCATCTCCACCTTGATCACCTCGGCGCCTAAGTCTGCCAACAGCATCCCGCAGGCCGGGCCAGTGATGAATGTGCCCATATCCAGCACACGAATGCCGCTTAGTGGCTTGGCCATTCCAGTTCCTCTTCCCCTTGCCCGTCTGTGCTGAGCCTGTCGAAGCACCTCGCGCAAGGTCCTTCGACAGGCTCAGGGCGAACGGACCAAGTGTTGTGTTGACTTGACCGGGCCATAGCCCGCACCCGATAGCAGCAGCAAGGGAGACAAATATGCGCATCGGCAAACAGGACCAGCCTTTTAGCGCGATCTGCACGTCAGACGCGCATTCGATCACCGTGCGCGGCAAGGACTTGTGCGGCGAGATCATCGGCCAGTTCGATTTCTCCAGCTACTTCTGGTTTCTGGTGACGGGAAACGAGCCGGACGAGAACCAGAGCTTCTTCCTCAACGCCGTGCTGTGCGCGCTGGCCGAACATGGCCTGGTGCCGAGCGTTGTGGCGGCGCGGATGACACTGGCCGCCGCGCCCGAGGCGATGCAGGGCGCAGTGGCGGCAGGGATATTGGGCTGCGGTTCGGTGGTGCTGGGCAGCGCCGAGGTGGCGGGGCGGCTCTATGCCGGGTGCGTGGCGGACAGCCGTGCGAGCGGTGATGATTTGCACGCCGTGGCCGTGCGCCAGATCACGGCCTTGCGCCAAACCACTAAAGCGATCCCCGGCTTCGGCCATCCCCAACACTCCGAAGGCGACCCACGCGCGAACCTGCTTTTGAAGCTCGCTGACGAACGCGGAGTGAGCGGCGAACACGTGGCCATGATGCGCGCGCTGCAAGCCGCGCTGCCCGAAACCATCGGCCGCGCCCTGCCCGTCAACGTCAACGGCCCGATCCCCGCGATCATGCTCGACCTCGGCTGGCCGGTGGCGGCTTTGAAAGGGATTGGGATATTGTGCCGCACCGCAGGCCTGATCGGCCACCTGACCGAGGAGGTGGATCGGCCCATCGGTTTCGTGATGAGCGGGGCTGCGGCTGAGGCGATTGGGTGTGATGGGGAATAAAAATCTAAGGATGCGCATTTTGGAACTAGTTTACAAACGAGGTTATGCTCTAGCTCGTTGACCTCTTCAAATCGGAGGTAACAATGACATACTTCGTGTACGAGAATTGGACCCGCGACCGCGCACGCATCCACCGTGCGCAATGCAGCCACTGCAACAATGGGCAGGGAACTCAGCCTTCCGATTCCGGCAGAAACTGTAAATGGCACGGTCCTATCGAGGATCGTGACGTAGCGTTCCTGCTCGCTGCAAAATTGCGACGCGAAGACACCAAGGCTTGTGGAACCTGCTCGCCTTAATCTTGTCCAAACCCTAACGCCCGATACAATCCAGCTTGCCAAACCCCCTCCCCCTTCGCACAAGAGCCAACGGGAGAGACGCAAGAATGATCGCTGGGGAATTCGACTATATCGTGATCGGTGCAGGCTCGTCCGGGGCTTGCGTGGCGGCGCGGCTGGGCGAGGATGCGAGCAAGACCGTGTGCGTGCTGGAGGCGGGTGGGGATGATGGGCACCCTTTCATCCACGTGCCCAGTTTCGTTGCCGCTGCCATCGGCCGCAAGGAGACCAACTGGCGGTTTTTCACTGTGCCGCAGGCGGGCATGGCGGGGCGCCAAATCCCCGTGCCGCGCGGGAGGGTAATCGGCGGATCGGGCGCGATCAATGGGATGGTGTATTTTCGCGGGCACCCGACCGATTATGACGATTGGGCGGATGCGGGCTGCACGGGCTGGTCCTACTCGCAAGTCCTCCCCTATTTCACCCGCACCGAGAACAACGAGGATTTCCCCGCCAGCGTGTTTCACGGGGTGGGCGGCCCGATCAATGCCAAGATCGTGCCCGGCCCCAACGCGCTCAACTATGCCTTCATGGATGCGCTGGGCGAATTGCAATTCAAGCATTGCCCCGATTTCAACGGACCGGACCCCGAAGGCTATGGCCGCCGTCAGGGCCTGATCCGCGATGGCCTGCGTGAATCGACCGCCAAATGTATGCTCCGCCCGGCCCAGGCGCGCGGCAATGTCCACGTGCAGACGCGGGCACAGGTGGCGCGCATAATCATCACCGATGGCCGCGCCACTGGGGTTGAGCTGACCGATGGCCGCGTTATCGCCGCCCGGCACGAAATCGTGCTCAGCGCCGGAACCGTGCAGACGCCGCAGATCCTGATGCTCAGCGGCATCGGCCCCGCCGCGCACCTCAAGGAACAGGGCATCGCGGTGGTGCACGATCTTCCCGGCGTCGGCAGCAATTACCACGATCACGTCGCCAGCCCGATGCATATGGAGACGGGCGATTCCACCAGTTATGGCATCAGCTGGAAGGCCATGCCGAGGGACATCGCCTGGTTCTTCTACTACCTTGCCACCCGCAAAGGCCCCTTGGCGGGCAACGTGTTTGAAAGCGTGGCCTTCCTCAAAACCGACCCCGGCCTTGCCAAGCCGGACGTGCAATTCGTGTTCCAGCCGGCCAAGCGCCTGACCAATCCCAAGGTGCCGTTCCCGATCGGCCACGGCTATGGCATCAGCCCGGTGGGCCTCTATCCCAAAAGCCGGGGGACAGTGCGCCTCGCCAGCAATGACCCGAAAGCCGCCCCGCTGATCGATCCCAACCTGCTGGGTGAGCCCGAAGATGTGCTGCCGCTGATCGCTGCGCTGAAAATCTGCCGCGCCGCTTTCGCCACCGCGCCGTTCGCACGGTATAATGGCACCGAAGCAGCGCCGGGTTCTGAATGCCAGAGCGATGCACAGTGGGACGCCTATATCCGCGAAACCGGCTATACCGTACACCACCCCGTCGGCACCTGCCGTATGGGCGACATCAAGGATACGGGCACCGTGGTCGATCCGCAATTGCGGGTGAAGGGGATCAAGGGCCTGCGGGTGGCCGATGCCAGCGTCATGCCAAGCGTGATCGGCGGCAATACCAACGCTCCATGCGTGATGATAGGTGAGCGTTGCGCCGATTTCATCATGGGTAAGCCTGCGCTGCCCGCCGCGATTCTGCCGCCAGAAAGCGTGGCGCGGCACAAGCCCAAAGCGAAACGAGCGGCCAAAACCGCCTGAACCGGAGAGAACCCTTGGCACGCGAAACGATGATGAGCTGGCAAATCGGTGACGTTAAAGTCACCCGCATTGTCGAGGTTTACGATTTCACCGACAACATCAACATGTCCATCACCGATGCCACCGCCGAGGAAGTGATCGCGCTGGACTGGCTGCACCCGCACTATGCCACGCCAGACGGCTTGCAACGGATGAACTTCCAGGGCTTCGTGGTCCAGACTCCAGATCGCAACATCGTGGTCGACAGCTGCATCGGTGCAGGCCGCGAGCGCGATTTCGGCGTGTTCTGCAACCTGCCTGAGGGATTCATCGAGGATCTGGAATCGCTGGGCATCACCCGGCACGATGTGGACACGGTGATGTGCACCCACCTGCATTTCGACCATGTCGGCTGGAACACCTACAAGGATCCCGAAACCGGAGAATACAAACCGACCTTCCCCAATGCCCGCTATCTGTTCGGCAAAACCGAATATGACGCGTGGCAGACCGTAATCCGCCATGATGGGCACCACAATGTTGCGCATCTGGTGGAGTGCGTCGATCCGATTGTGGCGCTGGGCATGGCCGATTTCATCGCGGCCGATCACCAGATCGCGCCCGGTATCACTTGCGAGCCCAGCCACGGTCACACCCCCGGCCACGTCCACGTCTGCATCGAAAGCGCCGGGCAACGCGCGGTGATTACTGGCGATCTGATGCACCACCCGATGCAATGCGCCATGCCGCATCGCACCGCCACTTTCGATATGGACAAGGATGCTGGACGCCAGTCACGGATCACCTTCGTCGACAAATATCGCGATAGCGGCACGGTGGTGATCGGGGCGCATTTCTTCGATCCCACCGCCGGACATATCGAGACTGCGGCTGATGGCGAGACGTGGTTCCACGGGCTGGGGATTTGACCCGATGACCAAGGAAATCCCCCTCTTCCCCTACGACATTTTCACCCCCGACGCCGTGCGCAATGCCCGCAGCGTTGATGACGAGGTGCGCGAATTTGCCCCCGCCGTGCGGCTGCACGATGGCACGGTGATGATCGCGCGGCACGAGCACGTCACCGCCGGCCTGCTCGACTGGAAGAGCTTTTCCAGCGCCAGCCGTCCGTGGCACGATCCCAATTCACTGCGCCCCGAAATCCTCCTGACCGACGATCCGCCCCGCCACACCGGCGTGCGCAAGGTGGTGCAGGATGCGCTTTCCCCGCGGGCACTCGAAAAAACCAAGGCCGTGTTCGAAGCCGCTGCGCAGGAATTCGTCGACGAACTACGCTCCCGCGAAGGCGAGGCGGTGGATTCGGTGGGCGATATCACCCAAGCCTTCATCTTCCGCGTGCTGCCCGATGTGCTGGGGCTGCCCAAGGAAGGGCGCCACCACATGCACGGCTTTTCGCAAATGGTCTGGGCCACGATGGGTCCGCCTGGCGAGCTGTTCGACGAGGCGATGGATGCCGATTTCTCTGCCGTGATCGAATGGCTGGGCAAGGCGTGTGATCGCGATGCGATTGCTCCCGACGGCATTGGCGCGGAAATATTCCGCGCGGCGGACCGGGGCGAAGTGACGCAGGACGAGGCCAAGCTGTTATTGCAGACAATCCTGTCTGCCGGGGCCGATACCACCTATCTCACCATGGCCAATGCCTTGCGTGCATGGGCGCTGTTCCCCGATCAGTATGACAAGTTGCGCGCCAATCCCAAGTTGCTGCGCAATGCTTTCGACGAGAGCCTGCGCTGGGATTCGCCCAGTCGCATGGCCGGGCGCATCACCACTTGCGAGGTTGAGATTGACGATCTGATCGTGCCTGCAGGCACGCGCTGCGGGCTGATGTTCGCCGCCGCCAACCGCGATCCGCGCTATTGGGCCGAACCGGAAAAGTATGACATCGAGCGCGATAACAAGCACTCGCTCGGCTGGGGCTATGGCGTCCACGGCTGCGTTGGTCGGATGTTGGCGCAAACCGAGGCGCAGGCCCTGCTCGGCACGCTGGTGCGCGAGGTGGCGGGCTTCGAAATCGCGGGCGAATACGAACCGTGGATGACCACCGTGGGCCATGGCCCGATGAAACAGCCAGTGCGGTTGAGGTTTGCGTGAGGTGAAAATCGCCCCCGTCATCCGCATCGACGCCATCCGTTATGCCCGGCATGAACGGACGGCCTCGGCCAATTTCACGAGCGCCGTGGACGATCACGAAGTGCCGATGCCGCTCGACTATTTCGTCTGGGCGATCCACCGAGATGGCTTTGCGCCAGTGATCGTCGACACCGGTTTCGGAGACGATGCGGCGATGCCACGCGGGCGCACCATCACCCGGCCGATGATCGAGGGGCTGCGCGCTGCCGGGATTGATCCTGGCCAAGTCGAACACGTGATCCTGACGCATCTGCATTATGACCACGCCGGATCGCTCGACAGCTTCCCAAATGCCCGCTTCCACGTGCAGGACGCCGAAATGGAGTTCGCCACCGGGCGACACATCTGCGACCATGCCACCCGCGCCCCGTTCGATGGGGAGCCGGTGGCGCAGCTGGTCCGCAAACTTTATGCTGACCGGGTGCAATTCCACGCTGGCGATGCCGAGTTCGCCCCCGGCATCAGGCTGCATCTGGCACCGGGCCACACCGCCGGGCTGATGGTGGTGGTGTGCGATACGGCGCGCGGGCCGGTGGTGCTGGCGAGCGATGCGGCGCATCTTTATGCCAATATCACCCGGGCAATTCCGTTTCCGATCTTCATCGACGAGGCTGACTATGCCAAGGCCCAAGCCAAGGTGATGGCGCTGGCGGGCGGCAGCCTCGATCACCTGATCCCCGGCCATGATCCGCTGGTGCTGGCCTGTTTCCCGGCGACAAACGACATTGCCCGCGTCGATCTTGAACCGCATAGGCCGATTTTGGAGGCGCTATGACGGTGATCGGATTTCTCGGCCTTGGCCGCATGGGCGCGCCGATGGCGGGCAACCTGCTCAAGGCCGGGCACCGGCTGCTGGTCCACGATGTTTCAGCAGACGCCGTGGCAACTCTGGTGGCGCAAGGGGCCAAACCCGCCGGGTCCGCCGCCGCATTGGGCGAGCAATGCGCTGTAGTGTTCACCAGCCTGCCGACCCCCGCCATCGTGCGCGAGGCGGTCCTGGGGGCGGACGGGATCTGCTCCGCTGGGAGCCCTGCGATCCTGTGCGACCTTTCCACCAGCGGCCCGCAGCTGGCGGTGGAACTGGCTGCTGCTCTGCCCGCCGTCGCCTGCTTCGATGCGCCGGTATCGGGCGGGATCAAGGGGGCGGAAACGGCCACCATTTCGATTATGGTCGGCGGGCCTGCTGCCCAGTATGAGAGCACCCTGCGCCCGCTGCTCGAAGTGATCGGCAAACCGTTTTACATGGGCGAAACGCCCGGCGCTGGCCAGACGATGAAGCTGGTCAACAACCTGCTCGGCGCGGTGGCGATTGGCGTCACGGCGGAAGGCATGGCCTTCGGGATCAAGCAGGGGCTGGACCCGGCCAAAATGATCGAAGTGCTCAACCAGTCCACCGGCATCAACTCCGCGACCCGCGACAAATGGCCCAAAAGCGTGCTGCCGCGCACGTTCGACTTCGGATTTGCAGCGGCCTTGAGCCTCAAGGATACCAAGCTGCTGATGGACGAGGCGGAGGCGGTTGGCGTGCCGCTGCCGCTGGGCCGGATCGTGCAAGACTATCTCGAGCGCACCTTGGAGCGCGAGGGGCCGGGGGCGGACTTTACCGCGATTGCCAAGGTGGTGGAGGAAGCGGCGGGGCTGGATCCGGAGCGTTGAAGACTAAAACCGTTCGTGGTGAGCCCTGAGCATGTCAAAGGGTCGAACCACGAATTGCGCCCACACCGCT
>CAMDSM010000040.1 GCA_945906905.1 Altererythrobacter xiamenensis | reverse complement strand
CATCTTGGTCCTGGGCAGGCGTTTCGGCGGTTTTCTGGCGCGCCTGATTGCACAGCCGGACATCAACCTCAGCATTGAAATCGGTGTAGAGAATGGTGCATTCATCAACCGCACCATCGGGCGCGATGAACAGTTCGAGGTGCGCTTCGCCGACCCGATCCGTGGTTACATAGGCGTGAAACCTATCACCAAGCTGCGGGAAAACCAGCGCGGCAACAATCAGGAGAGGTGCAGACAACGACATGGGGGCTTGACTAACACCTCACGCGGTGCCGGATCAACCAGATCACCCCACCACATCCCTGAACCGATAGCGGGTCACACTGCAGCCGGCCGCCACCAGCGCCAGTGTGGCCGAAACCAGCAGCGGCACTGGCCCCATGCCCAGCCCGCCCGCCAGCAGCATCCCCACCGCCACCGCTGCCAGCGTTTGGCCCAGCAGGCGCGAAGTTGAGAGCAGGCCGCCGGCCGCCGCCGCGCGGTCAATCGGGGCGCGGCTGATAATCAGCCGGGTGTTGGGGGCAAAGAACAGTCCGAAACCCAGCGCGGTGAACCCTAGCCGCAGCGCGATACCCGCCTTGCCCGGATCGTCGGGCATAATAGCCAACAACAGCAGGCCACAAACGGCAATCGACATCCCCACTACCCCCAGCTTGGTCGCGGCGATCCGGTCGCTCAGCCAGCCAGCCAGCGGGGCGATCACCAGCATCGTCAGCGGGAACGGCAGCAGCAGAAGGCCCACGGTCTGCGGATCATAGCCCATGCTCTCTTGCAGGCGGAACGGCAGGCTGAGCATCAGCGTGCCCGACGCGATGAAACTCGCCATGCCCGCCAGCGCCGACAGCCCGATAACCGGTCGGGCCAGCAGGTCAACCGGCAGCACTGGGGCCTGGCTCACCCGTTCGCGCCGCACCAGCAGAACCACGCTCAAGACCCCCAGGATACCCAGCGCGGCGCCGAGCAACAGGTCCCCGTGCGTGCCCAGTTGCAGCGCGCCGATCACCAGCAACATCGAACCCGCGCTCCAGATCGAGCTGATCCACTCCATCCGCCTATCCTGCCGCACTGGCTCGGGCAGTGACTGGCCCAGCAGCAGTGAGACCACCGCCAGCGGGGCGGCGGCCACAAACACCCACTGCCAATCCACATGCGCCACGATATATCCACCCAGCGTGGGGGCGAGCGCAGCCGACGAGGCCACGATCACGCTGTTCACCCCCAGCCCTGTTCCAAGGCGACTGGCGGGGTAAATCTGCCGCAACATCGCCGCTGAAACACTCAAGGCCATCGCCGCGCCAACCGCCTGCAGCGCGCGCAAGGCCAACAGAAGCCACAGACTGTCGGCATAGAGGCACAGCCCCGACGCCACCATGAACAGGCCCTGCCCATATTGATACAGTCGGCGATGGCCGATCCGGTCTCCTAGGCTGGAAAACGGCAGCAACAGCATCACCAGCACCAGCTGATAAACGGTGACAACATTGGTTACTACGGCATTGGAAACGCCGAGATCACGCGCAATTGTCGGCAAGGCCACCGTGGCAATTGCTCCATCGAGCACCAGCAACGAGGTGCCAAAGCTGATCGCGATGATCGCCCACCAGCGGCGCGGGGTGGGCAGGCCTTGGTGGGGTTGGAATTGACTCGGAGACGACATGACCTAGCGCTTCTTGGCAATCGCAATGTTGTTGGCCTTGGCGTAATCCCTGGTCGATTCCTCGCTCCGGCTCAGCGCCTTGGCGATCTCCTTCAGGCCTTTGCCTTTGGACGCCAGCGTGCGCAGCTTGCCCGCTTCCTCGCCGTTCCACGGCTGCTTGTGGCGTTCGAAGCGTTCGGCCATTATTCCGCCTTCGCCTTGGCGGCTGGTTTCTTCGCCGCAGCCTTCTTCTTCGCCGCCGGTTTTTTGGCCGCCGGCTTTTTCACCGCCGCCTTGCGCGCGCCCTTTTTCTTGGACGGCCCAGCCGCCGCGCGGGCGGAGATCAGCTCGATCGCCTGTTCCTCAGTCAAATTCTCGGGCGCAATGTCCTTAGGGATGGTGGCGTTGGTGGTGCCATCGGTGACGTAAGGGCCGAAACGACCGGGCATCACCTTCATCTCGCCGCCCGAATCCGGATGCGGGCCGAGCGCCTTGATCGGTTCGGCCTTGGCGCGTGTTCCGGGGCCGCGATTGGCGGCTTCGGCCAGCAGGGTGACCGCCGTGTTCATGCCCGTATCGAACACATCGCGCGTGCCGCCGAGCTTGGCGTATTTGCCGTCATGCTTGAGGTAGGGGCCATAGCGGCCGATATTGGCTTCGATAGGCAGGCCGCTTTCTGGGTGATTGCCGATTTCGCGTGGCAGGGCCAGAAGCCGCAGGGCCCAATCGAGATCGAATTCGGGAATGTCCTTGGGGATTGAGGCGCGCTTGGCATCCTTGCCATCGCCCAGCTGGATATAGGGGCCATAACGCCCGGTCTTGCGGTCCACCGAAAGGCCACTTTCGGGATCGCGGCCCATACTGCTGTCATCTGAACCGTCGCCATCCCCTGGCTGGCCGAATTTGCGGCGGAAGTTGCACTCAGGATAGTTTGAACAGGCGATAAAGGCCCCGAAACGCCCGCCACGCATCGACAACCGACCGCCACTGCGGCCTTCTTCGATGCATTTGCGGCAGGCGCGCGGATCGCTGCCATCGGCCTCGGGCGGGAACAGATAGTCTGACAGGAACTCGTCCAGCGCCTCGGTCACTTCCGAAGGCTTGCGCTCCATCACTTCATCAGACTTGGGTTTGAAGTCCTTCCAGAACTCCGCCAGCACGGTTTTCCACGCGGCGTTGCCTGCGGAAACCTCGTCAAGTTCATCTTCCATTCCGGCGGTGAAATCATAGGCGACATAGCGTTCGAAGAAGCGTTCGAGAAACGCCGTCAGCAAGCGCCCAGAATCTTCCCCAAAGAAGCGATTCTTTTCCATCCGGACATAGGCCCGATCGCGCAAAGTCTGGATCGTGGAGGCATAGGTGGAGGGCCGACCGATGCCCAGCTCCTCCAGCCGCTTGACCAGGCTAGCCTCGGAAAAACGTGGCGGCGGCTGAGTGAAATGCTGGATCGCGTCGACCGACTTCTTGGCCGGGCAATCGCCAGCGCGCATCATCGGCAGCAAGCCTTCTTCTTCCTCGTCATCGGCCTTCTGGTCGCGCCCTTCCTCGTAAACGGCAAGGAAACCGGGGAACTTGACCACCTGGCCCGTGGCACGCAACTCGTGTCGCCCGGTGGGATCACGCAGGGTGACTGAGGTGCGTTCGAGTTGTGCACCCGCCATCTGGCTGGCCATGGCGCGCTTGAAGATCAGGTCATACAGCTTGGCCTCTTCGCCCGAGCTGGCGAACTTGCGCGTAAAGTCGGTCGGGCGAATGGCTTCGTGGGCTTCCTGCGCGTTCTTCGCCTTGGTGGCATAGAAGCGCGGTTTTTCAGGGATATAATGCCCATCGAACCGCTCGGCGATGGCCTTGCGACAGGCGGAAATGGCGCTGCCATCCATCTGCACACCGTCAGTCCGCATATAGGTAATCAGCCCCGCCTCATACAAACGCTGGGCGGCCCGCATCGTATCGCTGGCCGAAAATCCCAGTTTGCGGGCGGCTTCCTGCTGCAGGGTGGAGGTGGTGAAGGGCGGCGCGGGATTGCGCTTCAGGGGCTTGATATCAACCTCTTCGACGGTGAAACGGCCATTTTCGACGGCGGACTTGGCGGCCAGCGCCATGCCCTGTTCGCCGATGGTCAGGCGATCAATCTTGGCCCCGTCAAACTTCACCAACCGCGATTCAAACGCGGTGCCATCATGCTCCATCTGCGCGGTGACAGACCAATATTCCTGCGGCCGGAACGCTTCAATCTCACGCTCACGATCAACGATGATCCGCAGCGCCACCGATTGCACGCGCCCCGCGCTTTTGGCCCCGGGCAGCTTGCGCCACAGCACCGGCGAGAGCGTGAAGCCGAACAGATAATCGAGTGCGCGGCGGGCCAGATAGGCGTCGATCAGATCGGTATCGAGCTGGCGCGGAGCCTTCATCGCATCGGTGACGGCCTGCTTGGTGATGGCGTTGAAGGTGACGCGCTCCACCTCCTTGGGCAGCGCCTTTTTCTGCGCCAGCAATTGATACAGGTGCCAGCTGATCGCCTCCCCCTCGCGATCAGGGTCGGTCGCCAGGATCAGACGGTCGGCCTTCTTGGCGGCATCGGCGATGGCTTTCACCTGATCGCGGTTACGCTTTTCGGCGTAGATTTCCCAATCCATGGCGAAATCATCGTCGGGCCGCACCGATCCATCCTTGGGCGGCAAATCGCGCACATGGCCGTATGACGCTAGAACCTTGTAGTCCGAGCCCAGATATTTCTCGATGGTCTTCGCCTTGGCGGGCGATTCGACGATAACAAGCTGCATGATGCTAAATGGCGTTCCCTACGTGTGTGTGTGCGCGAGGGTGGCTGCTGGCTTGTAGCTGCGTCAAGCCCTCGCTAAGATTGGCACATGGAAATCTTCCGTCCGTTCTGCCTTATAGTTGCGCTCCTCCTGCTGCCGACACCTGCCACAGCCAAGGAACAGCTGGAATCTCCAGCGCTACCCGATTTTGTCGTCGGCTATGAAGCTGCCGATGGCTTCCAGTCAATTCGAGAAGAGGTTCCTTCAGGTGAGACGGTCGAGAACTGGAGCGTCATGATTACAACGCAGCGCTTCTCCTTGGATGGAACTGCTCTTGAGCGCTTCGTTGCCGGATTCCTGAATTCGCTGCGGCAATCATGCCCGCGGGCAGTCGTATCCGATTTGCAACGCCCCGAGGGGCATGGCGGGGCAGCGGTGCTTTTCAGTGCCGATTGTCCGGCCAGCCCGGTAACCGGTGGGCGCGAAACCATGACCGTGCTGGCGATATCAGGCGCGGATGCGCTGCACGTGAAGCAGGTGGCATTCCGCCCGACATATCAGGACGATCGCGGTTGGGTGGAACTGTTCCTGCAACGAACGCACCTGGATGCAGATGGCAGCTAGGCCTACGGTGTCGTCTGCAACATCTTACGCCAGCAAATCGCAAACAACACCGCCAGCAGCATGTCCATCGCCCCGCCCAGCCCCATTGAAAGCGGTGCTTGGCCTTGCGCGAAGAAAGCCAGGGCCGGAATGGCGAAGCTGATCTTCTCGAACACGCATAATCCCAGCAAGGGCGCAAAGCGGCGCGGATCGCGGGCGATCACCACGAACACCCCCTGAAACACCAGCGCGATCCCGGCAAAGGCGAAATAGAGCAACCGATGCGGATCGGGCGCATCGGTGAAATAGAGCGAGGCGGAGCCGATCACGCCATACAGCGCCGCCCCGATCAACACCCGGGCGGTGAAGCGTTCCGCTTTAGCTGCGCCGTCTGGCATCGCTCATCCAAACGTCTCGCTAAGTTGCTGAGTATCGTGCGAAACCAAGGAGTAGATGGCGACAACGAAACCGGCGAAAATCCCGCTGGCGGCGCTTTCGATGAAAGCAGAGACGACCGCACCCAAGGTGGCGTTGAGCGCCCCAAAAACCGTCACCACGGTGCCCGCAGCCACTATCAAGCCAAGGAACACGACAATAGCGGCGAAGAAAATCGCCCAACTATGCCCGCTGGTGGCGCGCCAGCTGGTCGACATGGAATCGGTCACGCTTTCGCCTGCGCCGATCACATAGCCCGACGCCGCAGACCAGCGGATCAGCACGATGATTCCCGGCACGATGACCAGGATCAGGCCGACAATGGCCCCCAGCCCGGTCAGGATCGACATGCCCAGATAGGGCCAAAACCGATTGCCCTGTGTGTGCAACAGACCCCTGGCGGCCAGCAACTGCTTGAGCAGCCAATAACCGCCGACGATGTTGGCAACCAGCAACACCAGTTCAAACAAGGCGCTGGCCGCGCCCTGACTTGCATCCACAGAGTATCCGAACGACAGCGATGCTGATTCTGTTTCGGTAACTCCGGCGATCACCCCGATGGCGGTCAGCAGGCCAAGCCCACCAGCGAAAATGGCAAAATCCCGCAGCGACGCCGACAGTACTGCCACCAGTTCGCTCAGTATTGTTCCAATGCTGATATTCCGGTCCATGGTTTCCCCCGCCAGTTTGTCCGCCTGAATGGATGCAGCCTGCCTCAGCATGGGCTAAACTGCAAGCAAGGGTGACTAATCCCCCGCCGCCAAGCTCACCCGCCCGCCCGCATGGCGCACCAGCCGGCCCGCCAGTTCCATCTCCAGCAGCGCCATTTGCACCGCGCCCGCCGCCTCGCCGCTCTGGCGCACGAGTTCGTCGACGGGCACGGGGGCATTGGTGAGGAGGGCCTCGATGTCTGCGGGCTCATCGGCCAGATCGTCGTCGCCGTAATCCCAGGGCTGCACCACATCTCGCAAGCTGGAGCGCGGGGTGCCGTCGAAGCCGGACAACAGCTCGACCACGTCCGCCGCCGAATGGACCAGCATTGCCCCTTCGCGGATCAGGCGGTTGCAGCCCTCGCTGCGTGGCTCCAGCGGCGATCCGGGGATGGCCATCACCTCACGCCCGGCCTCGCCCGCCAGCCTTGCGGTGATGAGCGAGCCGGACTTGGGCGCGGCCTCCACCACCAGGGTGCCGAGCGCCAGCCCGGCGATGATGCGGTTGCGCTTGGGGAACAATTGCCCGCGCGGTTCAGTGCCCGGCGGTTCTTCGGCCACCAGCAGGCCCTCCGTCGCCACCTGCTCCTGCAAATCTCCGTGCTGCGGGGGATAGGTGATGTCGATCCCGCTGGCGATCACGCCCACTGTGCCGCCGCCAAACGCCGCCAGCGCGCCCTTGTGCGCCGCGCCGTCAATCCCGCGCGCCAGCCCTGAAACCACGGTGAAGCCCGCCCCCGCCAGCTCTCCGGCAAAATCGCGCGCCAGCTTGACAGCTGCGGCCGAAGCATTGCGCGCGCCCACCAGCGCCACGCAAGGCGCGGAAGCCAGCGCCAGGTTGCCGCGAATGGTCAGGATCGGCGGGGCGCTTTCCAGCGCCGCCAGCTGCGCGGGGTAATCGGCCATATCGTGGAACAGATAGCGCGCCCCGGCAGCGCGAACGGCTTCCACCTCACGTTCAATCCGGTCAGCCGGAGCGGCGCGGTATTCCCGCGTGCCGCGCGCGGCCAGATCGGGCAGAGCCTCCAGCGCGGCCACGGCATTGCCGAACCGGCGCAGCAGCTGGCGATAGCTGACCGGGCCGATATTGGGGGATCGCAACAGGCGGATGCGGGCGAAGGCCTCGGCCTGACTCAAACTCACGATTTGCCGCCGACCTTGGGTTCGGTCCCGTCGAGCAGGCGGCGGATATTGGCCCGGTGGAGCCAAATCACCAGCAAGGCGATCACCGCCAGCACGGGCACGAAAGCCCAATTCCCAAACGCCATGGCCGCGATCACCGCGCCCAGCACCCCGGCCATTCCAGCCAGCGAGCTGATCCGGAATGCCGCCAGCGCCACCAGCCACACGGCGGCGTAAACCAGCCCGATCGGCCAGGCGAGGCCAAAGCACACCCCGGCATTCGTCGCCACGCCTTTGCCGCCCTTGAACTTGAGCCACACGGGGAAACAATGCCCCAACACCGCGCCAAGCGCCGCCACGGGCACCGGGCCATAGGCCAGCGCGGATGGCGCAAACAGCTGGTGCGCGATCATCACCGCTGCAAAACCCTTGCCCATGTCGAGTAGCAGCGTGGCCGCCGCCAGCCCCTTGTTCCCCGTCCGCAGGACATTGGTGGCGCCGATATTGCCGCTGCCGATCTTACGGATATCCCCCTGCCCGGCCGCGAATGACAGCAGCAGGCCGAACGGGATCGAACCAAGGGCATAGCCGAGCAATGCGGCGTAAATCGTTTCCATGGCCAACAGCTTAGTCCGCGCCTTTCCTTTTGCCCAACCCTAAGTAAAAGGCGGAAATCCGGCAAGACCTTGCACAAGGACCACATCCATTCCCGACGCATCCGCCCCGATCCTGATCTTCGATTCCGGCGTCGGCGGGCTGACGGTGCTGGCCGAGGTGAGGAAGGTGCTGCCCAAGGCCCCGCTGATCTACGTCGCCGACCGGGCCGCCCTGCCCTATGGCGACAAGAGCGAGGCCGAGATTGCCGCTCGGGTTTGCGGTCTGCTGGGCCGCTTGGCGGAACGGTTCCAGCCGCGCCTGATCTGCATCGCCTGCAACACCGCCTCCACAATTGCGCTGGGCATGGTGCGCGAGGTGCTGGAGGTTCCGGTGGTGGGAACTGTGCCCGCAATCAAGCCCGCCGCCGCCCTCACCAAAACCGGCGTGATCGGACTGCTCGGCACCTCGGCCACGATCCGGCAGGCCTATGTTGACCGGCTGGAGGCCGAATTTGCCGCCGACAAGCGCCTGCTGCGCCACGCCGCGCCGGAACTGGTCGGCGCGGCGGAGCTGAAGCTGCGCGGGGGCACCCCCGATCCTGCAATTTTCGCCCGCGCCGTGGCGGGCCTGCGCGATCAGCCCCACGGCGATCAGATCGACACAGTGGTGCTCGCCTGCACCCATTTCCCCCTGCTGGAGGCCGAATTGGCCGCAGCTTTCGGGGGACAAATTGTGTTTGTTGACGGAGCGCAAGGTATCGCCCGACGCATCGCCTATCTGACGGATGGCCAAGCGTTTGGCCGGTCGGATCAGGATTTTGCCATTGTCACAGGTGATACAGCGGATAACCCAGCACTCCTCAGGGCGCTCCAGCCTTATGGGATCAGCCGAATCTTCCCGCTTTGATGCGAACTGTTCGCAAACACAACGCTTTCCCCCGGCAACGGATTTGACTAAGTCCGCTTCCATTCCCGGCCGCGATTCCCTGCGCGGTGCAGACCGGACACAGACGCTGAACTACGAACACATCTTCGACCAGGCCATTGACCGTCTGCATGCAGAGGGGCGCTATCGCGTCTTCATCGATATTCTGCGCAACAAGGGCGCCTATCCCAACGCGCGCTGCTTTGCCGGGCACAATGGCCCCAAGGACATCACCGTGTGGTGCTCCAACGACTATCTCGCCATGGGCCAGCACCCCAAGGTGATCGCTGCGATGGAAGAAGCCTTGCACGATGTCGGCGCTGGCTCTGGCGGCACGCGCAATATCGGCGGCAACACGCACTATCATATCCAGCTTGAGGAAGAGCTGGCCGATCTGCACGGCAAGGAAGCCGCTCTGCTGTTCACCAGCGGCTATGTCTCCAACGATGCCACGCTCTCCACCCTGGCCAAGCTATTGCCCGGCTGCGTGATCTTCTCGGACGAGCTGAACCACGCCAGCATGATCGCCGGGATCCGCAATTCGGGCTGCGAAAAGCGCATCTTCCGCCACAACGATGTTGCGCATCTGGAAGAGCTGCTCGCCGCCGAAGACCCCGACTGCCCCAAGCTGATCGCGTTTGAGAGCGTCTATTCGATGGACGGCGATGTCGCCCCGATCCACGCGCTGTGCGATCTGGCCGAGAAGTTCAACGCGCTGACCTATATCGACGAGGTCCACGCGGTTGGCATGTATGGCGCGCGTGGCGGCGGCATTTCGGAACGTGATAACGCGGCCCACCGGATTGACCTGATCGAGGGCACGCTGGGCAAGGCGTTCGGCGTGATGGGCGGCTATGTCGCCGCCAGCCGCAAGGTGATCGACTGCATCCGCAGCTATGCCCCCGGCTTCATCTTCACCACCTCGCTCAGCCCCGTGCTGGTGGCAGGCGTGCTGGCATCGGTGCGCCACCTCAAGTGCTCCAGCGTGGAGCGCGAGGCCCAGCAGGCCGCCGCCGCCGCACTGAAGCACAAGTTCCGCACAGCAGGCCTGCCGGTGATGGACAGCACCACCCACATCGTCCCGCTGATGGTCGGCGATCCAGTGCGCGCCAAAAAGATCAGCGACATCCTGCTGGCCGAATACGGCGTCTATGTGCAGCCAATCAACTTCCCCACCGTTCCGCGCGGAACGGAGCGCCTGCGCTTTACCCCCGGCCCGGCGCATACCGAGGCGATGATGGACGAACTGGCCAAAGCGCTGGTGGAGATCTGGGACAGGATGGAACTGGATCTGGCGCGGGCGGCTTAACGCCCCTGCTGCTGCAACAAAAAAAGGCCGCCGAACCACATGGTTCGGCGGCCCTTTTGTTTGTCTGACAGCGGGGCTTAGCGAAGGCTCACCACATTATCGCTCGCCTTGCGCGCACGGTCGCCGCGATAGAGGCTGGCCATTGGCTCGTCCTCGACCACAAAGGCCTGGGTGGCGCCGAAGCCGTTGAAGCGGGTGGCCATGGCCGCACCATAAGCGCCGATCATGCCGATCTCGATATAGTCGCCGGCCTGGATATCGGCGGGCAGCATGAAGGGGCCCTTCATGTAATCGGCATCGTCGCAGGTGGGGCCGTAGAAGGCGAATTCCTGTTCGGTGCCGCTCAGGTCATCCTCCAGCACGCGAACCGGGAAACGCCAGTCGACATGGGCGGCATCGAACAGCGCGCCATAGGCCCCGTCGTTGATGAACAGCTCATCACCCCGGCGCTTTTCGACCTTCACGATCAGGCTGGAGTATTCAGCGCACAAGGCGCGGCCCGGCTCGGCCCACAGCTCGGCTGAATAGGAGATCGGAAGCATTTCGAAATAGCGGTGGATCTGCTGGAAATAGTCCTCCAACGGCGCGGGATCGAGGCCGGGATAAATGCTGGGGAAACCGCCGCCGACATCGACGATATCCACCGTCACGGCCGCCTCTGCAATCGCCGCGCGCACGCGCTCCAAGGCCTGGACATAGGCGAACGGCGTCATCGCCTGGCTGCCAACGTGGAAGCAGATACCCAGCGCGTCGCAATGCTGGCGGGTGGCCTGCAGCAGTTCCGCCGCATCGACCAGATCGACCCCGAACTTGGCCGCCAATGACAGCTCCGAATGTTCCGACGATACCCGCAGCCGCACCAGCAGCGCTAAGTCCTGCGCTGGCTCGCCCGCCGCATCGGTGGTGGCGGTGACGATCTTGGCCAGCTCCTCCAGCGTATCAAGGCTGAATGTCTTCACGCCGTGGGTGAAATAAGCCTCGCGAATGGCACCAGCGGTCTTGACCGGATGCATGAAGCACAGCTTGGCATCGGCCAGAGCGCCGCGCACCAGCCGGACCTCGGCAATCGAGGCGACATCGTAATGGCTGATGCCGTTGTCCCACAGGATCTGCAGCAGTTCGGGCGAGGGATTCGCCTTCACCGCATACATTGCGGTGCCGGGGAATTTCTCGGCAAAGAAACCGGCAGCCCGCGCCGCGGCATGCGGGCGGTTGCAGATCACGGCGTCGTCCGGCGAAAGGGTGCGGACTACAGCTTGCGCGTCAGGAAAATGGTGCAACTCAAGGGACCCCCAATAGGCCTTGCGGCCAAGCGTGAAACAAAGCTGCCTTGCGGTTTGGAAGTCCCCATGGGGCAGCAGGAATGGCGCATATAAGGGGGTGGGTGAATGATGCAATAACGAAACGAGCAGAATCTTTAGCCGCCCCGTCAAAGCATTGATTTTCCTCTAGAATTTTACGTTTGGAACCGCATCGACTACGCCGCGCTCGCTATCGTCCAGCTTGTTGAAATCGGCCTCGCGGAAACCCAGCATTCCAGCAAACACCACTGCCGGGAAACTCTGGATCCCGGTGTTGTAGCGCGAGACAGCGGCGTTGAGGGCGCGGCGCGATGCGGCCAGCTTGTCCTCCACATCGCCCAGTTCGCCCTGCAACTGTTGGAAATTCGCGCTCGCCTTCAGGTCAGGATAGGCCTCACCCAGCGCCAGCATCTTATCCAGCGCGACTCGCAATTGCGCCTCGCTGCCCGCATTGGGCGCGCCCGCGGCGGCGGCGTTGCGGGCAGCTATCACCGCCTCAAGCGTGCCCGCCTCATGCGCAGCATAGCCCTTCACCGTGTTGACGAGGTTGGGGATCAAATCGTGCCGCTGGCGCAACTGCGCATCGATATCGGCCACGCCCTGGTTGACGTTCTGCCGCAAGCCAACCAGCTTGTTGTAGATGCCAATCAAGACCAGCGCCAAGATCACCACCAGCGCGCCCACAATAATCAGTTCCATCGCCATATCCCCGCCCTATCAATAACGCCCGCAAGTGTGCCATCAATGCACCAGAACGCAAACAGGAACCTCGCGCGATGATCGAACGGCCCGATGTTGACGTGCTGCTCAGCGGCGAATTGGGACAATGGCTGCAGGGCCAGGCGCTGGTGCGCGACGAGGCCCGCAAGAAGAGCAATTCGCGCTTTGTGATCGCGGCTTTCATCGTCCTGCCCCTGGCCGCCTTCCTGCTGTTTGGCCCGGACTGGGGCGGGCAGATCAAGATGTGGATCATCGGCCTTGCGGCGATTGGCGCGGGCATATGGGCCTATGCCCCGCGCGCCGCTGCGATCAAGGCCACCAAGGAGGGGATCAACAGCGCGCTGGCCACCGCACTGGGGCTGGAATATGTCCATGACACCTTGCCCGGTCTAGGGTTCGAGCGGGCGAAGAATTTCCGCATGGTGCCGCATTCAGACGAATCATCGTTCGAGGACTTGTGGCACGGCGAAGTGGGCGGGCGCGCCTTTTCGCTGCACGAGGCCCACCTGCAACAGCGCCGGTCAACGGGCAAAAGCACCCACCTGGTCACGGTGTTTCGCGGGCCGGTGATGACAATCGCCTGCGACCGCCAGTTCCACGGCACCACCCTGGTCGAACGCGCCAAGAAGCACCGCAAGTTCGGCATTTTCGGCGAGAAGGATGAGTTGGACATCGCCGATCTCAACCTGACCAAGGTCGATATGGTGCATCCGGGTTTTGAGGATGAATTCACCATCTACACCACCGATCAGGTGGAGGCGCGCTATCTGGTCCACCCGACCTATGTCGAACGGCTGATCGCGCTGGAGCAAGCCTTCGCTGGCAAGAAAGTCCGCACCCTGTTCCACGGCGGCGAGCTGACCGTGGTGCTGGAAACCGAAAACATGTTCGAGAGCGGCGGCATGGATGCAGCCCGAGACCACGAGATGGTGGAGGCCTGCGTGGCGCAGTTCATGTCGATGGCGGAACTTGCGGGGACGTTGAACGAGCCGGGGCGGTAAAGCCCCGGCTCGCTAGTCCTGAAATCAACCAAACAGCTTCGCCCACCGCCTCGGCGTCCGCGTTTTCCAATGCTCGCGATGATAGGCATCACTCGCCAGCAGAGGCATCACCGAACCAGCCTCGGCAAACACCATCTGTTCGATCCCGGTGTTGACCTTGCCCCAGCTCGCCGCCTCTTGCAGCGTTGAGGACGAGCACGCCCCGTCGCGCACATCGGCGACGGTGATTTGCACGGCATACTTGTGCACCGCGACATCCTCGTGGCCCAGAATTTCGGCGCACACCACCGTGTCCTGGATGAAGTTCTTAGGCACGCCGCCACCGACCATCAGCAGGCCGGATTCGCCAGCGGCAATCTTGATATCGGTCAGCTCGCGGAAATCGGCGATGGCATCGAGCACCATGTAGGGCTTGCCTTCCTTCATCCGATCCACCTGATGCTTGACCAGCCCGAAACCGGCAGAGCTATCGACGAACGCCGGGCAGAAGATCGGCACGTCATGCTCATACGCCAGCTTGACGAGGCTGTTGTCCTTCTTGCCGTGTTCGACCAGATACTTGCCCATCTCGCGGATGAAGGCGCGGCTGGAATAGGGGCGCGGTTCCAGTTCGTTGGCGATCTTGTTGATGGTGAAATCGCAGTCCTGCAGCTGCTCCTCATCGATATAGGTATCATAGATACGGTCGATATAGAGGCTGCGCAGCGTATCATCATCGGGCACTTCCAGCGCCTGATAATGCTTGTGACCAAGGCCCTCGAAGAAATCCATATCGACGATGGTGGCCCCGGTGGCGACCACGCAGTCGACCATGTTGCTGCGGATCAGTTCGGCATACAGATCCATGCACCCGCCCGCGCTGGTCGACCCGGCGATGACGAGGAAAATGGTGCAGTCCTTATCGGCCAGCATATCGTTATAGATGCGGGTGGCGCGCGCCAGATCGCGGCTGGTGAAGCTCATCTTTCCCATCTGGTCGATGATCGGGCGGGCATCAAAGCTGGTGATGTCGATATGCTCAACCGTGGTGCTCAGCAGCTCGGCCTTACGCGTGTCATTGGCTTTGGAATCGGTCATCACAGTCTCCAGCTTCCCATGCGGCAGTTCCCGCCAGAAGGGCGCGCCCGATAGTCGGTGGCGAACCTCGCGTAAACATGTATTTCGCTTAGCCTTATGACGACTGAACGACCAATCCGAAATCCCGATCATGCGCCCAGTTATTCTGGAGTGCTGCGCGCGGCGGAAAAAGTGGCGCAAATTGTGGCCGCCACGCCGCTGTTGCCGGTCGAGTTTGAAGGCTGCAGCTTCTGGCTCAAGGCCGAATGTTTGCAGCCGGTTGGCGCGTTCAAGATCAGGGGCGCGTGGCACCGGCTGACCGATCTTTCGGCGGAAGAATGCGCGCGTGGGGTGGTCGCGGTGTCGAGCGGCAACCATGCGCAAGGCGTAGCCTGGGCGGCGCGGCGGCTGGGCATGGCGGCGACCATCGTGATGCCGAGCGATGCGCCCGCGATCAAGGTCGAGCGGACGCGCGCGCTGGGCGGTGAAGTGCTGTTCTATGACCGGATGAGCGAGGATCGCGAGGCGATTGCCCTGGCCCTGACCGCCGAACGCGGGGCAACCTATGTCCACGCCTTCGCCGATCCATGGGTGATAGAGGGACAAGGCAGCGCCGGGATCGAGATTGCCGCGCAACTGGGCCGCCAGCCCGGCCGCATCGTGGCCTGTTGCGCGGGCGGCGGGCTGACGGCGGGGCTGGCGCTGGCTTGCCCTGAGGCCGAGATAATCCCAGTGGAACCCGAAGGCTGGGACGATGTCGCCCGCTCGCTGGCGGCAGGTTCGATCCAGCGCGTCGGCCCCAATCCGCCGCCGACGGCCTGCGATGCCTTGCAAGCGCTGTCGACCGCTCCGATCAATTTCACCGTGCTGAAGCGGCGCTGTGCCTTTGGCCTGTCGGTGAGCGAGGCCGAAGTGCGCAGCGCGCAACGCTTTGCCTTTACGCATTTGAGGCTGGTGCTGGAGCCGGGTGGCGCGGTGGCGCTGGCGGCGGTGCTGGCGGGCAGGGTTGCGGTGGACGACGATACGGTGGTGATCGGCAGTGGGGGCAACGTCGATCAGGCGGCATTTGCGGCGGTGTTGGCGGGACAGGATTAGGTTTCAATTGACAATCGATCTTGGGTGAAGCAGCTTTCAGCCCCGTTGGGAATGAGGGGGATTAACCATGAATATGCCAATTCTTGCACCGGCCGCCGTGTTGGTCGCCTGGTCGCTGTTGATGTTGATCTGGATGGCGAGCACGCGCCTGCCTGCGCTGGCCAAACTGAAGCTGCCGGCGGAAAAATCGCGCGGTGGCAGGGGCAGCGATCTGGACGGGGTTCTGCCCGCTGAAATTCAGTGGAAAGCGCATAATTACAATCATCTGATGGAACAGCCTACCATTTTTTATGCGCTGGTGATGATCCTGGCGCTGGGCGGCTATTCGCAGATCGATGTTATGCTCGCCTGGGCCTATGTGGCGCTGCGGGTGGCGCATTCTTTGTGGCAGGCGGTGGTCAACACGATCCCGGTGCGGCTGAGCCTGTTTACTCTCTACAGCGTTGTGCTGGTTGCGATGGCCGTGCGCGCGCTGATGGTTACGCTGTGAGCGCGCCCGCTATCCTCCAGCCAGTGGTGGTGCTCGCCGCCTGGACCATGGTGATGTGGGCTTGGCTCTATGCCACGCGCATTCCGGCGATGAACAAGTTGGGCATCGACCCCGATAAACTGGTGCGCGATTCAGACCTTTCGCTGGAAAAGATTCTGCCGCCAGAGGTGCGGTGGAAAGCGGATAATTACAATCACCTGCACGAAGCACCAACGGTCTTTTATGCGATTGCTCTGCTGCTGGCCATGGTCGGACAGGGCGATGGCTTCAACGCTACACTCGCGTGGGGCTATGTCGGGTTAAGGATCGCCCACTCGCTGGTGCAAGCAACGGTCAACAAGGTGATGTTGCGCTGGGCGCTGTTCATGGCATCCAGCCTGATGCTGATCGCGCTGATCCTCCACGCCGCACTTACGGTATTCCACTAGCCTACGGAATTCCACTGGGGGTAAGGGTGAAGGCTTTTCCGTTAGCGGAAGGCTATGGGTGCGGCATCTTATTGAAAGGTGCCCCCATGGCCCACATCCTTGTGGTGGATGATGACGATATCATTGCCGAACTCGCCAGCGAGATATTGCTCTCGGCTGGCCATGCCTGTGGCTGGGTGTCCGATGCCGAAGAGGCGATGAAGCTGCTGCAATGGCGGCGGCCCGATCTGCTGTTGCTGGATGAGAACCTTCCCGGAGAACGCGGCTCTGGCTTCCTGCGCCGCTTGCGCAGCTCGCCGCAGTTCTATGATCTGCCGGTGATCATGTTCACCAGCATCGACGGCGCCGAGGACGAGAAGCGCGCATTGTTCGATGGGGCGCAGGATTATATCCGCAAGCCCGTCCACCCCAAGTTCCTCGTCTGGCGCGTCAACCACACTCTGCGCTCGCGCGCCCAGCGGCCCAAGCACCGCGGGCTGGAGGAATGGGCCGAATTCCAGCTCCACAACCGCAAGGAAGAAAAGCCCCGGCAGGTGTTTATCTAACCTAATACCGCCCTAATATCGGCCAAAAAAGCGCGAGATATCGAACCACACTTCGCGCGTTTCGCCAGTATCGGGATCGCTCACGGTCAGCACATCAAAGGGCTTGCCGTTAATCTGGTGTAGCGCCTGCTGTTGCATTTCCAGCCCCAACAGCCGCAGCACTTCATACTCCTGCGCCACGCTCGAGACCACATAGGCGTCGTCCGGCCCGGTGCCGCCGGCGCTGGCCAGCACAGTGGGTGCGTCTGGCGGCAGCACGCAGGCAGACATGCTGCCCACCGCCGCCGCCAACAGCACCAACCCGGCCCAGCGCCGAAACGAGCGCCGTATTAAAATCAACCGAGCGTAGCCTTGGCGATCTTGCCCGGTGCGCGCGGCGGCTCACCCTTGGGCAGAGCGTCGACATGTTCCATGCCGCTCACCACTTCGCCCCAGGCAGTATATTGGTTATCGAGGAAGCGGGCATCATCAAAGCAGATGAAGAACTGCGAATTGGCGCTGTTGGGGGCGCTGCTGCGAGCCATCGAGCAAATGCCGCGGACGTGCGGGGTATTGTTGAATTCAGCTTTCAGATCGGGCTTTTGCGATCCGCCCATGCCGGTGCCGGTGGGATCACCGCCCTGCGCCATGAAACCGGGGATTACGCGGTGGAACACCACGCCATCGTAGAATCCTTCGCTCACCAATTCGCTGATCCGCGCGACATGGCCAGGTGCCACATCGGCGAGCAGCTTGATGACGACATCGCCGCCCTTATCATCTCCGCAATCAAGCGTGAAGGTCAGCATCTGGTCGGCCATTCGATATCTCCTGTTGTAAAGTTGCTGGCGGATATAGGCGGATTGCGGCCAATGTCACCCCGAAGGCTGCCCGACACTTGCATTTGTCCGCCGCCGCTTTAGGCCCCTTGCGCATGACGCAGACCGATCTCCACGATCCGCACGCACACACGCCTCTGCCCGAGGTCGAAGAACTGCGGGCTGAGGAATTGGACGAGGACAATCTGCTCAAGCCGCAATTCGTCAACGCCGTGCGCGCCGCCCTGTCGGCTGGCGACCACGCCCGGGCCTATGATCTGGTCGAGCCCTTGCACCCGGCTGACGTGGCCGATCTGCTCGAACTGCTGCAATCGGATGAGCGCCGCGC
>CAMDSM010000039.1 GCA_945906905.1 Altererythrobacter xiamenensis | reverse complement strand
ATGCCGAACGGCCACCAGGCGTGGAGCACGTTCAGCCGTCCGGTCTTGTCCTGGGGGTAGATCGTCGTCGTCAGCGCGTTGATCGACCCTTCGGTCGCGCCCCAGCCGAAACCGGTCACGATCATGCCGAAGTTGAGAACGGTGTTGACCGCATCAAACCCTCCGGCAGACGGCGCATAGAGGATCAGGGCCGGGCCAAGAATGAAACAGGCCGCCGCGAACAGGATGATCCGCCTGGCCCCGATCTTGTCGAGCAGCGGGCTGATCACCAGCAGGCTGAGCGCAAAGCCGAGGAAGGCATTGCCCAGCGCAGTGGCGATGTATTCGCCCGAACGCGCGGCGACCGTGGGATCGAACAGTTCTGCCTTCATCGCTTCCGAAGCGCCGCCACGGATGGCATTCGCTAGCGCCGCGGTGAAAAGCGCCAGAACGCTGATCCAGAAGATTGACCTGTGATTGGCCGGGCGGCCCGCTGTTGCATCCATTTTCGTTATCCCCTCCAAAGGCTTCCGGCTTGTTGTCAGATCGCCAACACGTGCTTGATAAGGTCTGGATCCGCGCCACTTCCGGCGAAATCGTCAAACGCGGTTTCGGCCTTGCGGATCAGGTGTTTGTTGATGAACGGCGCGCCTTCGGCAGCGCCTTGTTCGGGATGTTTGAGCGCGCATTCCCATTCCAGAACCGCCCAGCCATCATAGCCATACTGCGTCAGCTTGGAGAAAATGCCGGTGAAATCGACCTGCCCATCGCCCAGCGAGCGGAACCGGCCCGGCCGGTCTTGCCACGATTGGTATCCGCCATAGACGCCCGAGCGGCCCGTCGGGCGGAACTCGGCATCCTTGACATGGAAGGCCTTTATCCGCTCTTGATAGATGTCGATGAAGGCCAGATAATCGAGCTGTTGCAGCACGAAGTGGCTGGGATCATACAGGATGTTGGCGCGCGGGTGATTGTCGACCGCTTCGAGGAACCGCTCGAAGGTCACGCCGTCGTGCAGGTCTTCGCCGGGATGAAGTTCGTAACAGGCGTTCACCCCGTTGTCCTCGAACACGTCGAGAATCGGCTTCCAGCGCCGCGCCAGCTCGGCAAAGGCTTCTTCCACCAGGCCGGCCGGGCGCTGCGGCCAGGGATAGACCAGGTGCCACATCAGCGCGCCCGAAAAAGTTGCGTGGCTGGTGCAGCCGAACCGCCGGCTGGCCTGCGCCGCCAGCTTGACCTGTTCGGTCGCCCACAGCGTGCGGGCCTCGACATTGGCGTGCACCTGCGGCGGGGCGAAACCGTCAAACAACCTGTCATAGGCCGGGTGCGAGGCGACCAGCTGGCCTTGAAGATGGGTCGAAAGCTCGGTCACCTCCACGCCATTGGCAGCGCACACGCCCTTCACCTCATCGACATAGTCCTGGCTTGTGGCGGCCTTTTCAAGGTCGAACAAGCGGGCATCCCAGGTGGGGATCTGCACACCTTTATAGCCAAGATCGCCCATGTATCGGGTGATCGCATCCAGCGAGTTGAACGGTGCCTGGTCGCCAGCAAACTGCGCCAGAAAAATCGCGGGGCCTTTCATGGCCGATCCTTTCCCAGAGTTGTCCAGGCCGCATTGTTGCGGCTCGATTCGATGGCTGCGGCTATGAAGCGCATACCTGCCAACGTGTCTTCGAGGGTGGCATAGCCGGGTTCTTCGCCAGCAGCGCCTTGGCCGCGAATGGCCGTGCCGAAAGCGGCGTAAATATTAGCGAAGGCTTCCAGATAGCCCTCTGGGTGGCCGCCCGGCGTGCGCTGGATCGCGGTTATCGCGCCGTCGAGATAGGCGCGGTTGGCGCCTGCGTGCCACACTTCGGTCGGACGATCGCGTCGGCCCACAATGAGGGTGTTGGGTTCTTCCTGCTGCCAGTGCAACCCGGCGTGTTCGCAATAGACCGAGATCGCCAGATCATTGGCATCGCCAACGCAGATCTGGCTGGCGGTGAGCGTGCCTTTGCCACCACCTGCGAGCCGGAACAGCGCTGCGCCGTCATCATCAATCTGGCGGCCTTCGAGCATCGTCAGTTCGGCGCAGATGCTCGTGATCCGATCGCCGGTGATGAACTCGACCAGATTGGCCGCGTGGGTGCCGATATCACCAAAGGCCCCGGCTGCGCCCGATCGCAATGGATCGACGCGCCACTCGGCCTGCTTGTTGCCGATCAGGTCTTCGGGGCGCGAGAGCCAGTCCTGGGTATATTTGGCGATCACGCGCCGCACCGGGCCAAGCTCGCCACTGGCCACCAGCGCTCGCGCCTGCTTGACCATCGGATAGCCGGTATAGGTATGGGTAATCGCGATCCGCCGCCCGGTGCGCGCGGCGGTGTCGGCAATGGCCTGGGCATTGGCGTGACTGTCGGCCAGCGGCTTGTCGATAATCACGTCAAAGCCGGCTTCCAGCGCGGCGATGGCGGGCGCGGCGTGCATGTGGTTGGGTGTGACGATGGCCACCGCCTCGATCCGCTGATCGGCCGGCAGAGCGGCTTCGGCGGCGAGCATTTCGGCCCAGCTGCCATAGTTGCGATCCTCGGCCACGCCCAGCTCACGGCCCGATGCGCGGGCTTTTTCCGGGGTGGAGGAGAACGCTCCGGCCACCAGCCGCCAGTTGCCCGCAATCGCTGCTGCGGTGCGGTGAACGCCGCCGATGAACGCGCCTTGCCCGCCGCCGATCATGCCATAACGGATTGGATCACTCGCCATTGGTCGCCTCAGCTTCGGGGGTGGGCGCGGTTCCGCACGCCTCACCCTTCAGTCCCAGCGCCCATTCGACCGCGCCGGTCAGCATCTGCACATTCTCCGCTTCTGTAAAGCTGAGCGCGGTATGGCCCATCGCGGAATAGAACACGCGGCCCTGCCCGACGCACCGCCACCAGGCGATCGGATGGTCTGCGCCCATCGCATAGTCCGATCCGAACATGCCCTTTGGCGAATAGGTGCCCTCGTCCAGGGTGGCCAGCACGGTCACCCCTTCCACGCTGCGCGGTGAGGCATCGAACGAATACCATTCATCGGTCCGCTGCCAGGTTGCATCCAGATGGGCGGTGGCCGGGTGGGTGCGATCCTCTACATTCACTGTCGCCAGCTGGAACTGCGGGTTCATCGGGTGGCCGGTGAAATTGCTGCCGATGATAGTGCTGACATACCACTGCCAAGCTGCGTGAGAGATGTCACCTGCCGCATGAATGCCGACATAGCCGCCGCCGCCTTCGATGAATTGCTGGAACGCCGTGCGCTGATCGGGCGTGAACACGTCGCCGCTGGTGTTCGAGAACACCACGGCATCGAACCGCGCCAGTATCTCGGGCGAGAAAGTTGCACCGTTCTCGGTCTGGAAATAGCCCCAGCCATGGTCGCGCGCCATCGCTTCGAACATGGGATTGGCTGCCAGAATCGCTTCTTCGTGGCGGAAGCCGTTGGTTTTGGTGAACACCAGGATTGCCGGGCGTGCAATATCGTCGGGCAGGGCCGGAGCCTCGGTCTCATAGACCTTGAGGCCGCCCAGGAACACGCGCTGGATCGTATCCCAGTTGCGGATCAGGCTGATCGCGAACCATGCCAAAAGGGCCAGCAGGATGTATAATACTATCCGCTTCCAGGTAAATCGCCGCGTCATTCGCTCATCCTCCCCAAGCTCATGCCGCTAAGCCTCCAGCTCTTGCAGGAAGCGCGCCGATTTGGCCATGGCTTCTGCGCGTGGGCCGGTGAACGGGGGCTCCTGTTCGACAAAATAGTGCGCCACACCCGCTTCGCCGGCCACAGGCAGTACGCTGGCCCAGTCGATCCGGCCCGATCCCACTTCGGTGGGTGTGGCGCCGAAATAGAAGCTGTTGGCTCCGCCCACGGCCACGTCCTTCACATGCAGCGAGGTGACCCGCGTGCCCAGTTCAAGCAAAACTTCCGCCGGGTCGCGCCCGGCCTGCGCCACCCAGCCCAGATCGAGCTGGACCTTGAGCAGTTCGGGATCAGTCTCGGCCATCAGCACGGCCCAGGGAGTGGTGTCGCCCAGCGGGGCAAATTCGAGGTTGTGGTTGTGATAGGCCAGCGCAATGCCGCGATCCTTCATCGCCTGACCGATCTGGTTGAAGCGGGCGGCGGCGCGCTGCCAATGGGTCACATCGACCCCGGAGAAGGCCCGGGTAATGGCGGTGGGGAACGGCTCCCCTGCGCCGATCGCAAAGCCTTCGGGCAGGATCGGGAAGGGGATGACCAGATAGCTGATCCCCAGTGCGGCGGCCACGCGCGCAACTTCGTCCGGCTCGGCCTGGAAGGTCAACCCGTCACCCGGCGCAAAGGGCATGGCGGGGACGTGCAGGCTGGCAATCGCAAGGCCGGCGGCATCGGCCAGCGCCTTGATCGCGGCGGGATCCTGACCATAAAGGTTGGGCAGCTCGACCTCGCCATAACCCATGGCTTTGACCATGGCGAAGGTAGCCCCAAGATCGGCCCCGGCCTCATCGCCCAGAGCATAAAGTTGCAGGCCGATGGGCTTGCCGATTCGTTCAAAAAAGCGGGTGTTGGCAGCGGGCGCAGACTTGCCCGAACAGCCGGGGACAAAGCCCGCCGCACCCAGCAGAGCCATGGACTGCAGCAGTGCGCGCCTGTCGATCGGCATAGTTCGAACTCCCTATTTTCCTGCGCTGCTTGAGGCGAGGATATTTGTCTGTCAGGTCACATTCTATCGGTTTGGCGCATTTGTCAAAAGCTATCACTTTCGCTATTCATCGCTCAAATTGGAAGGATTCGCGATGTTTGATATGGACGGCATGGACCGCCGCGCGCTGATGCAGCGGGCGCTGTTGCTGGTGGGGGCGAGTGTGACGGTGGCAGCCTGCGAGACGATCTCGCCACTGGCGGCGGCGGCAGAGCCTGCTTCCTTGACCGCCGCGCAAATGGCCACGCTTACCGCCATGGCCGATACCATTGTCCCACGCACCGATACGCCAGGCGCGGTCGATGTTGGGGTGCCATCGTTGTTCGCCGGACTGCTCGACAATTGGGCTGCCCCCGCCACTGCCGCCATGCTGACCGGGGCGCTTGACCGGGTTGCGCGCCTGCCCACGGACCGACGGGACTTTGCCGATCTGGCTCCGGCAGAGCGCAAGGCAGTGCTGCAACCGTTCGATGCTGCGGCGCTGGTTCCGGTGGGGATGCCCGCGAACTTTCTGATGCCAGTGCCCACCGCCGATCCAGCCTATACACGGCTCAAGCAGCTGATTGTCACGCTGTATTATATGTCGCAGCCTGGGCTGACGCAGGAGATGGCATACGTTCACGTCCCCGGTCGGTGGGATCCTTCGATCCCCCGCACCGCCGCCACCCGCCCGATGGGTGGTGCGGGTCTGTTCTGAGAAAAGGCACTGCATATGTTTGACGCCATTGTTATTGGTTCGGGGATGAGCGGCGGGATTGCCGCCAAGGAATTGTGTGAGCGCGGGTTGAAGGTGCTGGTGCTGGAACGCGGCGGCGATGTCGGCCCCGGCCAGTTCACCGATCACCTGCAACCGTGGCAACTGCCCAACGGCGGGATGATCGCGGAAGAGCAGCTGGCCGACTATCCGGTGCAGAGCCAGTGCTATGCCCTGAGCAGCGCAACCCAGCAATTCTTCGTCAAGGACACCGATCACCCCTATACCACGCCAGCAGACCAGCCGTTCAGCTGGATCAGGGGCTATCACAAGGGTGGCCGCTCGATCATGTGGGGCCGCCAGACCTATCGCCTGTCGGAGATGGACTTTGCTGCCAATGCCCGCGACGGTATCGGTTCTGACTGGCCAATCCGCTATGCCGATATCGCCCCGTGGTATGACCATATCGAACGCTTCATCGGCGTTTCGGGCAGCATGGAAGGCCTGCCGCAATTGCCCGATGGTGAGTTCCTGCCGCCGTTTGCGCTCAATGATGCGGAATTGCAGTTCAAGGCATCGGTGGAAAGCGCGTTTCCGGGCCGCAATGTCATTCCCGGCCGCTGTGCCAACCTGTCCGAAGCGCGCGAGCATCACATCGAACAGGGCCGCTCGCCATGCCAGTCGCGGTCATTGTGTGAACGCGGCTGCATGTTCAAGGCCTATCACTCCAGCCTCAACACTTCGCTGCCAGCGGCAGAGCGCACCGGCAACCTGACCATGGTGACCGATGCCATCGTTGAATCGATCATCCAGGATCCGGCCACCAATCGCGTCACCGGAGTGCGGGTGATTGATCGCAACACCAAGGTCGGCACCACTTATGAGGCTAAGGTGATCTTCAGCTGCGCCTCGACCATCGGCACGGCCTCGATCCTGCTGCAATCGGGATCTGACGCGTTTCCGCGCGGTCTGGCCAATGGGTCTGACATGGTCGGACGCAACATCATGGATCACCTCTATGGCCTGCTGACCGTTGCGACTTTCGAAACCATGCCCGACACCTACTATTTCGGGCGACGGCCGACTGGTTTCTACATTCCGCGCTACCGCAATCTGAATGGGCAGGATTCTGATTACCTGCGTGGTTACGGTTTTCAGGGCGGGGTTTCGCGCGCTGGCGGGCCTGGCGCTGTGCAAGGTCAGCCGGGCCTGATGGGTGAGGAACTGAAAACCGCAGCGCGCGATCTGGGGCCGTGGCGGCTGGTTTTTGCCGGTTTCGGCGAGATCCTGCCCAACCCCGAAAACCGCGTTACCCTTCACGCCACGCAAAAAGACCAGTGGGGCCTGCCGGTGCCGCATATCGCCTGCAGCTTCGGCGAAAACGAACGCAAGCTGGCCGCCGCCATCCAGGCTGACGGCCGGGCGATGGCCGAAGCCGCCGGGGGGCGCGTTATCGCCTCGATGGGCGAGCCTATGACGATGGGCCTTGGCATCCACGAAATGGGCACCGCGTGCATGGGCACGGACCCGTCAAAGTCGGTGCTCAACAAGTGGAACCAGGCGCACGAGGTGCCCAACCTGTTCATCACCGACGGCGCGGCAATGGCCAGCAGCGGCTGCCAGAACCCTTCGCTGACCTATATGGC
The DNA here is from genome assembly GCA_945906905.1 of Altererythrobacter xiamenensis. Lineage (GTDB taxonomy): Bacteria > Pseudomonadota > Alphaproteobacteria > Sphingomonadales > Sphingomonadaceae > Alteraurantiacibacter > Alteraurantiacibacter xiamenensis_A. The sequence continues at coordinate 11,197 of CAMDSM010000039.1, read as the reverse complement.
CTTGAGCGCGCGGGCGGCGGACCATGCGGTGCAATTGCTGCAAGAGGGCGCGCTTTAGTTTTTGCCTAGAGCGGCTGGCTGACCACTTTGAACATCTCGGCGGTCTTTTGCGACTGGTCCACCAGAGGGCCTGTGCCCAGTTGCCCGCGACAGATCGCCAGCGAGCTTTTGACGATGTAGGAACAGCGCGGCTGGCGGCGGGCGTGATAGGCGGTGAAGGCGGTGGCGATGTTGTTTTGCGCCGCCAGTTCCTCGGCCAGCACCAGTGAGTCCTCGATCGCCATGCCCGCTCCTTGGCCCAAGTGCGGGGTGGTGGCATGGGCCGCGTCGCCCAGCAGAACCACCCGACCAAGATGCCACGGCCCGGTGATATTGACCGTTTCGAGCGGGCGATAGACAACCCCGGCATCATCGGTGATCAGCGATGCAAGCGCGCGGATTTGTGGGGCGGCATCGGCAATTCGTTCCCGCATGAGTGCGGCCAGTCCGGTAACTGGGAAGCGCGGATTGCCCGGTTCGGGCGACGTAACGAACATATACATCAGCGCGTCGGTCATCGGCGCCAGACCCACGCCGCGCCGTCCATTGTACGATTGCAGCGCATCCAGCCCCTCGGCGCGCGGCAAGTTGTAACGCCACACGCCCTGGCCGGTGAACTGCGGCGGCGGCGCATTAGGCAGGATTGCCCCGCGGACCCAGGAATTGAGACCGTCTGCCCCGATCAGCAGATCGAACTGTGCCTTGCTCCCATCTGACAGGTCGACGGTCACTCCCGCTTCATCTTGCGTGAATGCGACAGGGCGCAGGCCAAGCCGCACCTCGGCTCCGGCTCCCCTGGCGCGATCACCCAGCACTTTGTGCAAGGCTGGGCGGGTTACCCCCATGCTTGCCGGGCGGCCTTCGACCAACCGCGGCATAGGCACACGGGCGACCAGCGTGCCATCGGGCGCAAACACCTCGACCGCGTCAAAGCCGAAACCGGCGGCGAGGTAATCGTCGAGCACGCCCAACTGGTGCATCGCGCGGATGACGTTGGATTGCTGGGTGATGCCCACGCCATCAACCTGCCATTGCGGGTCCTTCTCGATCACGGTCACGGCAAAGCCCTTGGCCCGCAATGCAATCGCCGAAGTCAGTCCGCCGATGCCGCCGCCGATAATGCCGATGTCGAGTTGCTGCACTGCCACCCGCCTCAGGCTGTCACGACATCAATGTGCTTGACCCCGGCGCTGGCAATGGCCGCCAGCATGGCCGGATCGGTGCCGTTGTCGGTGATGATCCGGTCAATCCGGTCGAGAGGGCAGACAATCGCACCCGATGATGCGCTGAATTTGCTGGAATCGACCAGCAGGATCACCTCGTCGGCCAGATCGAGGAATCGGCGCTGGCTGGCCACCAGCACCGCATCGGCCTGAAATATCCCGCGCGGGCTGACGGCGGCTGCGCCCAGAAACAGCTTGCTGGCAAAGAAGTTGGGCATACTCGCCTCACCGCCAGGGGCCAGGATGATGTTCTGTTCGCGAAAGATTGTGCCCGAGGGGACGAGCAATTGCGTGCTATCCTGCCCCAGCAATGCGTTGACGATGTGCAGCGAATTGGAGAGCACCTGCAGCCCTTTGCCGGCCAGATGATCGCACATCTGATAGGTGGTGGAGCCGCCATCGATGATCACGCCCTCACCCGGTTCGCACAACTTTCCGGCGGCCCGGCCGATGGCGCGTTTGGCGGCCAGGTTGAGGGCAATAGACTTTTCGAACGGCGTGCCCTTGAGCGACAGCGGTGAGGCATTGGCCCGGCCACCCTCGCCAGTAGCGCGCGCCCCACCATGCACCCGGGCGAGGCGGCCCTCGCTCTCCAACCGGGCCAGATCGCGCCTGATGGTGGCGGGGGAAGCATCGAGACTCGATTCCAGCGCGCGATAGCTGATGAAGCCGGTGCGACCGACGGCCTCAAGGATCAGATTTTCGCGTTCGGTGGCGTGCATCTCAGGCGCTTTGCCGTTCCGCTTCGAGTTGTTCAAGTGACTTGCCTGCATTGTCGGGTGCCCACAGCCAGCCGATGACCCCCGATGCGGTCAGAAATCCGACCAGGATCCAGCACAGCAGGGTAAAGTCAGCACTGGCCAGCGATGGCACCGCGAGGCTCCAGATCCCCAGACTGATCCGGACGATGGCAAATGTTATGCCCTGCGCGGTCGAGCGAATTGCCGTCGGGAATTGATCGGCACTCCACAACTGGAAAAAGCTCTGCGCCCCAAATCCCCCGGCAATGCCCATGATCACAAAGTGGGCGATGACAATGGCGATGTTGCTGAAGCCGAACACCGCAACCAGCGCCATGCCGAACACGTGCATCGCTGCCGAAATCCCGAACAAGGTACGTTGATTGACCTTGTCTGCCAGCTTCATGAAAATCAGGTAGATCGAGAAAATGCCGATCCCGAAGTAACCCGCCGGAACCAGGGTCGCCACCCAATCGGGCAGGTTGTGCTGCTCAATGAGATAGGGCGTAAAGAAGCCATTATAGCCTGCCCACAGGTTCCACAGACCATACATCGCCGACAGGTAGAGGATCGTGGCAAGGTAGCGGCCGCTGAACAAGGCCTTCCAGTCGATGAAAGGAGCGGCCCCGCTTTGGCGATTGGCGGTGCTTTCGACCCACCGCCGGGACTCGCTCATTTTCGAGCGGAGGAATGTCAGCATCAGCGCAAGAATGAACAGATGGATGAATATCCAGCGGGCGCCTGAAATGCCGAACGGTTTGAGGAAATAGGCTGCAACCAGCACCACGACCGGCCCCAGATACCACAGCATCTGCGCAACACCCGAATGCGCGCCGCGCTTTTTGTCTGGGGCCTGTTCCGCGATCAGCGACCAGCTGGCGGGAATGTCAGCACCCACCGCCAGACCAACCAGAACAAATCCGGCGATCAGCATCCATGGCGCGCTGGCGAAGATCAAGAACAGCATGCCGAAGGCATAAAACAGCATGTCGTATTGGTAGATCCGCTTGCGCCCGAACCGGTCGCACAGCATCCCGCCGATCAGCGCGCCGATACCGGCTGATATGGCGTTGGCACTGAAGGCCCCGATCAGGCCGACAAATGTATCGGAAAGGCCATAGTCCGCCGCCCAGAAGCCAAGCGCGACCGAGCCCGCGACGATCGAGCCAGCGTCGATATAGTTAGCCAGACCCGCCAGGATCGTGTCGCGCCAGGATTCCTTGTCCTTCTCGGCACTCGCGGTTGCGCTCGTCATTGATTGCTCTCCACCAATCTTGTCCAATGTTGTTTGTAGGTCTTCACGTCCTCGCCGAGCGGTTCGACCGCTTGCAGTTCGCCATCGGGGACAAGGTCCGGGTCAATCAGACGCAGCGCGCCGAAGCTGACATCGTTATGAGCATTGGCGGTGAAAACCTGCGTGCCGGGCCGAAGCGCAGCGAGCGCGCGAACGAACACCTGCGCTTCGGCAAAGCGGCCCTCGACCAGCAGCCGCTCACTGGATCCGATCAGATCGAGCGCGCTATCGGCCACCAGCGCGGCATAGAGACAGGCCCCGGCGCGGCGGGCGAACCAGTCGTCCGGGCGCTTGATCCAGCCGCCGCTGGCATCGGGGAAAGGTCCGGTGCCCGGCGCCAGCGTCGGCAACACCATCCCGCCAGATTGCAGCAGGGGGCCAACGCTGGCCAGCAAGTGCGGCTGATCGGGCTTGATATCGACCTGGCGGGTATCGATTGCGATCAGGCTTTCAATCTCGCGCCCACCCATGAAGCGGGCCGAGGGCACCGGCTTGCCAAAGGCATCGACATTGACCAGGCAATCTCGCGCTTCGGGCAGGGCTGCCAGGTTCAGCGGCAGGCAGGCCAGACGCATGGCGATGAACCAGGTGCCGGTGGAAAGCACGGTCACCTCTTTGCCAGCAATCGCGCGAAAGCCGCGCGCGGCCAGCAGGGCGGCGTTGGAATCGTGCAGGCCGGCCAGCACCCTGACCCGTGGCGACAGTCCGCAGCGCGCAGCGATTTCGGCTTTTAGTGTGCCGACCGCATCGGCGGCCATGGCCATGGGAGCAAAGCGTTGCGCCCAGCCCATCCGCTCGGCCAGCGAGGAGAAATGTCCAGCAGTGGGATTCCACAGGTCCGAATGGCAGCCAAGGCTGGTCACTTCGCTGCTCGCCTCGCCAGTCACGAACCAGGCCCAGTATTGCGCCCAGGGCAGCAGCGTGGCCCGCTCCATTGCATGGCCGAGCAAGTGGTCGAGCCACCATGCCTGCGCCCCCAGATTGAGGCCACCGGGCAGGGCTGGTGAGCCGGTTTCGGCAAAGGGCGCGCGGGCCGTGCGATAGCGGGGCAGCATTTCGGGCGGTAGAGCTTGCTCATAGTCGAACGGCAGGGTGACCAGCCGCCCACCGTCCAGCGCCGCCAGCCCAGCGCCATGGGCCACCGGGACGATATATTCGACCGTGTCGCTACCCATCCGGGCCAGCGCAGCAAGCACGAACGCCGCGATCCCTTCGGCGTCGAGGCGGCGGATGCCATCCAGCACAAGCGGCGCATTGGGGCGGGTGACGCGGTCCAGCATCTTGCCATCGCGCGACCACAGGCTGACCTTGCTGAGGGTCTTGCCGATGTCGATGATAATGGCGAACCCGTGCTGCAATACCTGTTCCCTCGCTGCGCTGTCCTCGCAGCCTGTTTGAGCATTGATTAGCGAAAATGATTGATTATGAAAAGGCCCGATGTTAGCTGATTTCCGATCATGAATATGCACGCCAACCTGTCCGTTCCAGCCATTCCTTTCGCGGTCCCGACCAGCCACTGGGACCACGCGCATGCTGCCCGCATGGGTGAGGCCGAGCTGCTGCTCTATCGCTCCAACCTTTTGGGTTCAGACCTGACTGTCACCAATTTTGGCGGTGGCAATACCTCAGCCAAAATTATGCAGGCCGATCCTCTTACCGGCGAACAGGTGGCGGTGCTGTGGGTCAAGGGTTCGGGCGGCGACATCGGCTCAATGACGCTCGATGGCTTTTCGACGCTCTATCAGGACCGCCTGCTGGCGCTGGAAGGCCATTATGCGGGCGAGAACGATGACGACAAGATGGTCGGCTTCCTCCCGCACTGCACCTTCAACCTCAACGCGCGCGCGGCCAGCATTGATACCCCGCTGCACTCCCTGCTGCCTCATAGGCATGTCGACCATGTCCACCCGGATGCGATCATCGCGCTGGCGGCATCGTCCACCGGGGCGGCGGTTACGGCCGAGATCTGGGGCGATGAAATTGGCTGGCTGCCATGGCGGCGGCCGGGCTTTACGCTGGGGGTGATGATCCGCGATTTCGCCCGCTCCAACCCGCAGGCCAAAGGCGCGATGCTGGCGGGCCACGGGATCATCTGCTGGGCCGATACATCACGCGATTGCTATGAATTGTCCGTCCGGCTGATTGCTGAAGCGGCGACCTATCTGAACACCAGGCTTGCCGGGAAACCGGCCTTTGGCGGCGCGGTCTGCTCTCCCGAACCCGACCGCGTCGCCACTGCTTCGCGCCTGATGCCGCGCTTGCGTGCGCTGATGACCGGCAACAATGCGAACTTCAGGCGCAAGCTCGCCCATTTCAGCGATGATGCTGAGACGCTGGAATTCGTCAATTCGGCGGATTTCGCGGCGCTGGCGGCACTCGGAACCTCTTGCCCCGATCATTTCCTGCGGACCAAGATCGCCCCGCTGGCGCTCGATCCCGCCCGGCTGGAGGATGATGGCTATCTGGCGCAGAGCGTGGCCGATTATCGCGCGCTTTATTCCGCCTATTATGACCGCTGCAAGCGCCCCAATTCGCCTGCCATGCGCGATGCCAATCCGGTGGTGGTGCTGGTTCCGGGCCTTGGCCGGATCACCTTTGCCGCAGACAAGGCGACCGCGCGCATTGCTGGAGAATTCTATCTCAACGCCATCAACGTGATGCGCGGGGCCGAGGCGATTGGTGATTATATCGCGCTCGACGAGCAGGAAGCCTTCGACATCGAATACTGGCTGCTCGAAGAAGCCAAGCTGCAACGCATGCCTGCACCGCGCGAGATGGCTGGGAAGATCGCGCTGGTTACTGGCGGCGCGGGCGGGATCGGAGGTGCCACCGCCGCGCGGCTGCTGAAGGAAGGCGCTTGCGTGATGCTGGCCGACCGTGATGGCGCAGCGGCAGAGCAAGCCCGCGCGGGGTTCGCGCGGGCTTTCGGCAAGGATGTGGTCCGCGCTGTGACCTGTGATGTCACCGACGAGGCGCAAGTCGCCGCCGCCTTTGCCGCCTGCGCGCGCGAATTCGGCGGGCTGGATATCCTCATCGCCAACGCCGGGATCGCCTCCTCCGCTGCGATCGAGGATACCACCACCGAACTGTGGAACCGCAATTTTGATGTGCTGGCCCAAGGCTATTTCCTCACTGCCAAGCACGCCTGGCCCTTGCTAAAAGGCATGGCCGCGCAAGGCGGATCGGCAGTGGTGTTCATCGGCAGCAAGAACGCGGTCGCCGCCGCCAAGAACGCCAGCGCTTATGCTAGTGCCAAGGCGGCGGCCAACCATTTGGCGCGTTGTCTGGCGCTGGAAGGGGCGGACTTTGGAATCCGCGTGAACGTGGTCAACCCCGATGCGGTGATCCGTGGCAGCCGCATCTGGGATGGCGACTGGCGGCAGGAACGCGCGGGGGCGCACGGGATCGATTCTGGTGCGGAGCTGGAAGAGCACTACCGCTTGCGTTCGATGCTGAAGCGCGACGTGCTGCCCGAAGATATCGCCGAGGCGGCATTCTGGCTGGCGAGCGAGGCGAGCGCGAAATCGACCGGGAATATGATAAATGTCGACGCGGGGAATGCACAGGCATTCACGCGATAATCACCGGCCAAACGCCGGGATGTGCCTTGAAGGAGAGACAATGCTGAAAAGGACAATCATCGCGCTGGCATTGACCTTAGCCGCGCAGCCAGCGCAGGCGCAATTTGTCATGCCCGCTATAACCCCGGCCGAGGCTCCTGCCCAGCCCGATGCCATCGCGCTTTACGGCGCGGCCACGCCAGGCGCTGCGAGCAGCGAGAACTGGTTTCGCTTTGGTGGAAACGATCTGGCGGTGCGCAACGTCAACCGTCCGACGCTGACCCCGGTGCTGCCTGATCCGGCCCGCGCCAATGGTACTGCGGTTATTGTCGCACCCGGCGGAGCGTTCATGATGCTGGCGTGGGATCACGAAGGAATGCGCGTCGCTCGCGCCTTGGCGGATCGCGGAATTGCCGCCTTCGTGCTCAAATACCGCGTTATCCCCACCCCTGTTGATGAAGCCGAGGCGCAGCGCTTCATGGGCCAGCAGATGGCCGCAGGGCTGTCTGATCCGACCCGCCAGCCCACGCTGCAATACCCGGCATCGACCGAGGATGCGCTCGCCGCGCTTGCAATGGTGCGTGCCAATGCGGATGAATGGAACGTCGATCCGCAGCGTGTCGGCATGATCGGCTTCTCCGCAGGCGCCATGACCTCGCTCAACGCTGTGCTAGCGGCGGATGCCGGGCAACGGCCCGATTTCTTCGGCTATATCTACGGCCCGCAGCCCGCCGTCACCGTGCCTGCTGATGCCCCGCCAATGTTCGTTGCCATCGCGTTTGACGATCCCTTGTTCTCCACCCAAGGGTTCCCGATTGTCGAGGCGTGGCATGCCGCCGGCCGCCCGGTGGAACTGCACGCCTATGACCGGGGCAGCCATGGTTTTGGCCTGGGTGTGCCCGGCACGACCACCAGCTTGTTGCTCGACGAATTCACCGCCTGGATGGCCATGCAGGGCCTGATGGCGCCAAGGGTAGATCAATGACACACCCGATTTCCGCCGAAATGATTGCGGAGCGCAACGCCGCAGCGTTGCCCGCGCTGACCGATGATTACGCCGCATTGGGCCGCAAGCTGGAACGGCGCGGGATTGCCATTGATGCAGTGAAGGATCGCGCCAAGGCGTGGTCCGTGGCCGTGCCCAGCTGGGGCGCGGGGCGAGGCGGCACGCGCTTTGCCAAGTTCCCCTTGGCGGGGGAGCCGACCAATATCCATGAGAAGCTGGAAGATTGCGCCGTGATCCAGCAGCTCGGCCGCACCACGCCGCGCGTGTCCCCGCATTTCCCGTGGGATTGCGTGGAGGACTATGGCGCGCTGCGTGACGAAGCCGCCAGCCTTGGGCTGGGCTTCGATGCGGTCAATTCCAATACCTTTCAGGATCAGGCGGGGCAGGCGCAGACCTACGCTACCGGATCGCTGTCCTCGACAATTCAGGCCACCCGCGAACAGGCGGTGCAGCACAATATCGACTGCATCGAGATCGGGCAGAAGTTGGGTTCAACCGCGCTGACGGTGTGGGTCGGCGATGGCACCAATTTTCCCGGACAGCAGGATCTCGGCCGCAGTTTTGACCGCTATCTGGATGCCGCGGCTGACGTCTATGCCGCGCTGCCCGATGGCTGGCGGATGCTTCTGGAACACAAGATGTTCGAGCCGGCGTTCTATTCCAGCGTAATATCCGATTGGGGCAGCTCGCTGATGGCAGCGCTAGAGCTGGGCGACAAGTGCGCCTGCCTGGTCGATCTGGGCCACCATGCGCCCAATGCGAACATCGAACAGATCGTCGCCCGCCTGCACCGTGCGGGCAAGCTGGGCGGGTTCCACTTTAACGACAGCAAATATGGTGATGACGATCTCGACAGCGGCTCGATCAACCCGCACCAGCTGTTCCTGGTGTTCAACGAACTGGCCGAGGCCGAGGCGAACCCGCGTGGTGCTTTCAACCCGGCCTATATGATCGACCAGTCGCACAACGTGACCGATCCGATCGAGTCCATGCTGTCATCCGCCGAAGCCATTGCCGGGTGCCACGCGCGCGCCGCGCTAGTTGATCGAGCGGCCTTGCATAAGGCGCAGCAGGACAACGATGTGATGCTGGCCTTCCGCACGCTGCGCAGCGCCTATGAAACCGATGTCGGGCCAATTCTGGCCATGGCGCGCATGGAACAGGGCGGGGCGGTCGACTGGCTCGGCACCTATCGCGCCAGCCAATTCCGCCAACGCAAGGCCCAGGAACGCAAAAGCGTCGGGCTGGGCGCAGGGATCGTTTGATAGCCGCATAAGCGGGCAGGGGAGTTATCGGGATGAGGATTGCAAAGATTGGGCTGCTGATGGCGGCTTCCGCGCTGGCATTGGCTGGTTGCACGACAATGGAAGGTTCCACACAGGCCGCGCCGCCGGTTGCGCAGGCCGCACAAGCCGATGCGCTGATGGCTGGCTTCGTCGATCCGCCAATGACCGCCCGCCCGCGCACATGGTGGCACTGGATGAACGGCAATATCACGCAAAGCGGGATTGCTGCTGACCTCAACTGGCTGTCCTGGGTTGGCATTGGCGGGATCCAGAATTTCGATGCCAGCCTGCAAACACCGCAGATCGTCGAAAACCGGCTGATTTACATGACGCCGGAATGGCGCGAGGCGTTTCGCTTTGCCGCCTCCGAGGCTGAGCGGCACGGGCTGGAACTGGCGATTGCCGCCTCGCCCGGCTGGTCGGAAACCGGTGGGCCGTGGGTGCCGCCCGCAGATGGGATGAAGAAGCTGGTCTGGGGTGAGACCCGGCTTGCTGGTGGGCGGGCCTTCTCCGGCCGGATCAACCGTGCGCCAAGCGAGACCGGGCCATACCTGACGATGGCCGAGAACGACCCGCTCGCCGTTCTGCTCAGTGCCGAGCACCGGGATATTCCGGCTGCGGCTGGCCGGGTGGCCGTGCTCGCCGTGCCGCTGGCCCAGGCTGAACTTCCTCAAGCCAGCTTTAGCATGTCGGATAATGCGCCTGTCGAAGCCGCGCGCCTGACCGATAGCGATCTGGAGCATGGCGCAAGGCTGGTGCTCGACGCCGATCTTTCAGGTGCGATGGTCGCGGCTTATTCCGCCCCGGTGACCGTGCGCAATCTGCGCCTCGCCATTCCCGGCATGGTCCGGCCATTCCGCAGTTCTCCGGTGCGCGCGCTGCTTGAAGCGCGGGTCAATGGTGAATGGACCTTGGTGGCCGATCTCCCGGTGACGTCAGTTCCTGGTACGCACGCTTTCGCCCCGGTCACCGCACGCGAATTTCGCCTGCGGATCGCGCGCAACCCAGACATCGTTGCCCCGACCGAGATGGACGGCGCACCCGGCGCGGTGCCAGTCGATATCTTCGCAATCGACAACCTGACAGAGTTAGATGTGGCTGAATTCCGCCTTGGCGGCGATCATCGGGTCCACCGGGCAGAGGAAAAAGCGGGCTTCGGCAGTGTGCTCGACTTTTATGCCATCGCCTCGGATGACCAGACTCCCGCAGCGCTGGACCTTGGCGATGTGATCGACCTGACCGACCGTGTTGCCGCTGATGGCACGCTCACCTGGACCCCGCCTGCTGGCAATGACTGGCTGGTGCTGGATCTGGGTTGGTCGCTGACTGGCAAGACTAACCACCCGGCCCCCGCTGAGGCGACCGGGCTGGAGGTCGACAAGATCGATGCAGCCGCCGTGCGCCGCTATACCGAGCACTATCTGGGGATGTATCGCACAACTGTGGGCGATGACCTGTTCGGAGCGCGCGGCCTGCGTGCGATCCTGACCGATTCGATCGAGGTCGGTTTTGCCAACTGGACACCGGCGATGGAGCAGGAATTTGCCCAGCGGCGCGGCTATGCCCTGCGCCCGTGGCTACCGGCGCTGACCGGCATGGTGATCGGTTCTGAAGCGGCTACCGAAGCCTTCTTGTTCGACTACCGCCAGACGCTGGCCGAGATGCTGGCCGACAACCATTACGGCACTGTTGCCGCTGTCGCACATGAGAATGGCCTGATCGTCTATGGCGAGGCGCTGGAGGACAAGCGGCCCGTACTGGGCGATGATCTGGCCATGCGGGCCCATGCCGACGTGCCGATGGCTGCGCTGTGGACCTATCCGCGCGGCGGGCAGGTGCGCACTACGCTGATCGGCGATATGCGCGGCGCGGCATCGGTGGCGCACGTTTACGGGAGGCCTTATGTGGCAGCCGAAAGCATGACCGCCGCCAATTCGCCCTGGGCCTTCGCCCCGCGCGACTTGCGGCGCTTTATCGATCTGGAATTTGCCAGCGGCATCAACCGCCCGGTAATCCACACTTCGGTCCACCAGCCTAGCGACACCCTGC
>CAMDSM010000038.1 GCA_945906905.1 Altererythrobacter xiamenensis | reverse complement strand
AGCCGGATAGACACGGTCAATCGGCTCGTCGTAGCCACCGGACTCACGTTTCCGGTCCTGGCTCTTGCCGGATTTTTCATTCAGGGCGATGCCTTGCTCGTCGCCCAGGGAACACCGGCAGCCGCCAAATTGACCAGTGATGAGGTGATCGTCATAGCCAACCCAGCAGCCGAACCAGTGGTGGCAGCAGAGCCAGCCACAATTATGACCACCGTTTCCGACATCCAAGAGACCACAAGCGAAGGAGAATCAGAATGAAAATTGCTACAATCATGGCCGCCTTGTCGGGATCACTGCTGCTGGTCGCCGCGCCTGTTCATGCGCAGCACACGCCTGAAGGGTCTGAAATCACCATTCCAGCGCCACCCGAAGGCATGGGCCAGATCGTATTCTTCCGCTCTGGCAGCATGATGGGCATGGCCATGGGTTGTCAGGTGAACGAAGGTGAGGGTGAACCAGATGAGGCTAAAGTCAGCTCGCTGGGTAATGGCAAGTACTTCATCCTGCAGACAACGCCGGGCGCGCATGAGTTCTGGGTTCGCAACGAAAACACTGACGGGATAACCTTGCTTGTGGAGCCGGATGAAACTCAATTCGTGCGCTGCCGCATCAAGATGGGCATCATGTCCGGTCGGCCTGATATGGCACCATCCGATGGTGCGACTTTTGCCGAAGCAAGCGATGGCCTCAACCTGGTGGACGATGATGACATGCACGCACCAGGCGTAATGCGTGCCGCTGCGCTGGGTGTGACACCCGAAGATTAGGATTTTTGCACAGGCAGGCTGCGTGCGCGAGAGTCCGCAGCCGGCCTGCGCGCCGTTGTTGAAGCCAAGGAGGGAAACACCATGAAGCTGAAACTGTTGCTGCTGATGGCGCTGGTTGTCGGCGGCTGGCTGTTCGCAAGCCCGTGGTATACCATGTGGCGGATCGTTTCGGCGGCCGAGGACGGCGATAGCGCGGCTTTGGAAGAACGCATCGATTTTGAGCGCCTTCGCGACACCATGCGGGCCGATCTGACCGCCAGCCGCGATGATGGCGATCACGATCTGCTAGACCAGATTGGCGACGGGATTGTGAATACCGTGGGCGGCGCGGCGATTGACGTGGCGGTTACGCCGGGCGGGCTGGCGGTGCTGCTGGACGCCAGCACCGTTGTGCCGGGGCAGGATTATTCGTGGGATGTCGAGCGCGAGAGCCTCAACACCTTCCGCGCCGTTTCCAAGCTGGAGGATGGCAGTTCCGGCCCGGTGATGACCTTTGAACGCAAGGGACTGGGCTGGCAGATGGTGCGGGTTACGCTGTAAGCTGCGCTTGACCGCGACGCGCCTTTCCCGGCAAAGCGCGAGACATGACCACACCCCTTCACCTGTTCAACTCACTCACCCGCCAGATGGAGCAATTCCGGCCCGTCCATGCGCATGAGGCGCGGGTTTATACCTGCGGGCCGACGGTCTATAACTACCCCCATATCGGCAATATGCGCGCCTATGTGTTTGCCGATCTGCTCGGCCGCACGCTCAGCTGGAAGGCCTATAAGCTCACCCATGTGATCAATATCACCGATGTTGGTCACCTGACCGACGACGCCGATGCGGGCGAGGACAAGCTGGAGAAGGCGGCGGCGGCGGCCAAACAGAGCATCTGGGATGTGGCGGCGCACTATACCCAAGCCTATTGGGCCGACGTTGCCGCGCTCAATATCCGCGCACCCGCGCATTGGTCGATTGCCACGGACTATGTGCCCGCGATGATCGAATTTGCCCAGACCATTGCAGCCAAGCATTGCTACGAGCTGGACGGTGGCCTCTATTTCGATGTCTCCACCGTGGCCGATTATGGCCGCCTGGCGCGCGCGAAAACCGATGAGGGGGAGGGGCGCATTGAAGCGGTGGCGGGCAAGCGCAATGCCGCCGATTTCGCCATCTGGCGCAAGACTCCGCCGGGCGAACGCCGCGCGATGGAATGGGATTCGCCGTGGGGCAAAGGCGCGCCGGGATGGCATCTGGAATGCAGCGTGATGAGCGGCCAACTGCTCGGCTTCCCATTCGATATCCACACCGGCGGGATTGACCACCGCGAGATCCACCACCCCAACGAAATCGCCCAGAACCAGGCGTTCTGCGGCAGCGATCATTCAGGCGCGAAGCTGTGGATGCATAACAACTTCTTGGTCGAACGCTCTGGAAAGATGAGCAAAAGTTCCGGCGAATTTCTCCGGCTGCAATTGCTGACGGACAAGGGCTTCTCGCCCGTAGCCTATCGCCTGATGTGCCTTCAGGCACATTATCGCAGCGAGCTGGAGTTTAGCTGGGACGGGCTGGAGGCGGCGCTGACAAGGCTCAAGCGGATCGTCATGGGTGTGGCTCAAGTGAAGGCTCAGGCCCATGAGGACTCTGGGGAGCTGCCCGAAGCACCTGCCAAAGGCTGGACGCTGGACTCGGCGCACGGCGAAGTCGGCGGGGCGTTGCTGCCGCTGCTGGTGCAATTCGACGAGGCGATTTCAGATGATCTCAATTCCCCTTTGGCACTGACCGTGTTCGAGGACGTGCTGGGCATGAAGCGGCTTGATCCCGCGCACAAGTTGCAGGCACTCGCGGCGATGGATGCGGTGCTGGGGCTAGGGGTGCTGACGATTGACCGCCAAGCCTTGCGCCTCGCCCCCATGGGTGCGGCTATCAGCGAGGCCGAGATCGAGGCCACGCTCGCTCGCCGCAAGGTTGCCCGCGCCGCCAAGGATTTCGCCACATCCGATGCCTTGCGCGATGATCTGGCGGCCAAAGGCGTGGAAGTGATGGACGGCGATCCGCTGGCTTGGGAGTGGAAATTGTGACCCCTGCGCCCGTTATTGCCCTCCTCACCGCCCAGGCCCGCCCGATCCTCGAAGGCCGCCTGCCCGCCGGGATCGAACCGCTGTGGTGGGAAACGCCTGAGCAACTGGTTGACCTCGCCCCGCAGGCCGAAATCGGCTGGTTCGATATGTTCGACAAAGCCGCCCCACTGGAAGCGATCCGGCGGGCGACCAAGCTCCAATGGCTCAACAGCTTCTTTGCGGGGGTCGATTGGCTGCCGCTGGCGGACCTGCAGCAACGCGGTGTCAAGCTCACCAACGGTTCGGGCATCAATGCCAATTCGGTGGCCGAATTTGCGCTGATGAACATGCTGGCGCTTGCCCGCAACCATGCGGCTATCGTGCGGGCGCAGGACCAGCACCAGTGGCTCGCCCCGCAATACGATATGCCGACGCGCGAGCTGGCGGGAGCCAAGGTGCTGATCCTTGGCTATGGTGAGATCGGGCAAGCGATCGGGCGGATGCTGGCGGGCTTCAATGCTCAGGTCACTCCGGTGCGCCGCAGTGGGGCAGCCAAAGGGACGGAATGCGCGCTTGGCCCCGATGAGTGGCAGGCGCGGATTGGCGAGTTCGATTGGGTGCTGCTGGCCATGCCCGGCACGCGCGAAACAAAGGGTCTGCTGAGCGCTGAGGTGATCGCAGGCATGAAAAGCGATGCCGTGGTCGTCAACATGGGCCGGGCCGATGTGCTGGATCAGGGCGCACTGGTCGCCGCGCTCCACGCCGGAAAGCTCGGCGGCGCGATCCTCGACCTGACCGATCCTGAGCCGCTGCCGCCCGATCATCCGCTGTGGTCCGCTCCCAATGCCCATGTCACCATGCACTTGGCGGGCCTGCCCACTCTGGCGAGCAAGATCGCCGCCGCCACGCGCTTCATCGCCAATTGCGGCCATTGGCAGCGCGGCGAACCGCTGATTTCGCAGGTTGATTTGAGGTTGGGTTATTAGGGCCTGACTCGCATTGCAGCCTCTGATAGTCTCCCACCATTGGGGCAGGGCTTCTTGTGTGTGGAAGCCCTCTTTTTGGGGGATCATTCACAATGGCGCATCACAAGGCCGAAGCGGGCAAGCAGAAAGCATCCGATCTGTTCATCCAGTGCCTGGAGGAGGAGGGCTGCGAATATATCTTCGGCGTTCCGGGGGAAGAGAACCTCGATTTCCTCGATTCGCTGTCCCGCTCCACCAAGATCAAGCTGATCCTCACCCGGCACGAACAAGGCGCGGGCTTCATGGCCGCCACTTATGGCCGCCACACCGGCAAGACCGGCGTGTGCATCGCGACCCTGGGGCCCGGCGCAACCAATTTCGTCACCGCTGCTGCCTATGCCCAATTGGGCGGGATGCCGATGATGATGATCACCGGGCAAAAGCCGATCAAGAAAAGCAAGCAGGGCCGCTTTCAGATTCTGGACGTGGTGGCGATGATGGGGCCGATCACCAAGTTCACCCAGCAGCTGGCCGCTGGCGACAATATCCCCAGCCGCGTGCGCGAAGCCTATCGCCTGGCCGAAGAGGAGAAGCCCGGCGCGGTCCATCTGGAATTCCCCGAGGATATCGCCGAAGAGCAGACCGATTCGCAGCCGATCCAGCGCTCGATCGCGCGTCGTCCGTCGGCAGAACCCAAGGCCGTGCGCTTTGCCGTCAACCTGATAGAAAAAGCCAAGGCTCCGGTGCTGGTGATCGGCGCCGGCGCCAACCGCAAATTGTGCGGGCGGATGCTGCTGCAATTTATCGAAAAGACCGGCATCCCCTTCCTCACTACCCAGATGGGCAAGGGCGTGATCGATGAACGGCACCCCAAGTTCCTCGGCTGTGCAGCGCTGTCAGCGGGCGATTTCGTTCACCGTGCGGTGGAGGACGCCGACCTCATCATCAACGTCGGCCACGATGTGATCGAAAAGCCGCCGTTCTTCATGAAGCCGGGCGGGCCGAATGTGATCCACATTTCCACCCGCACGGCGGAAGTTGATCCGGTCTATTTCCCGCAAGTGGAGGTGATCGGCGATATCGCCAACGCAGTGTGGCAGATGAAGGAGGATATCACTCCTAACATGTCGTGGAAATTTGACCACATGCTGGCCTATCACACCGCCGAACTGGCGCACACGAATGAACTGGCGGCCGATACCCGCTTCCCGATCTTCCCGCCGCATCTGGTGCAACAGGTGCGCGATGCCATGCCGCATGACGGGATCATCTGCCTCGACAACGGCGTCTACAAGATCTGGTTCGCGCGTGGTTATACCGCCTATCTGCCCAACACCGTGCTGCTGGATAATGCGCTGGCGACGATGGGCGCGGGCCTGCCGTCGGCGATGATGAGCGCGATGCTCTATCCTGATCGCAAGGTGATGGCGATCTGCGGCGATGGCGGCTTCATGATGAACAGCCAGGAGATGGAAACATCGGTGCGGCTGGGCCTGAACCTGACCGTGCTGATCCTGCGCGACGATGCCTATGGCATGATCCGCTGGAAGCAGGCCAACATGGGCTTTGCCGATTTCGGCCTGACTTATGGCAATCCCGATTTCGTCAAATATGCCGAGAGTTACGGCGCCTTTGGCCACCGCGCGGAATCGAGCGCGCACTTGCGGGAACTGCTGGCGCACTGCAATTCCACGCCGGGGGTGCATCTGATCGATTGTCCGGTCGATTACACCGAGAACGACCAGATCCTGAACAAGGATATCAAGGACTTGAGCAAGGCTTTGTAAGTCGCTGAGTCCCCCTCCCGCGAGCGGGAGGGGGGAGATTTGAAAATGCTCAAAGACATCTACCCGCTCTACCTCAACAACAAGGCGGTGCAGCCCAACACCGATCTGGCGGTGACCGACAAATTCACCGGCGAGATCGCCTTCCGCACCGCTCTGGCCACCCCCGATGTGATCGATCAGGCCATCGCCGGGGCTGTCCGTGCGGCAGAACCGATGGCGCGGTTGGCGAGTTACGAGAAGCAGGACGTGCTGATGCATTGCGTCGCCCGCTTCAAGGAGCGGTTTGACGAGCTGGCCTACGCCCTGTGCGTCGAAGCGGGCAAGCCGATCAAGGATGCCGAGGGCGAGGTTGGCCGCCTGATCGACACTTTCCGCATCGCCGCCGAAGAATCGACCCGCAATTATGGCGAGGTCCAGCCGCTGGATATTTCCCCGCGCGCGCGTGGCTATATGGGGATGTGGAAGCGGGTGCCGATCGGGCCGTGCAGCTTCATTTCGCCGTTCAATTTTCCGCTCAACCTGGCCGCGCATAAGATCGCGCCCGCCATCGCCATGGGCTGCCCGTTCGTGATGAAGCCCGCCAGCCTGACGCCGCTTGGCGCGATCATCATGGGCGAGGTGCTGGCTGAATGTGATGTGCTGCCCGAAGGCGCGTTCTCGATCCTGCCCGCCGCCCGTGCGGGGGCCGACCTGTTCACCACTGACGAGCGGCTCAAGCTGCTTAGCTTTACCGGATCGCCCGGCGTGGGCTGGGAGCTGAAGGCCAAGGCGGGCAAGAAGAAGGTCGTGCTCGAACTGGGCGGCAACGCGGCGGTGATCGTCGACCATGACGCCGATCTCGACCACGCGCTCGAACGGATCATTTTCGGCGCCTTCTACCAGAGCGGGCAGAGCTGCATCGGGGTGCAGCGGATTATCATCCACGACGCCATCTACGACACGTTCAAGGCCATGTTGGTAGAGCGCACCGCCACGCTGGTGGCAGGCGATCCCAAACACCGCGACACCTTCATCGGCCCGATGATCTCGGTCAAGGAAGCGCAACGGCTCAAAGGCTGGATCGATGCGGCGGTGGCGGCGGGCGCTACCCTGCTGTGCGGCGGCGGTCTGGACGGGGCGATGTTGCAGGCGACCTTGCTGGAAGATGTGCCCGAATTCTGCGACGCCAATCGCGAGGAAGCCTTTGGTCCACTCGCCAACCTGTCACGCTTTTCCGATTGGAGCGAGGCGCTGGAACAGGTCAACGATAGCAAGTTCGGCCTGCAAGCGGGCATTTTCACCCGCGACATCCACAAGGTGCTCGAAGCCTGGGATATGCTCGATGTCGGCGGCGTGGTGGTGAACGATGTCTCGAGCTATCGCGTGGACAACATGCCCTATGGCGGGGTCAAGGATTCGGGCCTCGGCCGCGAAGGCGTGCGCTTTGCGATGGAGGATATGAGCGAGATCAGGAACCTGGTGATCCGGCGGGTTTAGGCCCCCTCCCGCAAGCGGGAGGGGAGCAGCATCACCCCTCCTCCAGCAGCAGCAGTTCGCACGTCACCCGCAAGATCGCCGGGTGCAGCACGTGGTCGACCTCGACCACCGCGGCATCGGCCACCAATTGTCCGGGAATGGCGAACTGATGTTCGGGCAGGAAGGCGATGAAGCATTCGCCCGCTTCCACCGCTTCATCACCCTCGAATAGCAGCTCGACCCTGTGGCGGGCGCCGGCGAAAGTGATGCTGGCCCAGCTTATTTCGGAGTGGCGAACCATTTGGGCTTGGCCTTGTGCCAGATGCTGCAAGGCCTCGATCAGCCGCTCACCCGTGCTGCGACGGTGCTTGCGGGTGGGCTGAATTGTGTCCTGGCAATCAATAAGCATGGGTCCGCTCCCGATATTCGTTCATGAAATGTTCCACCCGTGTTTCTGTCGCAGAACGGGGGCTGCGGCCATTGCGCAGATCGAGCACGAAGCGCGGATCGGCAGTGGCCATGCGGCCGAATTTGGTGGCCGGCATCCCTGTGCGGCGCAGAAAGACTTCAATCTTGCGGATCAGCATCACGGTTCCTCTTTTCCCTGTTTTTGTCGCGAGAGCTTTTGGCAGCTTCGAGCGAATCGCCCTTGCCCCTTTGCTGGCTTTTGAAATCCTACTTGTCTAGGAAAAATACTTCATGTAGGAACGGTGATACGGCACTTGGGGAGTTTCACCATGGATTCACGTGAGAGATTGGCGCAGTTGGCGCGGGAAAAGGGCAGCAGCCTGGCCTCGTTGTCGCGTATGCTCTCGCGTAACACTACGTATTTACAGCAGTATATTTCCAAAGGCAGCCCGCGCAAGCTGGAGGAGGAGGACCGGGCCAGGCTGGCGCGCTTTTTTGGTGTATCCGAAAGCGAACTCGGCGGATCGCAGGAAAAATCCTACGATAGCTCCGGTGCCTGGGTCGAGGTGCCGCGCCTTGCGATCGAGGCTTCGGCTGGCCCCGGTGCCGCCGAGCAGCGCGAATTGCCGTTCGATTCGTTCCGCTTTTCCCGCAAGTGGCTGCGCGAGCACGGGCTGGAAGCGGGCAAGCTGTCCGCCGTCCGCGTGATCGGCGATTCGATGGAACCGCTGCTGCGCGAGGGCGACGATCTGCTGGTCGACCTCAGCGGCAGGGCCTTTCGCGATGGCGTTTATGTGCTCAGGCTCGATGGCAATCTGCTGGTCAAGCGGGTGACATCGCAAGGGGCCGGGCGCTTCTCGATCCTCAGCCAGAACCTCTCCTACCCGCCGATCACGGTCTCGGCTGAGGAGCTGGAACTGGTTGGCCGGGTAGTGTGGAAAAGCGGGCGATTGTAATTCCGGCATACTCTTGCCAAACGCACCGCATGACCACGCAAACCCCAGTTCAGGCCCCAATCCGCGCCGCGATCATCCCCGTCACCGCGTTCGAGCAGAACTGCTCGCTGGTGTGGTGCTCCAAAACCATGCGCGGGGTGCTGGTCGATCCTGGCGGCGATCTGGCCAAGCTCAAGGATGCCGTGGCCCGCGCGGGCGTGACGCTGGAGAAAATCCTCCTCACCCACGGCCATGCCGATCATTGCGGTCAGGCGGGGATACTGGCCAAGGAGCTGGGTCTGCCGATCGAAGGCCCGCACGAGGCCGACCGCTTCTGGATCGCCCGGCTGGAAGATGATGGCCCGCGCTTTGGTATGCATTGCGAGATATTTGAGCCTGACCGCTGGCTGGTCCACGGTGACACGGTCTCGTTTGGTGAAATCGAAATGGAAGTGCTCCACTGCCCCGGCCATACGCCCGGTCACGTGGTGTTCTTCCACCGCGCGGCCAGGTTTGCCATTGTCGGTGACGTGTTGTTCGCCGGCTCCATCGGGCGCACCGATTTTCCGATGGGCAACCATCAAGACTTGCTCGATGCGATCACCCAGCGGCTGTGGCCCTTGGGCAATGATGTCACCTTCGTGCCCGGCCACGGCCCCACCAGTACTTTTGGGCAGGAGCGGGCGAGCAACCAGTTCGTCAGCGATGCGGCGATAGCGCGGGGATTGTAGGGGGTTAGATTACCCCGAACGCCGCCAGTCCCGCCGCAATCGACCAGCCGAGCAGGATCGGCATCGTCAGGATCATGCCGACCATGCGGCCTTTCGACGCATCGCTGTCCATGCCGATGGCGTGGAACACCCGGCCGAGCATAAAGGCAAATGCTGACACGGCCAGCGCGGTGCCGCCTTGTCCGGCCATGTCCAGCACCACGATCAGCACAAGGGCAAAGGGGGTATATTCGGTGAAATTGGCCTGCGCCCGCATCCGCCGCAGCAGCGCGTCATTGCCGCCGTCGCCCATGCTGATCTTTTCCGCCATGCGGACCTTGCCGCAGCGCATCGACAGCCAGAAGGCAATGAGCGCCGCGATGGCGGCATACAGCAGGCTGATGTGCATTTCGTGCATGATTTTCCTCTCCCGATTTTGCGCTCGTCTAAGGCAGGACAACATGGCTTGCAACCGGGAGCAAATGGTCTATAGCGCGCGCCTTCGCCGCATCTTGAAAAGGCACTGTTCTGGCGCGCTTGCGCTGGTCTGATGCTTGCCCTAGGGCGGCTTCAAATAGCTCTATAACGTATTCAAGGACCAGGTGCCGCCATGGCTGTCCCTAAAAGAAAAACATCGCCGCATCGTCGCGGCAACCGTCGTTCGCATGATGCGCTTCCGGTTGAAGCGTTCCATGAATGCACCAACTGTGGCGAACTCAAGCGCCCGCACAATTTGTGCGGTGCTTGCGGACACTACAATGGTCGCCAGATACTCGAGCCCAAGGGCCTTTAAGCCCTCATCCCCGGGAGTGACGAGCGTATGACCCTGCCGCGTATCGCGATTGATGCGATGGGCGGCGACGAGGGCGTGCGCGTGATGGTCTCGGGCGCAGCTCTGGCGCGCCGTCGGCATGACCGGTTCAAGTTCCTGCTGGTGGGCGATGAAACGCGCATCAAGGCGGCGCTTGAAAACCATCCCAACATGGCCGGGGCTTCCGAAATTCTCCATTGCGATGATGTGGTGGCGGGCGATGAAAAGCCCACCCAGGCACTCCGCCGGGCCAAGACCACCAGTATGGGTCTGGCGATCAACGCGGTCAAAAGCGGTGATTGCGGCGCTGCTGTCAGCGCCGGCAATACCGGCGCGCTGATGGCGATGAGCAAGCTGGCGCTGCGGACCATGCCGGGGATTGACCGTCCGGCGCTGGCCGGGCTGTTGCCCACGTTGGGCGAGCATGACGTGGTGATGCTTGATCTTGGCGCCAACACAGAATGCGATGCCCGCAACCTGGTGCAGTTTGCGATCATGGGCGCGGCCTATTCGCGCATCGTCACCGGCAAGGATGCGCCGCGCGTGCGCCTGCTCAACATCGGCACCGAGGAGATCAAGGGCACCGGCGGTCTGCAGGAAGCCGCCAGCCGCCTGCGCGCTGCCACTGGCCTGTCGTTGACCTTCGAAGGCTTCGTGGAGGCTGACAAGATTTGCCGCGGCGAAGTGGACGTGGTGGTGGCCGATGGCTTCACGGGCAATATTGCGCTGAAGGCCATCGAAGGCTCGGCTCGCTTTGTGACCGACCTGCTGCGCAATGCTTTCACCTCATCGCTGCGATCGAAGATTGGCTTTCTGGTTTCGCGCCCGGCGACTGAGCTGCTGCGCCATCGGCTTGACCCCAACAACCACAACGGCGGGGTGTTTCTGGGCCTCAATGGGGTGGTGGTCAAATCGCATGGCAGCGCCAATACCCAAGGCGTGGCCAATGCCGTGGCCGTGGCCGCGCGGCTGCTGGAGGAAAACCTCACCGAACGCATCTGCGCTGATCTTGCCGAACTGGGTGAGGATCGGCTGAAAGACAGCGGGCGCGATAGCGGAGATGGCGGCAAATGATCCGTTCGATCTTCCTTGGTTCGGGTTCGGCCCTGCCAGCGCGCTTGGTCAGCAATGCCGAGCTGGCCAATACCGTCGACACCAGCGATGATTGGATTCGCGAACGCACCGGCATCACCCAGCGCTATTTTGCGGGCGAGGGCGAAACCACCGCCACGCTGGCAACTGCGGCCGCGGCCCGCGCGCTCGACAATGCCGGGCTGACTATCGCCGATATTGACCTGATCGTGTTGGCCACCGCCACCCCCGATCTGACCTTTCCGGCCACCGCCACCATGGTCCAAAAAGCGCTCGGCGGGGCGGGCTTCCCGGCGTTTGATGTGGCGGCGGTGTGTTCGGGATTCCTCTATGCGCTGGGCACCTCCGATGCGATGATCCGCAGCGGCATGGCCACCAAGGCGCTGGTGATCGGCGCGGAAACCTTCAGCCGTTTGCTCGACTGGGAGGACCGCACAACTTGCGTGCTGTTCGGCGATGGCGCGGGCGCTTTCGTGATCGGCGCTTCGGATGGTTCCGATAACGATCAGGGAATTCTCGCCACGCAGTTGCATGCCGATGGCGCACATTGCGAGCTGTTGTATGTCGATGGCGGCCCATCGACCACTGGCACCGTCGGCCATCTGCGGATGAAGGGGCGGGAGGTGTTTCGCCATGCGGTGACCAATCTGGCGCAAGTGCTGGGCGATGTCCTGGCCAAGGCCGGGCACACTGCGGGCGAGGTTGACTGGGTTGTGCCGCACCAGGCGAATCTGCGCATCCTTGATGCCACCGCCCGCAAGCTGGGCCTGCCGATGGACAAAGTGGTGGTCACAGTCGATCGCCACGCCAACACTTCGGCCGCCTCGGTCCCGCTGGCTTTCGATACTGCCTGGCGTGACGGACGGATCAAACGCGGCCAGCTGGTAATCCTTGAAGCGATGGGCGGCGGCTTCACTTGGGGCGCCAGCTTGCTGCGGGTTTAGCACTAAGGTTAATCCCTGAGGAAATTTCCTGCACCTTCCTTGCCAAGCGGCGGGAATTGCGTCATTAATGCACCGGGTTGTGATGATGGAGGAGTAGACGCACATGGATTCGATGCGATTCGTTGGTACGTTGACCCGTGCCGATCTGGCCGAAACGATCAATCGCAAGATGGGTTTTTCGCGCGCGGAAAGCCTTGATCTGGTCGAGGCGCTGCTTGACAGGATGTGTGACGCGATGGCCTGTGGCGAGAACGTCAAGATCTCCGGCTTCGGCAGCTTCGTGCTGCGCGACAAGAAGGAACGCGTTGGCCGCAATCCCAAAACCGGGGTTGAAGTGCCGATCACTCCGCGCCGGGTGATGACCTTCCGGGCCAGCCAGAAGCTGAAAGACCGGATCGTCAAAGGCTCCTGAATGTGACCGCGGCCACCACTCCTTCGTTCGACGATGGCAAGGCGGCAGACGCTATGCGCACGATCGGCGAAGTGGCGGCGGCGCTGGGCATCCGGCAGCACATCCTGCGCTATTGGGAGCAGCAGTTCCCCACGCTCCGCCCGCTCAAACGCAGCGGAGGCAGGCGGCTTTATCGTCCGCAGGATGTCGCGCTGCTTTCCACCATTGATCGGCTGGTCAACTGCGAAGGCTATACGCTGAAAGGGGCCAAGGCGCTGTTGGCGGAACGTGATGCGCCGGCCAGATCGGCAATTTCGGGCGAGGAGGCTGTGCTGGATATGAAGGCGCGGCTGCTGTCCATTCGCAACCGCCTGTCGGGGGCCTTGCAGGCGGCCTGAGGGTTACACTGGGTGACACCCTGTCACCCATGTTTTTGCAATATAAGCCATTGAAAATTATGCGCTTGATGCGGGGGTGACACTTTCGCGGAAACCCGGAAAAACGCGACATTAAATTCTACCATTGCACAATTATGTTACGCAATTGCCAATCCACCAGTTCGACAATGTGAAAGAACTTGTGCCGGTTTTGGCATGATCCAGGCCGTGTAGGAAAGTGCTCTAGTGCCCCACTTCCGGCCCCAATTCCGGATCCAGATCACGCGGGCGGGCAAAGTGGATCAGCCGTCCGCAACCGGGGGCAAGGTCGGCCCAATTGTCGATATCCAGCTCGAACACGGCGAAGGCGGCGGTGGGGAATTTGGCCATCACCTGTTCGAACAGAGCATTTTCGGCTTCGGGCGGCACCAGATCGAGCGCCAGTTCCTGCAGGCCGGGGTTGTGCGCTGCCAGCATTACCGCTTGGGCATCGCCGCCATGTTGGGCCAATAGGGCCAGCAGTGTTGTGGCATCGGCCATATAGGCAGTATCTTGAAAAATAACCGGAATATCTAGCCCGGAGGCGTCCAGCGTGCAGCGCACCCGCGCCGCCGGGCTGGCCAGCACTTTGTCCCACTTGGCACCTTGGTCGATAATATGCTGGCCCATCAAGGCCGCGCCCTTGCGCCCGCGCTTGTTCAGCCCGCGATCGAAATCACGCAGACTGAGGTCGTCCCAGTCAGACTTGGCGTGGCGCATCAGGCCCAGCAGTTTCACCGCAATTTCACCGGGCTTGATCCTCCAGCGCGGTGGCCGCGCCAACCGGTTCTAGCAGATTGCCCGATGTCAGGCGATGCAAAGCTTGCTCTAATGTCACCCTTTTTACCGGCGTTCCGGGCGGAAAGGCGCTGAGCAGGCGCGAGGGGAAGGCGGGCGACAATACGATGAAATAGCCGCGATCATCCTTGGTCCGAATCAGCCGCCCAAAAGCCTGGGCAAGGCGCGCGCGGATAATCCGGTCATCATGGTCGGCGCCGCCATTTGCTGCACGGCGTGCGCGGTGGAGGATCGAAGGCTTGGGCCAGGGCACCTGTTCCATCACCACGCAGCGCAGCGAATGGCCGGGCACGTCCACGCCATCGCGCAAGGCATCGGTGCCCAGCAGGCTGGCCTTGGGATCATCGCGAAAGATATCGACCAGAGTGCCAGTGTCGATCGGATCGACATGCTGGGCAAACAGCGGCAGGCCTGCCCGCGCCAACCGGTCAGCAATCCGGCCATGGACCGCGCGCAGGCGGCGGATAGCGGTGAACAGGCCGAGCACGCCGCCGCCGCAAGCGTCGATAATCCGGGCATAGGCCCCCGCCAGCGCGGCCAGATCGCCCTTGGGCACATCGGTGACGATCAGAACTTCGGCGTGGGCAGCATAGTTGAACGGACTGGCGGCCTCGACCGTCATTGGCGCGATTTCGAGATGCGGGGCACCTGATCGGGCGATGGCCGAATCCCAATCCCCGCCGCCATCAATGCGGTCGCACAGCGTTGCGCTGGTCAGCATCACACCGTGCGTTCCCGCCAGCACGGTGCGGGCAAACGGCTTCATCGGATCGAGGTAGCGGCGGTGCAGCCCGACATCGTATTCACGTGCATCGGAGCGGTCGAGCGCCAGCCAGTCGACAAAATCGGGGTCAGCCGGGCCGCCCATGCGCTGTAACAAGGCCTCCCACGCGGCGATCAGATCGATCCGCCAGCTGAGCGAATGGCGCGCGCCTTCGATCCGCGCCCGTCCCTGACCATCCAGCCAGTCGGGCGGCTCGGCCAACAGTGCCTCCAGCCGCACACCCAGCCGGATCAGCGGACTGCGGATCTCGGCCAAGGCCATGGCGGCTTGCTGCGCCAGTTCGACAAAGCTGCCGTCGAGCTGCGCGGCTTCGGTCTCAATCCCATAGCCGCCGTCCTGCGCGCCGCTTTCATCGCGGGCATAGGTGAGCGCGCGGACGGCAGCGAACAACTGCTCCAGCGGACCGGAGGGATCGCCATCGGCCAGCCGTTGCAGCCAGCCTTGCCCCGGCAACGCCTCGGCCCCGTGGCAGGCGGCGGCGACGGCTTTTCCGGCCACCTCATCATAGCTGGCGACATCGGCCAGCCGCGCCATCAAACCACGGCGGCGGCCCTTTGATTCGCGCTCCGGCCCCAGCAGCCAGCGCTTCAGTTCTACCGCCTCGGCCCCCGTCAGCGCGGCGGCGAAGGTGCTGTCAGCGGCCTCGAACACATGGTGGCCTTCGTCGAATATGATCCGTGTCGGGCGTTGGGCGTGGTCTCTCCCGCGCGCCGCATTGATCATCACCAGCGCATGGTTGGCGATCACCAGATCGGCCTGCGCACTGGCCCGTGCGGCGCGTTCGATGAAGCATTTGCGGTAGTGCGGGCACCCGGCATAGATGCATTCGCCGCGCTGGTCGGTCAGCGATTTGATCGCCCGGACGCGGAAGAGCGTGCCAAGCCAACCGGGCAGATCGCCGCCGATCATGTCGCCATCGCGCGAATATGCCGCCCAGCGCGCCACCAATTGCGCCATGATCGCCGCGCGCCCGCCAAAGCCGCCTTGCAGCGCATCTTCCAGATTGAGCAAGCACAGGTAATTCTCGCGCCCCTTGCGGATCACCACCGGGCGCGTGCCATCGGCGCGGCGTTCGGGCCAGGCGCGGGCGCTTTCGGCGCGCAATTGCCGCTGGAGGTTCTTGGTGAAAGTGGAGACCCACACGGTGCCGCCCGAGCTTTCCGCCCACAGCGATGCCGGCGCGAGATAGCCCAGCGTTTTGCCGATCCCCGTGCCCGCCTGCGCCAGCAGCATATGCGGCGTATCGCGTTTGGCGCGCGGGGCGAAAATGCGCAGCGCGGCGCGGGCATAGTCCTGCTGGCCGCTGCGCTGTTCCGCGCGTTCGCCGGTCAGCTGGTCGAGCCTTTGCGTTACTGCGGCTTCTTCCAGCTGGACCTGTGCAGGCTGGGGGCGCTCGGCCGCTTCATCCCAATCAGGCAGGACGCCAAACACCCATTTCTCGGCCTTTTCGGGCTTGGCGAGGTGCGGGGCGATTACGCCTGACCAGGCCCAGCGCAGACGGGCGAGCGATTGCAACACGCTCCACGCGCCATCGCGCTCAGGCCAATCGGGGCTGGCACAGGTAGCGAGCAGAGCGCCTGCCGCCACTTGCAGAAATCGCGGCACGTCATCATCGGCCACAGGCTCTGCCAGACCCAGAGCATGGGCCAGGCCCTTTGGCGTGGGCACACAGAAGCGCGCCGGGTGGATGAAAGCGAACAGTTCCAGCAGATCGAGCCCCGACAGATCGGGATAGCCCAGCCGCGTGGCCACCAGCGGGGCATTGACCATCAGCAGCGGCGAATCCGCTGCCGCCATCACCGCCTCACCTTTGCCGACGCCGGTTGTGGTGCCCTCTGCGTGCCTCAGCCAGCAACCCGCATGGCTGGCGTGGATCGCGGGCAGGGCCAGAGCGGGGGGTGCGGCAAGTTCGGGGGCCATCAGACCACTATCGCCAAGCGGAACGAAAAGTAAACACGGGACGTGCAATTCTCCCCTCCCCACTGGAGGGAGGGGATATCGTCAGGTGGTGCGCGCCACGCAGCTCCAACTGGCCGGATCATTTGCATCGCCTGCGCCATTGAAGCGGGCGACGTTGGGCCAAGCGCAATGCGGGCGGGTGATGCCGCTTTGCAGGTTGCGGCCGATCAGTCTTTCGGGCGCGGTGCCGGTGCGGTCCCAGCTGTCCATCGCTGCCAGGTAATCGACCGCATCTGCGCCGGGTCCGCCACGGCAATGGCCAACGCCGGGCAGCGTGTAATAGCGCAACTGGTCTGCCGCTTCGGGATTCTGCGCCATCACCGCCTGGACATAGTCGAGCGTGGCCACTGGGCTGGGGCCAGGGTCGCTTTCGCCGTGCCACATCATCAGCCTTCCGCCACGCTCGAAGAAGGCCGACAGATCGGGGTTTTTGGCTTCATACAGCGCGGCAAAAGGGCTGGCGCGCACCCTGAGGTAGTCGGCCTCGGTCATGCCCAGCATGTTCCATGCAACGCCGGGATTGGCGAGGGGATAGACGCCGCCAAGTCCACCGCCGCGCGATGAATCTTCGCCCGAGCCGCTGGTGCCGACAAAGAATGACCAGCCCGCCTCGCCGCCGCGACGCATCGGCAGCATGGCGTAGCTGCGATCCGAAGCCCGCCGCCCGTCATAGACCGATTGCAACGAGGTGACCTGCCCGACGGTGAGGCAGCTGGCGGTTTTCGCGCCGCTGCATTGGAGGCTAGAGGGCTGCCAGTTGCACGCGGCGGGATTGTTGACCACGCCATCGGTGAACCCGTCATCTGCGTCACACTGTGCCAGAACGCTAGTTTGAACCAGCGTCAGATCCTCGGCGCTGAAGGCCCCGGCGCGGCCATCGGCGGCAAAGGCCTGGTTGCGGAACACCGCGCTGGTTTGCGTTTGCAGGGTATAGACTGGTGCGCCGGCGATGATCGCATCGTAATCATCTGGATAACGCTGCGCCTCCATCAGGCCCATGCGCCCGCCTGTGGAACAGCCGTTGTAATAGGCGCGGGTATGCGGCTGGCCATAAAAGGCGGCAGCGACGGCCTTGCCAGCCTCGGTCATCTCGTGGATCGCGCGGTGGCTGAAATCGATCGCGCTTTCAGGCCGCTCGCTGACCCAGCCATTGGCCCACACGTCTGTTCCGGCATTGCCGCCATCGGTTTGCATGGTGGCATAGCCCTTGGACAGGCCATCGCTGGCTGCCTGAATGGTGACATTGCCCGCCCAGCCACCGCCGCCGATGCCCAGAACCTTGCCGTTCCAAGCAGCGGGCAGGCGAATTACCACGCCGATGGTGGAGCCACTTGCGGGGGCAAGTGTTCCGGAGACCTCGCAATAGGCCGGCAGTGCGTCCGTCGCGGCGACCCATTGCCGGGTGGCATTGCTGGCGCCGATCACGGTGGCATCGAATGAATTGCACTGCGTTGCCGTGGCGGTCATGGAGCTACGGGCGGGCTGGTCGGCCGTGGAACAGGCGCTCAGCACCAGAGCTGTCAGGCTGACAGCGGCAAGGTATTTCATGGCAATTCTCTCCCCAAAACCTGTGCTCAAACGATGCTCAGCCGCTCAATTTCCCAGCCGTCACCCAAACGCACCAAGCGGGCATCTAACGTCCCCGAACTTCCCGTACTGGCCGCCGCCTGCCCCTGAAACCGCGCCATCCGCTCGATCGTGGAATTGCCCGAAAAGGCGATGCTGCGATCAATCGCGCACAGTTGGCGCAAACTGGCGCTGGTGCCATCGGCGGCAATCTCGATCACCGGATCGGCCTGGGCATCGGGTGTGATAGCGCTTATCGCGGGATCGAACCCGAACGTTTCGCCCGCGTTGAAACGCCGCAACGCGTCGCGCGTCAGCCCAGTGATGGCCTGTTCATCCTCCAGCTTTGCGAGGCGGGCGGCGGTGCCACCATCGCTTGCGGCCAGAACGATGGTGGGGGCCAATACGCCAATCGGCGCGGCGACAAGTGCGCCCGCTTTCAGAAAAGCCCTGCGGTTGGTGGTGTTCATACCGAATATCCTCCCCGCTTTTCGCCAAGGTATTTGGTCACATCAAACTTGCCTGCATGGCGGGCATAGGCACCAATTGCCCTCAGCGAGAGGCCCTCGGCACCGCAATGGTAGCCGATCCCGCTGTCATGCATGGTGCGCATGTTGATCAGGATTGTGCCCAATGTGCCGTTGCAGGCTTCCTCCTGCCAGCGGCAGAAATACAGTTGATCGCGGATTTTCACGAAATCCCCGCTTCCGCTCCATTCCGCGCCGCCGTGGCCGCTGGGGGTGAAGATGATCCAGCTGACCGTGTTGGGGCTGGAGTAAAGATGCATTGAGGTGAGGCCGGGCGAATAGGACCAGGTGAAGCAGCGGCCCAGCATATCCAGCGTCCGCTCGTGCCGCTCCTCGCCCGGATCGGGAATGTCCTCGCCGACAATTTTGCCGAACAACGTTTCCGCGCCGGCCTCGTTGGCGAAATATGGCGTATTGAGCGTGCCGCGAAAACAGGTCGCCTTGCCGTTGGCGAGATCGGCAACAACGATATGCCCGTCATGATCGGGCTTGCCTGCCAGCAGATGGCCGAAGATGAACACGCCGGGCATGTTCTCCCATGCATTGTAGCGCGCGGCCTGCCACGTTTGCCTTCCTTCGCGCCATTCGAGGTTGTCTGCGCTGGTGAAGCGGTAAACGATCACC
>CAMDSM010000037.1 GCA_945906905.1 Altererythrobacter xiamenensis | reverse complement strand
GTCTGATTGCTCCTGCGGCACCACCAGCAGCCGCCGGTTAACCTTCTGCCGCCAGTTCATCCGCGCAGTGTTTTCTTGGCCCACATAGCAGCCCTTGGTGAAGCTGACGCCGTTCAGGTCCGCCGCATTGGTTTCCAGCCACAGCAGATCGCCCAGTTCCGCCCGGCCTTCCGCTACGCCGAGTGCAAGGCGGTGGGCGAGCCATGCGGCATCGGCGCTGTCATCGTCGGAGGAAAAAGGAGCGATCCAGCGGTGGCCGAGAGCGGGCAGGCGCGGATCGTGCGGGGCTGCTCCATCCAGCGCCCAGAACACTCCCAGCGCATCATCGCGGGCGATGCTCAACTGTTTACGCAAGCGATAGAGCGACAAGCGCCGCACCAGCTCATCCGCCACCGCCGCCTCGCAATCGAGCAGCAGATCGTCCCCGTCTGCCCAGACGATAAAGTCGAACATGTGCTTGCCCTGCGCGCTCAGCAGTGCGGCATAAGCGGGCAGGGGGCCGGTCACATCGTTGGTCACCAAGCCTTGCAGGAAATCGGCGGTATTGTCGCCAGTGGAGGAAATGCGGATAATCGCGCGGTTGTGCAGGCGGGGATTGGTCATGGGTGACAGATAGGGGCAGGCTTGGCTAAGGGGAAGGCATGACAACGAAACTCACCATCCGCCGCCCCGATGATTGGCACGTCCACTTGCGCGATGGGGCGATGCTGGCCGGCGTGGTGGGCCACACTGCGCGCCAGTTCGCCCGCGCCATCGTGATGCCCAACCTCACTCCGCCAATCACCAGCGTGGCCGCCGCTATGGCCTATCGGGAGCGGATTTTGGCCGCTGTGCCTGCGGGCATGACCTTCACCCCACTGATGACCGCTTACCTGACCGACAAGACCGATCCGGCGGAACTGGTGCTCGGCGCGGCGCAAGGGGTGTTCACCGCCGCCAAGCTCTATCCCGCAGGCGCGACCACCAATTCTGACAGCGGCGTGACCGATGTGGCGCATATCAGGGGCGCTTTGGAGGCCATGGCCGAGGTGGGCATGGTGCTGTGCGTCCACGGCGAAGTGACGCACGCCGAGGTCGATGTGTTTGACCGTGAGGCGGTGTTTATCGAGCAGGTGCTGCAGCCGTTGCTGCGCGATATTCCCACGCTGAAAGTGGTGTTCGAACATATCACCACGGCCGAGGCGGTGCAGTTTGTGGAAAGCGCGGGCAATAATGTCGCCGCCACTATCACCCCGCAGCATCTCCACCTCAACCGCAACGCCATGCTGGTGGGCGGGATCAGGCCACATGCCTATTGCCTGCCCGTGGCCAAGCGCGAGAAGCACCGGCTGGCCCTGCGCGCGGCGGCGACCAGCGGCAATCCGAAGTTTTTTCTCGGCACAGACAGCGCGCCACATGCCCGCGAGGCCAAGGAAAGCGCCTGCGGTTGCGCGGGGATTTTCAACGCGCCTTATGCTTTGGAGAGTTATCTCACCGTATTCGAGGATGAGGGCGCGTTGGGTTGTTTTGAAGATTTCGTCTCACGCTTTGGCCCGGCGTTTTATGGTCTGCCGGTAAATGAGGACATGGTGACATTGGAGCGGGTGGATTGCCCGGTGCCTGCCAGCATCCTTGCAGGCGCAGAGGAACTGGTGCCGTTCCATGCCGGTGAGGTGCTGCGCTGGCAGTTTGTGGGGTAGGTTTTGGGTGACACTGGGTGACACTGTGTCACCCAGTCTATTTCATAAAAATATCCTATTTATCAATATCGTGATTGCCGCTTTGGCAGGGTGACAATTTCCGGGATTGGCGCAAAAACCTGCACTTTGCGCACACATTGCTGCTTGTGGCGGCGGGCTGGGTGCGGACGATGTGAAAGAGCTTTCGGGGCTGTAGCAAGGGCCGGGTGTTGTAGGAAAGCGCTCTAAGCCCCCGCAGGCTTCCTGAACAACCCGATCGTAAACAGTAAAGCCGCCGCCCAGATCGCCACAAAGCACGCCAGCTGCGCCGGTTTCAGCTCCTCGCCGAACACGAAGAGGCCCATCGCGAACACCACCGTGGGCGAGAGGAACTGCAGGAAGCCAATCACCGTATAGGGCATTGAGCGGGTGGCACTGGCGAACATCAGCAGCGGAAGCGCTGTCATCGGTCCGCTGCCGGCCACGGCCAGCGCCACGCCCCAGCCTTGCGCCATGGCGCTGCCGTCGGGCCCGGCGCCATACCAGCCGACAATGGCCAGCGCGAAGGGGGCGAGGATCAGAGTTTCCACCGTCAGCCCGGCCAGCGGCCCGGCGGCCACGGTCTTGCGCAGCAGGCCATAGACGCCAAAGGTCACCGCCATCGAAAGGCTGAGCCACAGCGTCGTCAACGCGCCCACCGCCAGCACAGTAACCCCTACGCCCGCCAGCGCCACCGCCCACCATTGCAGCGGCGTCAGCCGCTCGCCCAGAAACACCAGCCCCAGCAGCATCATCATCAGCGGCAGGATGTAATAGCCAAGGCTGGCGGCATAGACATGGCCGGTCTGGATCGCCCAGACATAGAGGAACCAGTTGATCGCGATCATCGTTGAACTGCCCAGCAATGTGAGCATGGCTCGGCTGTTGCGCAGCACCGCGCGCAGCTCGGCAAAGCCGGTCACCATGGCCAGGATGGCCAGGCACAAGGGCAGGGTGAAGATCAGCCGCCAGGCCACGAATTCCAGCGGCGGAACAGAATGCACCAGCAGCAGATACAGCGGCATCGACCCCCAGATAACATGCGCGCCCAAGGCATAGGCGAGGCCGCGTTTGGGTGGGGGGGGTGAGGGGTGCTGCTGCTGATCCATCGCGCATATCGCTAGGTCACTGGCCACCATGCAGCAAGGCTTGAAAAAGGGCGCGGCGTTAAACCGCTCTTGGTAATTCCTGCGCTATGGCTGGCCGCATGAGCCTCGCGCGTGTCCTCACTTGTGCCCTTGGTGCCTCGCTGTTGCTGTCCTCATGCGGGCAGGAGGCGGCGGGAGACAATACCACTGTGCCAGATCATTCCGATCCGCTGATGAATGCCGCGCTGGCCGATCAGATCATGGTCGATCCCGATATGGTCAACCGCAACGGCGCCAACCACGCCGCCAGCCTTGCCTCGCCCGATGGATCACTTCCCCGGCCCGATAGCGGCCCCGAAGCGGCGATGGCCGCGCGGGCCGAGGCGCTGGTGCTGCTGGGTGGAAGCGGGGCTGTGCGCCATGCCCCAGCGCCCGAGCGGGTGGAGGCGACTTGCCGCCCGAGGCCGCGCTCAGCGTTGCCGCGCGTGCCGCTTCGACTCCGGGGGCAGGAAATCGCGATTGCGCGGCGCTGGCGCAGTTCAGCGCATCATGGGCTGCCCGAATGCCCGCTGCCTTCCCGGTCTATCCGCGCGCTGCGGTGCACGAGGCAGCCGGCACCGATGCCATTGTCGAGGGGGGCCAATGCCGCCTGCGCGTGGTCAATTTCACCACGCCAGTGAGCTTGGACGATGTGCTGGATTTCTACTACACCCGCGCCATGGCCGAGCAGTTCACCTTGCAGCGGATCATGCAGGGGTCCGATCATGTGCTGGGCGGAGTTCGGCAGGGTCGCAGCTTCATGGTGTTCGCGCGGACCAGTGCTGGCGGGCAGACCTCAGTCGATCTGGTGACGACGGGCGGGTAAGCCCTACTCCTTGAACCCCACACCCACGCTGGCGCGCGGTTGTTCCATCTCGGTGCTGGCCACCGGATAGGCGCAATAATCGGCCGCATAATAGGCCGCCGGGCGATGGTTGCCCGAAAAGCCCACGCCGCCGAACGGCGCGCCGGAGCTTGCGCCATTGGTCGGGCGGTTCCAGTTGACGATACCCGCGCGGATATTGGCCCAGAAACGGTTGTAATCCTGCGGTGTGCCGCCCACCAGCGATGCCGCCAGGCCAAAGCGGGTGTTGTTGGCCTCGGCGATGGCCTGATCCAGCTCATCGACCCGGATCACTTGCAGCAACGGGCCGAACAGCTCCACATCGGGCCGGGTGGCCATGGCGGTGGTGTCGATGATGCCGGGGGTGAGGAACGGCAGATCATCGTGCGGACGGCGCATATGGCTGATCGCCTTGCCGCCATTGGTGAGGAAATAAACGAAACTTTCGGACAATTGATCGGCCGTGCGGTTGTCGATCACCGGGCCCATAAAGGGCTGCGGATCATCGAATGGCGCGCCGATGATCAGCCGATCGGTCAGCTTCTTCACCTCGCCCAGCACATCGTCATACATGTCAGACTTGATGATCAGGCGGCGCGCGGCGGTGCAGCGTTGGCCAGCGGTGGTAAAGGCGCTCTGCACAATCAGCGCGGCGGCATCGGTGATCTTGGGCGTATCCCACACCACCAGCGGATTGTTGCCGCCCATTTCCAGCGCCACGATCTTGCCCGGATCGGTTGCCAGCTTCTTGTTGATGGCGATCCCGACCTGGGCCGATCCGGTGAACAGCACGCCATCGATATCGGGGTGCGCCACCAGCGCCTTGCCTTCATCGGGGCCGCCCACCAGCACTTGCACGACGGCGGCGGGAATCCCGGCTCGGTGGAACAAGGTGGTCAGCATCTCGCCCACCGCCGGGGTCTTTTCCGATGGCTTGAAGATAACCGCGTTGCCAGCGATCAGCGCCGGGATGATGTGACCATTGGGCAAGTGCGCGGGAAAATTATACGGCCCCAGAACCACCAGGACCCCGTGCGGCTTGTGGCGCACCGCCGAGGAACCCTGCAACCCGCCGTCGAGCCGCTTTTGCCCGGTTCGCTCACCATAGGCGCGGGCGGAAATCTCTACCTTGGCGATCACCGATTCCACCTCGGTGCGCGCTTCCCACAAAGGCTTGCCAGTTTCGCGCGCGATCAGTTCGGCGAACGGTTCCTGCGCGCTGCGCACTTCGTTGGCGAAGCGGCGCAGCAGTTCGATGCGGGTGGCGAGCGGCTTGGCGGCCCATTGCGGCCAGGCCCGGCGCGCGCGGCCAACGGTGGCGTCGACATCGCCGATCTTGCCACGCCACAGTTCTGCGCCGGTGGCCGGCTCATAGGAAACCAGTTCTGTATTGGCCAAGGGTAGCCAGCCTTTCTGAATCGCGTCTTTCAGCTGCATTAGGCGGGTGCGGCGAGATATTCCATAAAAGGTTGCGCCTGCAACCGCTGCTATCGGGTTATTGCGTAGCAGGACTTTACAAGCACATGGTGAGCAGACGGGGTTGATTTAGCCTGCCGGGGCGGGCGGAATGCCCAGCGCAACGCCCAGTTTTCGGATGGTGGCGATCTTGGCGTCCAGCATTGACCAGTCATCATTTTCGGCAATGGCGGCCCAGATCTGCTCCACTTCCTCTATCAGCAGGCTTGTCGGCACGCCGCCATCGCCGCGTTGGCGGTGGAAATAGTCGTGTGGGCCGATCCGTTCCTCGCGCATGGTGTGTTCGGCGGCCTCGATCAGCGCGGAGTCCGCCTCCAGGCCTTGGCTCTCCACCCCCAGCCGCCAGCAGAAGCGCCGCATCATGCTCGTCTGATAACATGCGCCATAGCGATCGAGCGCAGCGATCAGCGGCTCTGGCTGCTCCACCAGTGGGCGCAGGGCCACCGCCAGCTGGCCCACGTTCCAACGGATCGCCTCGGGCTGGCGACCGAAGGCGTAGAGGCCGTTTTCGTCAAAATAGGCGGCGGTGAAGGTGGGATCCCAGTGCGGCAGGAAGCGCCACGGGCCATAGTCAAAGCTCTCGCCGGTGATGGCGATATTATCGGTATTGAGCACGCCGTGGACGAAGCCTGCGACCATATAGCTGGCGGCCAGATCGGCCATCCGCTCGACCGCCTGATGCAGCAGGATAACTGCCGGCTGCTCACGCCCCGGTGCATCGGCGGGCGGCGGCGGGCCGGGGTATTGGGCGAGGCAATAGTCGACCAACGCGGCCAGATGCTCCAGCTCGCCCAAGGAGGCGAGGCGCTGGAAGCTGCCGATGCGGATGTGGCTATGCGACAGGCGGACCAGCACGGCCGAGCGGGTGGGCGATGGCTCATCGCCGCGCACCAGTTGCTCGCCGGTTTCGATCACGCTGAAAGTCTTGGAGGTGTTGACGCCCAGCGCTTCAAGCGTTTCGGTGGCGAGAATTTCGCGCACCGCGCCTTTCAGCGTCAACCGCCCATCGGCCGTTCGGCTCCACGGCGTGCGCCCGCTGCCCTTGGTGCCAAGGTCGAGCAGGCGGCCTGCTCCATCGCGCAACTGCCCAAACAGAAAGCCGCGCCCGT
This sequence comes from Altererythrobacter xiamenensis, assembly GCA_945906905.1. Classification (GTDB taxonomy): domain Bacteria; phylum Pseudomonadota; class Alphaproteobacteria; order Sphingomonadales; family Sphingomonadaceae; genus Alteraurantiacibacter; species Alteraurantiacibacter xiamenensis_A. The sequence continues at coordinate 12,835 of CAMDSM010000037.1, read as the reverse complement.
CGCCGAGCTGGGGATTATAGTGGCGGAACTGGTGGCCGTGATAGCGCAGCGCCAGCGGCTGCGGCAGATTATCGGGCAAGGGCTGGAAGCGTCCGAAATGCTCGATCCACTGCGCATCCGACAAATCGCCAAGCCCTACCGCGCGATCCCAGCGATTGTTGCGAAAGCGCAAGCGGTGTTCGGGGAACACGGCAGGCGCCACCACATCGCCGATCCAGTTGGAAATGGCGGAAATTGCGTGGTCGGGGCGGTAAGGGGCATCTTGCGGTTCGGCGTGCATCTGGCATTAGTGGCCTTCCAAACCCACCGGCGCAAGCTGGCGCGAAACAAAGGATGCGATATCCGCCATGACCGGACAACCCTGGCCAGAATCGTCATGGATTGATGGCACCTGGGAAACCGCCGACGGCCTCAAGCTGCATTACCGCGACTATGCTGGGCCTAAGGCCGGTTCTTCTGACCGCCCCGCGATCCTGTGTCTGCCCGGCCTTACCCGCAATGCCCGCGATTTTGAGGGAGTGGCGGAGGCGTTTTGTGGCCAGCGGCGTGTGATCGCGGTCGATTTTCGCGGGCGCGGGGATAGCGATTATGCCCGCGATACCTCGACCTATGTGCCCATGACCTATGTTGGCGATGTGGCCGCGCTGCTCGATCACTTGCAGCTGAGCAAGGTGGTGGCGATCGGCACGTCGCTGGGCGGGATTGTGACGGCGCTGCTGGCCAGCGTGATGCCCGAACGTTTCGCCGGAATTGTCATCAACGACATTGGCCCGCTGATCGAGCCTGCGGGTCTGGCGCGGATTCGCGATACGGTGGGGCAAGGGCGCAGCTTTCCCACCTGGATGCACGCCGCGCGCCAGTTGCAGGAGAACATGGGCGCGATTTACCCTGACAATGAGCTATCCGACTGGCTGCGGCTGGCCAAACGGCTGATGGTGATCAGCAATTCGGGCCGCATCGGCTATGACTACGACATGCGCATTGCCGAGCCGTTCGCGGCAGCGGGCGACGAGCCTGCGGGCGACCTGTGGCCCGTCTTCCGCGCCATGCCGGCGGTGCCACGGCTGGTGCTGCGCGGGGCGCTGTCCGACATCCTGTCGGCTGCAACATTAAAGGCGATGGAGCGCAAGATTTCCGGGCTGGAAGCGGTGACTATTGCCCGAACAGGCCATGCCCCCACGCTGGATGAGCCAGAAGCGCGCGCGGCCATTGCCCGGCTGCTTGAGTCGGTTTGATGAATTTGCTGCCCCCGCGCATCCTGCACCTGCACTCCACTTTTGATGCAGGCGGCAAGGAAGTGCGCTGCACTCGGCTGATCAACGCCTGGCAGCAGGACGCCGATCATGCCATCGTTTCGGGCGATCCGACCAAGCGTGGCGCGGCGCATTTGCTGTCGTCAGTGGTGAAAGTCAGCTGGCCAAGGTTTCCGCCGTTGCAGGGGCGGCCCACGCCAAGGCGGCTGAAGGCGCTGGCCGAAGCGATGACTAGGTTTGACCTGATCTGTAGCTACAACTGGGGCGCGATCGATGCGGTGATGGCGCACACCTTGTTTGCCGACAGGTTCGGTCTGGCCCCGCTGGTGCATCATGAGGACGGCTTCAACGAGGACGAGATTGACCGCCTCAAGACCCGCCGCAACTGGTATCGCCGGATCGCCTTGGGGCGCAGCGCAGCGCTGGTGGTGCCATCGCGCCAGCTGGAACGGATCGCGCTCGAACAATGGCAGCAGCCGCGTGCGCGGGTGCAGCGGATCGGCAACGGGATCGAGACACAGGACTTTGCCGAAGCGCCCAAACCGCAAGTGCAGCCCGGCCTTGCCAAGGCCAGCGGCAGCCTGTGGCTCGGCACGCTGGCGGGCTTGCGGGAGGTTAAGAATCTGGCGGTGCTGGTGAGTGCGATTGCGCAGCTGCCGCCCGAATGGCAGCTGGTGATCGCGGGCGAGGGGCCGCAGCGTGGCGCATTGGAGCAACTGGCGCGCGATCTGGGGGTGGAGGCGCGCGTCCATCTGCCCGGCTTTGTCGATCAACCGGAAAAGATCGTCGGCCTGTTCGATATTTTCGCCCTGTCATCGCATTCCGAACAGTTCCCGATCTCGGTGGTCGAGGCAATGGCCGCGGGCGTGCCGGTGGTGGCTCCGCGCGTCGGCGATATTGCCGAGATGGTGGCGAGTGAGAACGGTCCGCTGCTGAGCGCTGCGGGCGATGAGGCGGGGCTGGTGGGCAGTTTGCGCAATCTCGCCCAGCAGCCCGACCAACGCCGCCGCATCGGCGCGGCCAATCGCCTCAAGGCGCAGGCCGAATATGATGCTGACGCGATGACCCGGCGCTATCGCGCGCTCTATTGGGGGCTGATGGGGCGCTGATCGGCTTCATCGCGGGTTCACCACTTGGGGGACAGGCTCGATTCATGAATTGAATTGGCGCGCGCCAAGCCCTAACAGCGCCTCCAGAACCATTCCTTTATTCCAGAAGAACACGTGGCCACTACACCCAACGATCCCGCCAACGGCACCAAGCCCGACAAAGCCGACCTCAGCCAGCAAATGCTGATGCGCGAGGTCGATGAAGCCGTGCGCACCGATGAGGTGACCGGCGCGCTGCGCAAATATGGCTGGTCTGTGGGCATCAGCGCGGCGCTCGGGCTGGCGGCATTCGGCGGTTACCTCTATTGGGACAGCCGTAACGAACGCGCGCTGGAACAGCAGTCGGAACACCTCGTGCTGGCAATGGACGAGCTGGAAGCGGGTAATCTGGAGCTGGCGGATCAGGAATTGGCTGCCATCGATGGCCAGATCAGCCCCGCCGCCAAGGCTTCTGCCAATATGCTGCGCGCGGCCATCGCGCTAGAGGGCGGGCGCACCGATGATGCGGTGGCCTTCTACGAGCAGGTTGTGGCTGACGAGGATGTGCCGCAGCCCACGCGCGATTCGGCGCTGTTGCGGCTGGTGACGGCCAATTTTGATAATATGGAAGCTCAGGCTGTGATTGATCGCCTGGGGCCGCTGGCAGTAGCGGGCAATCCGTGGTTCGGCAGCGCCGGGGAACTTGTGGCCCATGCCTATCTCGATCAGAACAAGCCGGATCAGGCCGGGCCGCTGCTCGTGGCCATCGCTCAGGACGAGAGCGTGCCCGAAAGTCTGCGCGATCGTGCCCGCCAGCTGGCCGGGCGCTATGGTTTCGATGCGATTGATGATGTGGAAGAGCTGATGAGCGATCTGGGCTCTGGCAATGGCGCGGCTGCGGCCCAATGAAGCAGGATTATTGCATGACCAGTTCGGCCATTTCTCACCGTTCTTTTGTCCGCCTGGCTGGCGCGGCAATGCTGGCGCTGGCGCTGGCCGGGTGCAGCACCTTTGGCGGCGGCGGCAACGATGATCCCGATACGCCGACCGTCGGCAATCGCACGCCGATCCTGTCACGCATCGCCACTGCGGTTACGGCCGATCCGCTGCTGGCCAGTGTCGCGGTGATCCTGCCCACGGCCGAAACCAATGCCGATTGGCCGCAAGGCGGGCGCAATGCGGCCAAGGTGACCGGCCATGTCACGCTGTCGTCCACCCCGGTGCGCGCATGGAGCGCGCAGATCGCTGGCACCACCAACTCGCGCCGCCTTGCCGCCTCGCCAGTGATTGGCGGGGGCCGGTTGTATGCGGTCGATAGTTCGGGCGTGATCCATGCCTTCGATGCCACCAGCGGCGCGCGGGTGTGGAGCCATACGATCCAGGTTTCGGGCGATCTGCGCGATGCCACTTTCGGCGGCGGAGCGACATTTGCCAACGATGTGGTCTATGCCACCAGCGGCACCGGCGATGTGGTGGCGCTGAATGCTGCCAGCGGCGCGGAGATCTGGCGCAAGAAGCCGGCTGGCCCGTTGCGCGGTTCGCCCACGGTGGCGTTCAATTCGGTCTATGTGATGACGCAGGACAACCAGATCCACGCGCTCAACGTGGCCGATGGAGAGCCGTTGTGGCAGGATGCGGCGGCTTCGGGCCAATCGGGCGTGTTCGGCGTGGCGGCTCCGGCGGCAGCGCAAGGCTCTGTCATCGCGGGCTATTCCTCTGGTGAAGTGGTCGCCTATCGCTATGAGAACGGCCGCGTTCTGTGGTCGGACGCATTGGCGCGCACATCGGTCAGCACCCAGGTTGGCGCGCTGACCGACGTGGATGCCGATCCGATCATTTCGGGCGGCCAGGTGTTCGCGCTGGGGCAGGGCGGACGCATGGCGGCTTACGAACTGACCACCGGCCAGCGCATCTGGGACTTGACCCTGGCGGGCATTTCCACCCCGGCACTGGCGGGCGAATGGATATTCACCCTGACCGACGATGCCCGGCTGCTGGCGATTGCGCGGGGCACCGGGCGCGTGCGTTGGGTCACGCAGATGGCCGCCTGGCGCGATGCCGAGGACCGTGAGGGACCGATCTTCTGGACCGGGCCAGTGCTGGCAAACAACCGCCTGTGGATTGCCAGCAGCGAAGGCGAAGTGCATTCGGTCGACGTGCTGACCGGCGAGGCGACCTTGTTCACCGAACTGTCGGGCGGCGTCTCGCTGCCGCCGGTGGTGGCCAACAACACGTTGTATCTTCTGGATGACAGCGGCCGGATTACCGCCTTCAGGTAAGGCTGCCCTAGTCCACCCCAGTCCACCCGCGTTTCCGCTGCCTTAACCCTTTTGCGGTTAAGGCCAGCGGATGAGCGCCATACCGCCCCAAACCCCACCGCCCCAAACATCACTGGCGCTGCCCGCCAGCGATGTTTCCCCCCGCGTCGGGCTGGTTGGGCTGATCACGTTGTTTTCCTATATCTTGCTGTGCCGTGCCTGGCCGCAGGTGGTCGAGGCGTTCAGCCTGCCGACCCCGCGCGAGGTGATGTCCGGGCCGTTTTCGGCTTTGCTGGCGATGTTGCTGACAGGTCTGGCGATGGCGGCATGGTCAGTGCTGGTGGAAAAGGTCCACCGCAATCCTTCGACCGGGATCGACTGGAGCCGCCCGCGCGCTGTGGCTGACAGCATCGACATTTCCTCCACCAAGCTGGCGGCCCTATGGGCCACATGGGCGCTGATCGGGGCGTTCTATGGCCTTGGCCGCTGGTATTGGGATGGCCAATACCTGTTCGCGATGGAGGTGATCGGGGCGGCGATTGTGCCGATGATCGTGCTCTCGGTGCCCTATGTGTTGTGGCTTGACCGCGTGCTGATCGAGCCGAAGGACCACGCGTGGCATTTTGGCGCGATGCTGCTGGGTCGCGAAGGCTGGGACGCGGGCCAGATCAAGAAGCACGCCCGCTCATGGGCGATCAAGGGCTTCTTCAGCGCCTTCATGATCAGCATCCTGCCACCCGGTTTTGCTGCCGTGGTGGAGGCCAATCCGGCCGAGTTTCTGGGCGATCCGGTGCGGATCGGGATGTTGTTGTTCGAATTGCTGTTCGTGATCGATGTGCAGATCGGCACGGTCGGATACCTGCTGACGATGCGTCCGCTCGATGCCCATATCCGCAGCGGCAACCCGTTTCTGGCTGGCTGGCTGGCGGCGCTGCTGTGCTATCCGCCGTTCGTGTATGGCTTCATGGGTGGCGGCGGGATTATCCAGTATGAATACAACACGGTGGGCTGGGGCACGGTGCTGCAAGGGCACGAGCTGCTGGCGTGGATCTGGGCTGGCTGGCTGGTGTTCCTGACCGCTGTCTATGCCTGGGCGACCTTCGCGTTCGGCATCCGTTTTTCCAACCTGACCTATCGCGGCGTGCTGACCAACGGTCCGTTCCGTTACACCCGCCACCCGGCCTACCTTGCGAAAAACACCTTCTGGTGGTGCTCGACCCTGCCGTTTATCGTTTCCAGCGGATCGCTCGCCGATGTCATCCGCAACACCTTCTTTCTCGGCGTGGTGAGCGGCATCTACTACTGGCGCGCCCGCACCGAAGAAGCGCATCTGCTGGGTGAAGATCCCAAGTATCGCGACTATTACGACTGGATGCAGCAACACGGCCTGATCACCAGCCGGTTGGCGCGATTGTGGCGGCGAGGCAATCCTCGTCCGGTGCAGGGGCAATTGCAACCGGCCGAATAGTTAAGCGTTGCCGACAACATAGCAGGCCATGGCCACCAGCGCGCCAGCCCAGCGGTTGGAGCGAAAGCGCGCGAGCGGGTTGGCCCCGTCCGCGGGATCGAGCGTCGCCACCTGCCAGATGAAATGCAGCGCCGCCGGAATCAGCGCCAGCAGCGCGATCCAGTCTGCCCGCAACAGCCAGAAGGCCAGCGCGATACAGGCCAAGGCCAGACCATAGAACAGCCCCACGCCCGCGCGGACATTCTCCCCCAGCCGCAGCGCCGAGCTTTTGATCCCAACCAGCGCATCATCCTCGCGGTCTTGCAGGGCATAGATCGTATCGTAAGCCATGCACCAGAAGAACGCCCCGGCATAGAGCGCGCCCACTACGCCCGGATGGTCGCCCCGCAAGGCCACCCAGCCCACCAGCGCGCCCCAGGTGAACACCAGCCCCAGCCACGCCTGCGGCCACCAGGTGATGCGCTTCATGAACGGATAGGCCGCCACCAGCGCGAGACTGCCCAGCGCCACCGCTTGCGCCTGCCAGCGCAACTGGAGCAGCACCAGCAGGCCGATGGCGCACAGCATCAGCAGCCACACCCAGGCCGCCTTGGCACTCACCCGTCTGCTGGCCACGGGGCGCGATGCGGTGCGCGTCACCTGCCGGTCAAGATCGGCATCGACGATATCATTATACACGCAGCCCGCCCCGCGCATGGCGATCGAGCCGAGCAACAACCAGCCGAGCAGTTGCCACTGGACGCCAGCACCCGTCAGCCACAATCCCCAGGCGCAAGGCCAGAACAACAGCCACCAGCCAATCGGTCGATCAAACCGCGCCAGCAGAGCGTAGTCGCGCAATGTTGCGGGCAGCAGGCCGACGAGGCCGCGGTGTTCGCTGTCGGGCGTAATTGTCGCGGGGGTGATTGTGGGGTCGGCAGTCATAGCTTGCGTCCTAGCGGTAAGCCTCGCTAGTGCCTAGCCATGCCCGCAACCCCATCTTGGCCTCCCAGAAGCGCACCGCGCCTGTTCGTCACCGGACCGTTGCATGACGGCGCCCAAGTCACGCTCGACGGCGTTCAAGCGCATTACCTTGCCCGGGTGATGCGCGTGTCACCGGGTGATGCGGTGATCCTGTGCGATAATGTGACTGGCGAATGGGCCGCGCGGGTGGCGCAATCGGGCAAGCGCGATGTTGTGCTGGACGTGGTCGAGAAACTTCGCCCGCGCGAACAGGTGCCCGATTTCTGGTTGTGTCCAGCCTTGCTGAAAAAGGACCGCTTCGATCTGGTGCTGGAAAAGGCCAGCGAGCTTGGCGCTGCGCGGATCGTGCCCGTGCTCACCCGGCGCTGCGTGGCCGACAAGCTCAATCCCGAACGCGCGACCACCATTCTGACCGAGGCCGCCGAACAATGCGCCCGCACAGTGCTGCCGGAATTGGCCGACTTGGCCAAGCTCGATGCCTTGCTGCGCGAATGGCCCCAAGGTCGCGCGCTGTACTTTGCCGATGAGCAGGGCGGGGAGCCAGCCGCCACCGCCTTTGCCGCCCATCCTGGCCCTGCGGCCCTCCTGATCGGCCCCGAAGGCGGCTTTGACGAGGCCGAGCGCGAGGCCGTCCGCGCACACCCCCAAGCCCGCCCGATTTCGCTCGGTCCACGAGTGCTGCGCGGCGAAACTGCGGCCATTGCGGGCATGGCATTGTGGATGGGCACATGCGGCGATTGGTCATAAGTCCGACACCTCGGGGCAAAGACAATTTCGCGCTGGCGCAACGCCGCTTTACCCCCTAACGGCGCTGGCATGAGCACACGCACGGCGACAGACGAACAGGAGCGGCCGATCACCAGCCGCGACCAGCTGGTCCTGCCGATGCAGGACGGCGAGAAGCCGCCTGAGCGCTGGCGCATCGGCACCGAACACGAAAAGCTGGTGTTCCGCAAAGGTGACAAGCACGCCCCTTCGTATGATGAGCCTTGCGGCATCCGCGACATGCTGCTGGCGATGCGTCGCTTCGGCTGGGAGCCGGTGGAGGAGGGCAATAACGTCATCGCCATGAGCGGTTCCGACGGCGCGATCAGTCTGGAACCTGCCGGGCAGCTGGAACTGTCGGGCGCGCCGCTGGAAAACCTCCATCAGACCTGCGCCGAAACCGGCCGCCATCTGCAGCAATGCAAGGAAATTGGCGAGGAATGCGGCGTCGGCTTTCTGGGGCTGGGCATGTGGCCCGACAAGACCCGTGCCGAACTGCCGGTGATGCCCAAAGGCCGCTATGACATCATGCTGCGGCACATGCCGCGCGTCGGCAGTATGGGCCTCGACATGATGCTGCGCACTTGCACCATTCAGGTCAATCTCGACTATTCGAGCGAGGCCGATATGGTGAAGAAATTCCGCACCAGCCTGGCCCTGCAACCGCTGGCTACTGCCTTGTTCGCCAATTCGCCCTTCACCGAGGGCAAGCCCAACGGCCAGCTATCCTATCGCAGCCACATCTGGAGCGACACCGATCCGCAGCGCACCGGAATGCTGCCGTTCGTGTTCGAGGACGGGTTTGGCTATGAACGCTATGCCGATTACATGCTCGATGTACCGATGTATTTTGTCTACCGCGACGGCAAGTATATTGACGCCGCCGGGCAGAGCTTCCGCGCCTTCCTGAAGGGCGAACTGCCCGCGCTGCCGGGCGAACTGCCCACGCCGAGCGACTGGCAGGATCACATGTCCACCGCCTTTCCCGAAGTGCGGCTGAAGAGCTTTCTCGAAATGCGCGGCGCAGATGGCGGGCCGTGGAACCGCATCTGCGCGCTGCCGGCTTTCTGGGTCGGGCTGCTGTATGATGATGGAGCACTCGATGCGGCGTGGGATCTGGTCAAGGGCTGGACGCTGGATGAGCGTGAAGCTCTTCGCAATGCCGTTCCCGCGCTGGCACTCGATGCTCCGGTTCCGGGTGACCGCAAGCTGCACGATCTGGCGTGCGAAGTGATGGATATCGCCCACCGCGGCCTCGCTTCCCGCGCGCGATTGAATGGCGCGGGCGATGACGAGACCGGCTACCTCGATCCGCTGCACGAGATCGTCCGCAGCGGCAAAGTGCCCGCCCAGCGCCTGCTCGACAAGTTCCACGGCGAATGGGCCGGCGATATCAGCCGGGTTTACGAAGAGGCGTTTTGATCAGCTGTAACTCACCAGCTCAAACTCAATCCCGTCCCAGTCGAAGAAATAGAACCGCTTCCCCGGCGCATATTCGCCATGGCCGAACGGGGTCAGGCCGTGCGCCACCACCAAGGCTTCTGATTCCGCCAGATCATCCACCAGCAGCCCGACATGGTTGAGCGGGCGGCCCTTGTGTTGGCCGGCATGATCGGCGCCATCGGTGTAGAGCGCGATGTAGCCATGCTCATCACCCACATGGATCGTCTCACCACCGCCCTGTGCAGCCCCGCGCCAGCGCTGGTGCCAGCCCAGCAGCGCCTCGAACAGGGCAGACGAGCGCTCAATATCGCTGACGGTGAGGTTGACGTGTTCGATTCGGCCTTTGGTCATGTGCTAAATCCTTGCGGTAAACAGTTGAAATAAATTCATTATAACTCGTAGCAATGCGCCCGAGTCGAATCAGGATTTACATATCATGCAACCTCAAGCTAAGTTCAGGTCAAGGGATTGGGGATAAGAATCACATGGTGATCACAAATTTCATTTCAATCGGCCAATTGTCGACCCGCACCGGCGTGGCCGTGTCGGCGATCCGCTTTTATGAGGCCAAGCGCCTGGTGCAATCTGTGCGTACCGGGGGCAACCAGCGGCGCTTTCTGCGCAGCGACATCCGCCGCGTCAGCTTCATCCTGATCGCGCAACGGCTGGGGCTGGCGCTGGGCGAGATCGAAGAGCAGCTGGCCGGGCTGCCCGAGGGCCGCAACCCAACGCAAGGCGATTGGCAGCGCATCAGCCGCACCATGCGCGAACAGATTGATCGCCGCATCGGCCTGCTCACCCGCACCCGCAACCAGCTCGATCAATGCATCGGCTGCGGCTGCCTCAGCCTAGAAAAGTGCCGCCTGTATAACAAGGATGACCGGCTGGGGCTGAAAGGGCCGGGGCCAAGGGCTGTTCTGGATTAGGCGCTGTTCTGGATTAGACGCTGTTTTGGATTAGCCACCAGCGACCGGGAAGGGCATAGCCCTCCTTATGATCCCACTCGAACATCTCGCCACCGCCCGCGTCCCCGGCGGGGAGGAATTGCGGTTGATGCGGCGCGGGGCCGATTTCATGATCGTGCTCGACCGTAATGAGCTGATGAACAGCCGGATGAGCGGATCGGAAGAGGCGCTGGCGGAAATGACCGCCGAACGGCTTGGCGGCAGGCCGGATCAAAGCTGGCTGATCGGCGGCTATGGCATGGGCTTCACCCTGCGCAAGGCGCTGGAAGTGGCGGGGCCGAAAACGAAACTGACCGTGGCCGAACTGGTGCCCGAAATCGTCGAGTGGGCGCGCGGGCCGATGGCGGAAATGACCGCGGGGTGCCTCGACAACAAACGCGTGGATCTGGTCCACAATGACGTCGCCTTCCTGATCGCCAAGGGACGGGCCTGCTATGATGCGATCCTGCTCGATGTCGATAACGGACCGGACGGCCTGGTGCGGGCAGACAACAACCGCTTGTATTCACGCCAGGGTTTGGCCGCCGCCAAGGCCGCACTGAAGCCGGGCGGGGTGCTGGCGGTGTGGTCAGCCGGGCCCGATCCGGTGTTTGCCTCAAGGCTTACTAAGGCTGGCTTTGCGGTGGAAGAAGTGGTGGTGCGGGCGCGCAGCAACGGCAAAGGGCCGCGGCATGTGATCTGGTTTGGGGTTAGGTAGGGGGCTACGTCACGGTAATTGCCGTCACGTGAATTTCAGTCCATTGTGCAGTTATGCCTGCTGCCCGGTTCTCAATATTTATTCTCCTCTCCGTGGCGGTATCCAGTTGTGCGGAGGAAGGCGAGCCTGAGCCACGTGCAGAGCAAGTAGAAGATTCTGTCCTGCAGGAGCGCGAGAAGTTGGTCAAACTGATCGAAGAGTCCGTAGTGCTGCCGGAACACACTTTGGATCTTGATGGCTATTCACGTTATCACGCCATGCGCGGTGATGGTGTGGTTGTTGCATCATACACAATCCACCCGCCGGATTTTCGTGAATCTGTTGCAGAAGCCTGCCGCGAAATAAGCGAGGCACCGTTCCCGTGTCCGATTGATGGCGGGGAAGTGCGCTTGGTGGATGCAGGCGAAACTGCGTGGGCCGAAAGTCCGTTAGATCTACCTGGGGCGGAAGGTGGTAGCTGCGGACAGCTCAACGTTGAATATCTTCCGTCAGAAGAAAGGTTTTTGCGGGTCGAGTGCAACGGGCCCTATTGATTGAACTAACCACTATAGCGGCATGTGATCTAGATTTGAGTGTGGAGCCATCACTCCGCCGCCAGCGCCGCCGCCTCGCCCAGATCCACGCTCACCAGTCGCGACACGCCTTTTTCCACCATCGTTACGCCGAACAGGCGGTGCATGCGGCTCATGGTGACGGCGTTGTGGGTGACGATCAGGTAGCGGGTGGCGGTTTGGCCGACCATCCAGTCGAGCAGGTCGCAGAAGCGGTCGATGTTGGCGTCGTCCAAGGGGGCGTCGACTTCGTCGAGCACACAGATCGGTGCCGGATTGGTTAGGAATAGCGCAAAAATAAGTGCTGTTGCGGTTAAGGCTTGCTCGCCGCCGGACAGCAGGCTGAGCGATTGCAGGCGCTTGCCCGGCGGCTGGGCGTAAATCTCCAACCCGGCCTCCAGCGGATCATCCGAATCGATCAGCGCCAGATGCGCCTGCCCGCCCTCGAACAGCCGGGTGAACAGCGTGCGGAAGTGGCCGTCGACGGCCTCGAAAGCCGCGCGCAAGCGTTCGCGACCTTCGCGGTTGAGGTTGCCGATTGAGCCGCGCAGGCGGTGGACCGCCTCGGTCAGTTCCTGCGTCTCGGCGGCATTGGTGCCATGTTCCAGCTCGATCCGCGCCAGTTCCTCGGCGGCGACCAGATTGACCGGGCCGATCCGCTCACGCGAAGCGGTGAGGCGCTCCATCTCGGCGCTTTCCGCGGCTGAATCCTGCACTTTGGCGACTTCAAAAGCGAACCGCTCTGTCAATAGCGGCGGCGGGCAGTGGAAGCGCTCGCCCGAAATGCGGGCCATTTCCTCGCGCCGCTGCTCCTCATTCTCAGCCCTTGTGGCCAGAGTGGCGCGGTTTTCGCGCGCGGTGGAGAGCGCTTCGCCGGCCGCCGCCAATGCAGCATCGGCCCCGCGCTGCTCCTCGGTTCCTGCGGCAACCGCAGCCTCGGCGGCGACCAGTTCGGCCGTCAGCCTTGCCCGCAGCGCCTCGCCGCCCTCGATCTCGGCCATCAGCCCGGCGGGCTTGGCGGCGATAACCGCGCGCTCCTCGGCGATCTCCTCAAACCGGCGCGCCATGCCCGCCAGACGCCGCGCCGCCTCGCCCGCGCGGGCCTCCCAATTGGCCTTGTCCGACCTTTGCGCCGCCACCCGCTCTCGCGCTACCGCCAGCGTCTGATCGAGCGAGGCCGTGGCGGCCATGGCGGTTTGCAGAGCTGCTCGCGCGGCCTCATGCTTCATGCGCGCGGCATCGAGCATGGCGCGGCCGCTGGCAGGATCGGGCAGGGCGGTTCGGTCCGTCTCTGCGTCGTTCAGGTCGGTTTGTGCGGCCTTGTGTTGTTCGGCCAGATCGGCCTGGCTGGTGGCTATTTCGGAGAGCCGCGAGGCCAATCGCT